>CALMPG010000078.1 GCA_937871915.1 uncultured Phycisphaerales bacterium
CGGGGGCAGCCTCGGCAATCCGGGCTCGACGGGGATGAGCGCGAGCACGTTTGTTCCCGGGACGAGCGTCACGACGTACAACGCCGGCGGACCGCCGACGGCTGTGCACGCGCGGCTGTATTGCCCGATCAACGGGTCGTCGTTTCCGACCGTGCCGATCGCGTCGGACCCGGACGTGGGGGAGACGTTCACGTTCAGCGTGATCGGGGGCTCGCCGAACGGGACGGTGTCGATGGTGGGGTCGGGGCTGGTGTTCACGCCGAGTTCGGGCTTCACGGGGGGGCGTCGTTCGCGATCCGGGCGACGGATTCGACGAATCTGACCGTGGATGGGTACGCGGTGGTTCGGGTGGGAGAGGCGTGCCCGGCGGACTTCGATCACTCGGGGAGTTTGCAGGTGGCGGATGTGTTCGCGTTCTTGAACGCGTGGTTTGCGGGATGCCCGTAGTCGGCGCGGCCGGGCGTGCGTTCGCTATGCTCACCCCTTGATGGGACCGAACCTTGTTGCCGGCGCGCTGGTGCTCTTCGCGTTTATTGCGGGATCGATCCCCAACGGGTATCTGATCGCGCGGGCGCGGGGGGTGGACATCCGGACCATGGGCTCGGGGAATATCGGGGCAACGAATGTGTGGCGGACGCTGGGAAAGCGGGCGGGGCTGCTGTGCTTCTTTCTCGACTTTCTGAAGGGGCTGGTGCCGTCGGTGGTGGCGGGGCTGGTGATCAACGGGCGGATTGAGACGGCGCTGCACGGGGCGTATTCGGAGACCGGGGCGATGGCGCTGTGGCTGGGGGTTGCGCTGGCGGCGGTGCTGGGGCACATGTTCACGCCGTGGCTGGGGTTCCGGGGCGGGAAGGGGGTCGCGTGCGGGTTTGGGGCGCTGCTGGGGATCTATCCGGTGTTCACGATGGGGGCGGTGGTGGCGATCGTGGTGTGGGCGGTCGCGGTGAAGATGACGCGGATGGTGGGAATATCGAGCGTGATCGCGGCGATGGCGCTGGCGGGGGTGGTGGTGCTGTCGCACTTTGCGCGGGGCGGAGCGGCCGATGTTCTTGCGGCGATTCCGGGGTATCGCGCGGCGACGGGGATCGAGGCGGGGTTTGCGGCGGGGTTGTGCGTGCTGATTGTGTTCAAGCACCGGGGGAACATTGCGCGGACGTTTGCGGGGACGGAGCGGAAGATCGGCAACTCGTCTCCACCTCGGTAGCGAGTCATTCAAGAGGATGGTTCTGATGCAAGAGTTGCTGCGCGTTTCCCTGTGGGCTCCCGATCGACGCCCGGTCGAGTTTGAGAAGTTCATCGTGCACTTTGCTCGCCTTGGCTACGAGCCCGAGGACGGCCCCACGCCTTTCGGTCACTGCCGCACATTCTGGATACCCACGACCGATCGCGCTTGGAAACGTGAGGTGCAAAGCGCCGTTAAGGCCGGCGCGGTCGCGCCAAACTGGTCCGCCGATTGGATCGAGTACCGCTACACCGACGAGGAGGTCGCTACGGCCCCCCTCTTCGACGTGGTTCACGTGGGCCGCTGTATCGATTTCCCCTTGCATGGCGACAAGATTGCCCGGGTGTGCCACATTACCGATGTCAACGCCGACCGCGCCTGCACTCGATGCGGCGTCGGTGCCCGGCAGAGCGCTCCGCTTCGGCTCGCCGCGGCCGAACTCAACAAGGCTGGTCGTTTGGCAAGTATCTGGCTTGGGTCGAACACCTTTTGGATGGTGTCCGACGATCTTCTGCGCAAGGCCGAGCGAGCAGTCGAGTGCAGAATTCCCGTCCAGCCCGTGACGACCATTGGCAAGGCGAAGCCGAAACACCGCTGGTGGCAACTGATGCCGTCTTGGGCGCCACCGACAACCGCGATCAGCGTATCAAAGACTCGCGTCCAAACCTGCAAGACCTGCAAGACCTCCACGCTCAACTTCGGCCGGCCGAAGATCCTTGGCAACTTCTCTACTGCCAGCAAACGAGTCCTCGAACGCCTGCGGGTTCCTCCCATTCTCTGTTCACCTTTCTGGGAAGGAGACCTCGATCGCACCCCCGACGGCCGGATCGCCTTCTTTCCAAGCCAACGTCTTATGTTGCGCGGCGACCTCGCCCGCTTTCTGAAGAACGAGGGCATCCGCGGCCTCGATGTGACCCCCGTTGTCTACCAGTAGTCGGTGATTCCCAAACCTACGCTCTCGCAACATGTCCGCCGCTCCCTCGCTCCCGCCGCTCTCGCCCATCGCCAAACTCGGCCTCGCCGCGGCGGACATCAAGGTGGCGCACTCGGTGTTTGCGTTGCCGTTCGCGGTGCTGGGGGCGTTTCTGGCGCGGCCTGTGGATGGGGCGTGGGGGCGGTTTGCGGGGCAACTGGGGCTGATCGTGGTGTGCATGGTGCTGGCGCGGACGTGGGCGATGCTGGTGAACCGGCTGGCGGATGTGCGGATCGACGCGGCGAATCCGCGGACGCGGCGGCGGGTGCTGGCGAGCGGTCGGCTGTCGGTGCGGGATGGGCGGGCGATTGCGGGCGGGTGTGCGCTTGCGTTTGTTGGAGCGTGCGCGGTGTTCTGGATTGCGTTTGCGAATCCGTGGCCGGTGATGCTGAGCGTGCCGGTGCTGGCGTGGATCGGGTTCTACTCGTTCACGAAGCGGTTCACGGCGCTGTGCCATGTGTTCCTGGGGGGCGCGCTGGCGGCGAGTCCGATCGCGGCGGCGATCGCGGTGGATCCGGGGGCGATTGGGGCGACGCCCGCGCTGTGGTTTCTGGCGGGGATGGTGGTGCTGTGGGTGGCGGGGTTTGATGTGATCTATGCGCTGCAGGATGTGGAGTTTGACAAGGGGACGGGGTTGCACTCGATTCCGGCCGCGGTTGGGGCTGGCGCGGCGATCTGGGTGAGCCGGGCGCTGCACGCGGGGGCGTTTGCGATGCTGGCGCTGGCGGCGCGGGGGGAGGCGCGGTTCGGGGTGGTGTTCTTTGCGGCGGTGGGAATGGTGGGAGCGTTGCTGGTGACGGAGCATGTGATCCTGGCGAAGCGGGGGAAGGCGGGGCTGGACATGGCGTTCTTCACCGTGAACGGGGTTGTGTCGTGCGTGCTGGGGGTGGCGGGGGTGGTGGATTTGACGGTGGTGTGAGGGAGGGAACGGCGGGAATCAGGCCGGAACGGGCGATTTTCAGTAATTCTTGAAAATCCCATTGCCGATGAACGGGGGTGGTCGTACATTCGGGAGTGTCGGTGGTGTGTGCGGCGAGGCCGGGTTGCACCCTTTCAGGGTGCGGAGGATTTGGGCGCGTGTTCCGGGGGTCGCGCTCGCTTCGCTCGCTTGACCCCCCGGCTATTGCCTTTCAGCCCTTTGGGCTGAGGAGCGCTCGGGTCGGTTGCCTGGTTGATCGAGAGGTCCTGATGGCGCGATTCTCGAAGTCATCTCCGAACGTGCCGCCGGTGTCGGGCGCGAAGTTTGCGGCGGCGCAGGAGCAACTGATTCAGGCGTGGGGGCAGATGGGGCCGGCGTGGGGCGTGAGCCGGACGATGGCGGAGACGCACGCGCTGCTGTTTGTGTCGGCGACGCCCTTGAACACGGACGACGTGATGGAGCGGCTGCAGATCAGCCGTGGGAACGCGTCGATGTCTTTGCGGGCGCTGGTGGAGTGGGGGTTGATTTCGCGCGTGCACATTCGCGGGGATCGGAAGGAATATTTCCAGGCGGATCAGGATGCGTGGTCGGTGGCGCGGACGGTGATCCGGGAGCGGCTGCGGCGGGAGATTCTGCCGTTGCTGGCCGCGCTGTATGAGATCCGGGACCAGACGGGGGAGCACGCGACGGTTGCGGGGGCCGGAGCGATGAAGGTGAATCCGGCGGACCTTGCGCCGGCGGAGGCGGTGGCGACGCACAACCAAAGGCTGGATGAACTGGTGGCGCTGGTGCAGACGGTGGATCGGCTGGGCGAGCGGTTTGTCGGGACGGACGGGAAGGGCGGGAAGGGGTTGCAGATGGCGGCGACGCTGCTGTCGAAGGTGGTTTGAGTCGGGCGAGTTGAACCATGGCGGCTATTGCGCATCAACATTCGCAGCGAACCGCGGGCGGGCCGGGCGCGCCGGTGGGGATTGCTGTGCGATGGGAGATCGGCGCGGGTGCGCTGCTGGTGTCGCCGGGGGCGGGGGTGTTGAACGGGCAGGCGGCGAGATTGAGGGCGTGTGCGCTGGTGGTTCGGGTGGAGGGGGATGTGGCGCGGGCGGAGTTGGAGGTGGAGTTGACGGGTGAGGGGCGGAGCGTGGTTTCTCTGGGGACTGCGGGGCCGGTGGAGCGTGGGGAGAGTGGCGGGGTGGTGGGGGTGGATGCGCCGGGGGTGGTGGCGCTGACCGTTCGCGCGGGGGAGGTGCTGTATGCGCGGACACCGGTGCTGGAGCGGGTGCTGGGGCTCGCGGGTGGGGTGTATGACGCGCCGGTACTGGTGTGAGTTGCCCTGGTGGTGGGTTGGGTGGCGCGGACGGGGCGTCGGTGCGCGACTGGGTGTGTTCGTGCTGCGAAGGTGTGGTTGCAACACCACGGGCAGGCGAGCTGCCCGTGCCACCCGATGCGCGGCGCTACTTGTCGGGCGTCTTGCCTTCGACGGTGATGGTGACGCGCTTGGTTTGCTTTTTGGCCTTGGCGCGCTTGGTGAGGAAGGGGATGGGGAGGACGCCCTTGAGGAGCCAGGCGGCGGCGGCGAGGAAGATGAGCGTGACGACCCAGAACTGCCAGTCGTGGATGGGGAAGGCGGCGGCGAGGGTCATGCCATCACCTGGTACACGATCATCGCGGCAACGTAGGCGATGCCGGACATCCAGGCGAGTTGGAGGAGGGCCCACTTGATGTGGCCGCTCTCCTTGGCGGTGACGGCGAGGGTGGGGAGGCACTGCATGGCGAGGACGAAGAAGACGAGGAGGGACCAGCTGGCGGCGGGGGTGAAGATGGGGGTGAGGCCGTCGGAGCGTTTGGCGGTCTGGATCTGCTCGACGAGGTGCTGCTTGTCGGCGTCGGTGTCGGCCTTGTCCTGGCCAGCGATGACGACGTTCATGGTGGAGACGAAGACCTCGCGGGCGGCGAAGGAGGCGAGGACGCCGATGGTGAGTTGCCAGTCGAAGCCGAGGGGGCGGAAGACGGGCTCGGCCATTTTGCCGAGCGAACCGAGAAGCGAAGTTTCCTTGGCGTGGCGAGACTCGATGTGGTCGGCCTGCTCCAGCCGCTCGCGCTTCCACGCCTCGAGGTTTTCTGGCCGGAAAGCTTCGCTGATTCGCCGGACGTTCTCGACCGCGTCGTCGTGAATTCGCACGCTTTCAGGAACTCCGTCGCGCACAGGAGTTGTTGCGATTTGGGAGTAGTGCTCTAGCTTTTCCTGATGGTTCTTTAGCGTTGCATAGTCGTCGTTTATCGAGGTAGGCTTCGTGTTGAGTTCTAGACTAACGCGGGGCCCCTCTGCCGCCTCCTGCCGCAGAGCGATCGCTTCGCCCGGCGGATCGAACTTCGGATAGGCGCCCAACCACCAGAGGACGATGCAGATGACGAGGATGGTGGTGCCCGCGTTCATCACGAACATGCGGGCGCGGTCGAAGGTGCCGATGAAGGCGGTACGGAGGCTGGGGCGCTTGTAGGTGGGGAGTTCCATGGCCATGGCGCGGCTCTTGCCGCGCAGGATGGTGCGGCGGGCGACGAGGGCGCTGAACATGGCCGCGCACATGCCGAGGAGGTAGCAGCCGATGAAGGCGAGGGCCGCCATGAGGGGGCGGTCTTTGAAGAGGAGCGTGGTGAGGAGGACGTAGACGGGGAGGCGGGCCGAGCAGGTCATGAACGGGGCGACGAGGATGGTGGCGAGGCGCTCCTTGCGATCGGGGATGGCGCGGGTGGCCATGATGCCCGGGAGGGCGCAGGCGTGGGAGGAGAGGAGGGGGACGAAGGCGTGGCCGGGGAGGCCGAAGGGGCGGAGGAGGCGGTCCATGAGGAAGGAGCCGCGGGCGAGGTAGCCGGTGTCTTCCAGGAGGGAGATGAGGAAGAAGAGGAGGCAGATCTGGGGGAGGAAGATGAGGACGCTGCCGACGCCGCCGACGACGCCGTCGGCGAGGAGGTTGGCGAGGGCGCCCGTGCCCATCGCGTCGTGGATGAGGGACTGGGCCCACTCGAAGATGGCGCCGAGCCAGTCCATCGGGTACTGCGCGAGGGCGAAGATGGAGTAGAAGAGGCCGGCCATGACGAGGGCGAAGACGGCCGCGCCGGAGACGGGGTGGAGGAGGAGGCGATCGACGCGGTCGCTGGAGGTTTCGCTGAGGGTGCCGGTTCCGGGGCCGCGTGCGGCGCGGGCTCCGTGGAGGTTCATCTCGTCGGCCCAGGCGCGGAGTTCGTCGTGCTCTGGCGGGACGGGGCGGAAGGGCGTGGGGATGCGGGCGCTACGGATGGCGTGGCGGACGTCGTTGATGCCGGCGCCGGCGCGGGCGTTGGTGAGGACGACGGGGCAGCCGAGGGCGGACTCGAGGGCGTGGGCGTCGATGCGGATGCCGTGGTGGAGGGCGACGTCGGTCATGTTGGCGACGACGACGGTGGGGAGGCGGCGGCGGAAGACCTCGCCGACGAGCATGAGGTTGCGGGCGAGGTTGGCCGCGTCGAGGATGATGACGACGCACTCGGGCTCGCCGAGGGGCTCGCCGCGGGGGGCGCTGGTGCCGGCGAGGACTTCGCGGCAGACGCGGGATTCGAGCTGGTCGAGTTCGAGGGAGTAGATGCCGGGGAGATCGATGATGTCGCCGTCGCGGCCGCCCTCGATGCCTTTCTTGACGCGGGTGACGCGGGCCTCGAGGGTGGTGCCGGGGAAGTTGGAGGTCTTGTGGCGGAGGCCGGAGAGGCGGTTGAAGAGGGTGGTTTTGCCGGTGTTGGGGTTGCCGAGGAGGGCGATGCGGCGGACGTCGGTGCCACAGGCTTCGCTTGGGGCGCACTTCTCGGCGGGGGCGCACCCGGCGCAGGGGGGGGGGGTGGGAGACCCGCCCCGGGGGGGCGGGGGGGCCCGGGGGGGGGGGCCCCCCCCGCCGGGGGGGGCGACGCGGCGGGTGTGGGTGCCACAGGTTTCGTTGGGGGCGCCTTTCTCGGGGGGGTCGCCCCGGGCGCGGGGGGGGGTGTTGGAAGACCCGCCACGGAGTGGCGGGGTACCCGGAGGGGAGCCGCCGCGGAGTGTCGGGGTATCTGGAGGAGAGTCGCCGCGGAGCGGCGGGCCACCCTGGGGGGGCTTGTCGCTTTGGCCGATGGTGAGGGTTGGTGGGTGTTTTGGGGCCATGCGAAGGGGCCCTCCCTTACGGTCGGGCTACAAATCGGGCTACATATCTCGGAGAAGCCCTCCCTGACGGTCGGGCTGCATATCTCAGGGCACCGGGGTGACGAAGATGCGTTGGGCGAGGTCTTTGGCGAGGCCGATGCGGCAGGTGCCGCCGCAGGCGCAGGTTTCTTTGCTTTCAGCCCCCCCACTGCCGCTGGATTGGCCGTTGGTTCCGCTGGGGCCGATGGCGACGACGCAGGGGTGGCCGCGGCGGATGATGGTGAGTGTGGAGTTGGTGCACAGGCCCATGGCGCGGAGGAGAGCGGCGTCTTCGGCGTCGAGCTGGTGGGTGGAGGTCATGACGCCGGACTGGCCCTGGCGCAGGGAGGCGAGGGGGATGGGGGTGGTTTCGGGGATGGCGGGGACGAGGGGGGCCATGGGTGTGGGGACGGTATGCTTGTTGAGACTGAATCGCAACTGGACCCCGAGCCGGTCGTCTCCAAACTGGCGGGCCGCATCACGGCGCATCGCGTACCGGTATGAGCTGGGCGGGTGTGCATCCAAGGAGACACGACCGTGAGCAGCGTGAACATCGTGAAATACTTCGAGGAGCGTGAGGTGGCGTTTGCCGAGAAAGTCAAGGCGGCGTGCGCCGAGAAGGTTGAACAGCAGGCAGCTCTAAATGCAATTCTGCAAGAGTTGCAGACTACGGAAGGGAAACTCTCCTCGAAAGAAGCGTTCAAGAAACAAGCCGTCGAGAATGGACTCGACACCACCCCTGTAGACAATGACATCCATCGCGTGCGGATGGAGTACGAGACGTTTGTGAGCCAACGCGACGCGCTGCGAGCCGCCGCGTGCCACCCGGTGCCGCAGCCGCCGTTCGACGCGGCCAAGGTGATGCGAGAGTTGAAGGGCCTCGCACAGACGGGATGCACCGATGCCCAGGTCGTACCGACACTCGACGATGCGGCACGGCTCATCGAAGTAATTCCGAGTGGCCTGACCACGAACGATGACGGTGTCGTCGTCAAGGCTGCGATTCGATTCGGCAATCGGACGGTTGCGGAGGTGGCGGTCTCTACAGAGAGTCCGCGGTTCGAGAAGTCGTTCCGTCCCAAACCGCTCTCCTGGCTGCCGCGGCTCGCGAACGAGACGGCCGGTCGATCTCACTTATCGTACGACCATGGTCCGATAGGCGCGGTCGTAATCGCTGCCGCTGAGCAACTGATGCTGCCGACGGGTTTCACGTTCGATGAGGAGGAACGACACTGGAATGGATCGCTCCGGCACCAACGGCAGGAGGTGGACGCGAGGGGCCTTCCATATCAGCATGCTGGCCGATTGCTCGCGGCAGCTGTCGAGAGCATCGGAGGGGCGCTGGATGTGGCGGGAGACTACGAGAACGTGTTTGTGCGGGCGGTTAAGGCACAAGTTCTTCAAAACACATCTGCCGAGTCGCGCTGGGAGATGACGCGGGAGTTTCCAAGCTCGGACAAGGTGCTCGCGATGATCAAAGATGACTGGTCGCATGTCGCGGCGGCACCATGGTCGCGGGACATCGTGGGGGTTTGGGCTAAGCTCAAGTACACGATCGAGAACGGCGAGCGGCCCCGCTTCTGGTGCGAGAAGCACAAGGACCACTATGCGTTCCGTGTCCGCACCCGCGACCACTCGTGGATCACGGGGCGGGTGTTCATCGACCGGACCCAGACCCCGTCGGCGCAGGACACGCCACTCGCGCGAACAGAGGAGTCAACGGGGCACTCGGAGCCGGAGACAATGCGGGTCGGCCGAATGTACTTGAGAGTTACTGAACAGCGGGACGAGCGACATTAGCGCTGAAGGGAATTGCGGGTGGCCTTCGGCCCGAGAAACTGGCGAGCGACGGACGCTCCGCGCGCGGGCGGGGTGTTCTTGCACTTCCTTCCTCAGGCTGGAGGCCATCAGCAAGCAAGAAGCCCCGAGATAGAGCAAAGCTTCGGTGAAACGAGCGACGCACAAGCCCTCCCTTACGGTCGGGCTGCTTGTTCGCGGCACATGTTGACGTATCTCGCCAGCGACATGACCGGGAAGTAGTGGCGGTACATGTTGTAGCGGAGGTAGAAGACCTTGGGGAAGCCGGTGCCGGTGAAGTAGTGCTCGTGCCAGGCGCCGGCTTTTTCGGGGGCGAAGTCGATGGGGGCGAGGTCGGCGGAGGAGGCGTCGGTGGTGTCGACGCCGGTGCAGCAGGAGGGAGAGAAAGGGTCCTTGTCCTGGTAGAGCTGGTGGTCGCAGAGCCAGCGGACGGCTCGCTCGATGGCGGGGTCGGAGGGGTCGCAGGCGTAGAGGAGGCAGGCGAGGCCCCAGGCGGTTTGGGAGGCGGTGGAGCCGTGAGAAGTGCCGAGTGCCGAGTGCCGAGTGCCGAGGTCGATCGGGAGGCGGCCCATGAGGGAGCGGTCGAGGTAGGAGTTGGCGGTTTCGCCGAAGCCTCCGTCTTCGTTTTGCACGCTCTTGATCCACGTGATCGCTTTGGTGATGGCGGGGTGGTCTTTGGGGAGGCCGGCGTAGGTGAGGCCGCCGAGGGCTTGCCAGGTGCCGTAGAGGTAGTTGCAGCCCCAGCGGCCCCACCAGCAGCCTTCGGGCTCCTGCTTCGCGAGCAGGTACTTCACGCCCTTGATGATGGCGGGGTGGCTCGTGGGCATGCCGCAGGTGATGAGGGATTCGAGGGCGCGGCCGGTGATGTCGGCGCAACTCGGGTCCTGCATGGCGTTGTGGTCGGCGAAGGGGACGGCTTCCATCCATTCGCGGTGGGTGGTTTTGTCGAAGGCGGCCCAGCCGCCGTCGTCGTTTTGCATGGCGGTGAGCCAGCGGAAGGCGCGCTGGGCGGTGTGGCGGTAGAGGGCGAGGGGGGGAGAAGAGAGTGGCAGAGTGGCAGAGTGGCAGAGTGGCAGAGTGCGCGATGGCTGTTCCACTTTGCCACTTTGCCACTTCGCCCCTTCGCCACTTCTGCTCGCTCGCATCAACGCCTTGCAGACCATCACCGTGTCGTCGACGTCGGGGTACCAGTCGTTGTGGTATTCGAAGGCCCAGGCGGCCGCGTCGCCGTGGTGGCCGAGGCGGATGTGGCGGTCTTCGGGGCGGAGGTTGCGGACCCAGTCGCCGGTGATGGTGACCTGGCGGGCGAGGAGCCAGTCGCAGACGTGGGCGATCTTGTCGTTGTTGGCGGCGGTGAGGCCGGCCTCGGTGAGGGCGTAGAGGGCGATGCCGGTGTCCCAGACGGGGGAGAAGCAGGGCTGGAGGCGGACGTGGTCGAGTTTGGGGTCCGGGTTGGGCTCGGCGATCATGAAGTCGTCGAGGTCGCGCTCGGCCTTCTGGATGATGGGGTGATCGCGGGTGTAGCCGAGGGCCTTGAAGGCGATCTGGAGGTAGACCATCGGGGGGAAGATGGCGCCGAGGCCCTCGGTGGTTTCGGGGCGGACGCGGTCGATGATCCAGGCCTCGGCGAGCTTGATGGATTTGGTCCGCATCGGCATGAGGCCGGCCTTCTGCACGGCCTTGAGGGCGCGATCGCAGAGGAGGAAGAAGTTGGACCAGGAGATCGGGTCGTCGCGCTGCCACTCCTTGGAGAGGCGGTGCTTCCACTTGGTGTCGAGGAAGAGCTCGTCGATGTTGAGGTCGCGGCCGGCGTCGTCTTTGAGGATGCGGACGGGGCGGAGGGCTGAGCAGAGGGCGAGGGGGAGGAGCATGGTGCGGGTCCAGGCCGCGACCTTGTCCATGTGGAAGGGGAACCAGCGGGGGAGGAGGACGATCTCGGTGGGGATGGCGGGGCAGGCGTCCCAGGAGACGCAGCCGAGGCAGGCGAGGTAGAAGGTGCTGAAGGTGTTGCACTTTTCCGCGCCGCCGAGGGCGAGGATTTGATTTCGGGCCGCTCGCATGTGCGGGGCGTCGATGGGGTCGCCGAAGGCTTTGAGGGTGAGGTAGGCCTTGACGCAGGCGCTGGGGTCGGGTGGGGAGCCGGGGTATTGGCCCCAGGTGCCGTCGTGTCTTTGCACCAGTCGGAGATGGTTCGCGATTCTGTTGAGGGTCGTGCGACCCACTTTGGCTGGGAGGTTTTGCAGGACACCACTGGCAGACGAGCTGCCAGTGCCACCCGTTGTGGACTCGTTCCATGCGTCCTCGTCGTTCTCCTGGCCGAGGATCAGCTTCATGAGCAGATACTCGCTGGAGAGGATGGAGTCGCCTTCGAGTTCGGCGCACCAGTGGAGACCGTGGGGGGCGCCGGCGGGGGCGCGGTCGGAGCGGAGCTTGTTGAGGAGGGACTCGACGGCGTCGGCGGGCGGGGCGGCGGCGCGATCGGGGGGGGGCTCGGCGGGGGGGGCCGCGGGGAGGGGCGGGGGGGGGGGGGG
>CALMPG010000079.1 GCA_937871915.1 uncultured Phycisphaerales bacterium
CCCGCCCCCCTTCACCGTCGCCAAGTGGGTCAAGGGCGAACCCCTCAAGCAGTTCCAGAAGGGCAAGGTCTACGTCGTTGACTTCTGGGCCACCTGGTGCGGCCCCTGCAAGGCCGCCATCCCCCACCTCACCAAGCTCGCCCACGAGCACAAGGACACCGTCGAGATCATCGGCGTGAGCATCTCCGAAAAGCAGAAAGACGCCGCCGACACCGCCTACATCCACCTCGTCGAGAAGTTCGTCGCCAAGATGGACGACCGCATGGACTACCCCGTCGCCGTCGACACCCCCGACAAGCAGATGCACACCGCCTGGTTCAAGCCCGCCGGCACCGGCGGCATCCCCACCGCCTACATCATCGATCAGAACGGCCTCGTCGCCTGGGTCGGCATCGGCGACCCCAGGGACGTCGAGCGCATCGTCGGCGAAGTCCTCGCCGGCACCTTCGACATCAAGAAGGAACGCGAGCGCGAGGCCGCCGCCGAGGCCGAGGCCAAGAAGCGCAGCGCCGCCGACATCGCCGCCGCCAAAGGCAAGACCGACGGCCTGTACGCCAAGTACCCCGGCTACAAAGAGGCCATGGACCGCGGCGACCAGGCCGCCGCCCTCGCCTCCCTCGACGCCGCCTTCAAGGCCGACCCCTCCTCCGAGGTCGCGGCCTACCAGTGGAAGATCATGATCCTCATGCAGCGCCACAAGGCCCAGGGCGAGGAAGTCAACGCCTACGCCCGCCAACTCCTGGAGCGCTACCCCAAGAACGCCGACATCGTCGGCTTCGTCTCCGCCGTCATCGTCACCGCCAGCGACGACGAGCCCGGTTTCGACAAGGCCCTCGCCCTCCGCGCCGCGCAGATGGCCGACACGCTCGCCACCCCGGACACCCGATGGGCCCAGTTCACCAAGTGGCGTCTGGGCTGGGCCTACTTCCACTCCGGCGACAAGGCCAAGGCCACCGAGTCCATGCAGGCCGCGCTCGACGGTGCCAAGCGGCTCAAGGGCAAGTTCGATTTCGGCGACCTCGCCGACGAGTGCGAGGACGCGATCAGGACCTTCGCCAAGCCCGGGAAATAGCCCGCCCCGCGATCACGCCTTCGGCGCGATCCGCCCTCCGCCCTCGACTCTCCCAACCACCCGCACCTCCAGCGGCCCCGCCGTGTCCAGGTGCACATCCCGCTGCGGAAACGCCACCACGATCCCCCGCTCCCGCAGCAGCCGCTCCGTCGCCAGCCGCAGGTCGCTCTGCACCACCCGCCGCTCGAACATCTCGTGAATCCGCATCCAGAAGTACAGCGTGAGCACCAGCGAGCTGTCCCCGAACTCCTCGAAGGTCGCCACCGGCGCGGGGTCCCTCAGCACCGACCCGTGCTCCGCCGCCGCCCGCCGCAGCGCCCCCAGCGCCTCCTCCAGCGGTGAGCCGTACGCCACGCCCACCGTGATGCTCGCCCGGATCTCGTCGCTCGAGAGCGTCCAGTTCACCACGTTCTGCTCCACCAGCGTGCTGTTGGGCACCACCACCTCCAGGTTCTCCCCCGTCACGATCCGCGTGCTCCGCGCCCCGATCCGTCGGATCACCCCCGTCACCGACCGCGACCCGTCGAACTGCACCACATCCCCCACCCGCACCGGCCGCTCGATGAGCAGGATCAGCCCGCTGATGAAGTTGCTCAGGATGTTCTGGCTCGCAAACCCCACCCCGATCGCCAGCGCCCCCCCCGCGAACGCGAACAGCCGCAGCGGAAAGTTCACCACATCCAGCGCCAGCAGCAGCACCATCAGCGCCAGCGCATAGAACAGCAGCGAGCGCGTCGCCGCCGCCGCCCCCGGGTGGATCCTCGTCCGCCTCGTCAGCACCGACACGAACACCCGCGAGAAGATCCGCGCCCCGATCAACCCCAGCACCAGCACCGTCAGGCACAGCATCACGTGCCCCAACGTCACCTCGACGCCCTCCACCGAGAACAGCGGCAAACGCCAGAACTGCGCCAGTGGCTCGGGCAGCCAATCCAGGAGCGTCGTGGGCTCGGGCGTGGCACCCATCGTGGTCATCATGGCCTGATCCTACCGCCCGGCTCGCTCCGGTCCCTGATACGCTCGTCCCGGGATGCCCCACCCCTCCCCCGCCAACCGCGCCATGGACCTCATCGGTTGGTCCGGCCTCCTCCTCGGCCCCCTCGGCGCGCTGCTGGTGTACGCCCTCCTCCCGGCCGCCCACCTCTCCCCCCCCGGGCGCGCCACCGCCGCCGTCGCCGTCCTCATGGCCGTCTGGTGGCTCTCCGAGGCGATCCCCCTCAGCGCCACCGCCCTCCTCCCCCTCCTGCTCTTCCCCCTCACCGGCGCCCAGTCCATCGCCGCCGCCGCCGCCCCCTACGCCAGCGACGTCATCTACCTCTTCCTCGGCGGCTTCGTCCTCGGCCTGGCCATGGAGCGCTGGGGCCTGCACCGCCGCATCGCCCTCACCACCATCCTCCTCGTCGGCACCGGCCCGCATCGCGTCGTCGGCGGCTTCATGCTCGCCTCCGCCCTCATGAGCATGTGGGTCAGCAACACCGCCACCACCATCATGATGGTCCCCATCGCCATGAGCGTCATCCGCATGGTCGCCGTGGCCCACGCCCCGCGCGGCACGCCCGACGACCAGGCCCGCTCGCCCGATCCCAACTTCGACTCCACCCTCCTCCTCGGCATCGCCTACGCCGCCTCCATCGGCGGCGTCGCCACGCTCATCGGCACCGCCCCCAACGCCATCCTCAAGGGCTTCGTCGAGACCACCCTCGGCCGCCAACTCGGCTTCGCCCAGTGGATGCTCCTGGGCGTCCCGCTCGTCGCCGTCACGCTCCCCATCACCTGGGTCTACCTCACCCGCGTCAGCCAGCCCGTCCGCCTCAAGAGCATCCCCGGCGGGCGCGGCTTCTTCCGCGCCGAGCTCCGCGCCCTCGGCCCCATGTCCACCGGCGAGTGGGTCGTCTTCGCCGTCTTCATGACCACCGTCGCCCTCTGGCTCACGCGCCCGCTCATCCAGCGGTGGGCCGTGGGGGGGGGCACGCCCCTCGCCGGTCTCAACGACGCGTCGATCGCCATCTTCGCCGCACTCGCCCTCTTCGTCATCCCCATCCGCCCGCGCGAGCGCATCTTCGCCATGGACTGGGCCACCGCCGAGCGCCTGCCGTGGGGTGTGCTGCTCCTCTTCGGCGGCGGCCTGAGCCTCGCCGCGGCGATCACCGCCAACGGCGTGGACGCCTACTTCGGCGGCCTCCTGGGCGGCCTGGGGCACCTGCCCGTCTGGCTCGCGGTGCTGCTGGTCTGCACGCTGGTCATCTTCCTGACCGAACTCACCAGCAACACGGCGGTCACCACCGCGCTCCTCCCCGTCCTCGCCGCCGGCGCGCCGGCCCTCGGTGTCGATCCCTTGCGACTGGTCGTCCCCGCGGCCATCGCCGCGAGCATGGCCTTCATGCTCCCCGTCGCCACGCCGCCCAACGCCATCGTGTTTGCCTCGGGACGCATCACCATCTCGCAGATGTCGCGGGCCGGCCTGGGGCTGAACCTCATCTGCATCGCCATCATCACGGTCTTCACGCTCATCGTCGGCGACAACATCGTTGCCGTCGCGGGCGCGATCGGAACAAGCGCCCCGACGCCCTGAGTGCGCCCGTATAATTAGCAATTCCGGAGCCACACCATGAGCCGCAAGCCCGTCGCCGCCGTCAACGTCCACAACGCCGAGCCCCGGCCCACCGGCCTGTGCTCCATGTGCACGCGCACGAACTTCGTTCTGCTCATCATCACCCTCGCCGCGGCGGGGGCCGTCGCGTACACGCAGATCCAACCCGCGGCCCCGGAGACCCCGATCGCCAAGACGCCCAGTGCCCCCGATGCGCCCGCCCCGGCGATCTCCGCGCCCGCCACGCCGCCCCCCCCGCCCGACCGCGTGAGCCTGCTCGCCCCGACCTCGGTGACGCCGACCCCGCTGCTGGCCACCTGGGAGGGCGTCGCTCCCGGCCAGACGCTCCCGCTGTTCATCACCAATCCGCCGCATCCGGGCCTCGCGCCAGCGCCGGAGGGCGTGCGCGTACCCGTGAACTCGATCGACCTTTTCACGAGCAAGCCGACGGGGCTCGCCTCGCCGAAAACGACCTACAAGGGATACACCATCGCGTTCTGCTGCGACAAGAGCTCCGGGTACAACGGAGGGTGGGAGCACCTGACCGAGGCCGAAAAGGACACCTACGTTCGCAGCTTCCTGAAGTAACAAGCCCGCTCGTGCGCGCCGCGGCCGTGTTCTGGCGAGGCGTGCCAGCGCCGGTGGCCGGGGAGCGGAGACAACCGCCCGCGAGTTCAGTGCCCGCCGAGGTAGGCCTTGCGCACCTCGTCGCTCCTGGCGAGCTCCCTCGCCGGCCCTTCCATGGTGATCTCGCCGGCCTCGAGTACGTAGGCGTGGTGGGCGACGTTGAGGGCCATGTGGGCGTTCTGCTCGACGAGGAGGATCGTCGTGCCGCCGGCGTTGATGTCGCGGATGATCTGGAAGATGGTCTGGACGATCTGCGGGGCCAGGCCCAGCGAGGGCTCGTCGAGGAGCAGCAGCGTCGGGCGGGCCATGAGGGCGCGGGCGATGGCGAGCATCTGCTGCTCGCCCCCGGAGAGGGTGCCGGCGTTCTGCCCGAGGCGCTCGCGGATGCGGGGGAAGAGCGTGAGGGCCCTCTCCTTGTCGGCGGCGATGCCCGCCCGGTCGCGGCGGATGTATGCGCCCAGGTCGAGGTTCTCCTCGACGGAGAGGTTGGCAAAGATGCCGCGCCCCTCGGGGGCGTGGGCCATGCCCAGGCGGACCATCTGGTGCGACGCGAGCCCGCCGATGGGCTGGCCGCGCAGAGTGATCGTGCCCGCCGACGGGCGGACCATGCCGGAGATGGCCCGGAGCGTGGTGGTCTTGCCCGCGCCGTTGGCGCCGATGAGCGTGACGATCTGCCCGATGCGGACCACGAGGTTGATGCCGCGGATGGCCTTGATGGCGCCGTAGGCGACCTGCAGGTCCTTCACTTCGAGCATGACGGGGGGAGCGTCAGACATCGACCGCCTCCCCGAGATACGCCTCGATGACCTTCTTGTTGGACTGGATCTCGGCGGGCGTCCCGACGGCGATGGTCTCGCCGTAGTCGAGCACGGTGATCCGCTCGCAGATGTCCATGACCAGGCCCATGTCGTGCTCGATGAGCAGGATGGTCATGCCGAAGGAGTCGCAGATGCCGCGGATGGTCCTGGCAAGGTCCTTCTTCTCGCTGGGGTTCATGCCCGCGGCGGGCTCGTCCAGCAGCAGCACCTTGGGCTCGGTGGCGAGGGCGCGGCAGATCTCCAGGCGGCGCTGGTCGCCGTAGGGCAGGTTCTTGGCCTGTTCGGTCGCTTGGTCTTCGAGCCCCATCACGACGAGCAACTCACGGGCGAGTTGCTCCATCGCGAGTTCCTGGGCGACGAACCGGGGCGTGCGCAGGACTGTGTGCCAGATTGTGTGCGTGCCGCGCAGGTGCGAGGCGAGGCGGACGTTGTCGAGGACGCTCAGTTCGCCCATGAGACGGATGTTCTGGAAGGTGCGGCAGAGCCCGGCCTCGGCGATCTGGTGGGGCTTGAGGGTGTCGATGCGGAGGCCGTCGAGGTGGACGGTGCCGCACTGGCAGGAGTAGACGCCGGTGAGGAGGTTGAAGGCGGTGGTCTTGCCCGCGCCGTTGGGGCCGATGAGGCCGTAGAGGCCGCCGCGCGGGATCTGGAGGGAGAGGGCCTGGCAGGCCTTCAAGCCTCCGAAACTGATACCGATGCCCTTGGCATCGAGAAGGAAGTCGCTCATCGAGCACCTCCGGTGGTGCCGGCTGCCGAGGCGAATCGAGCGGGGCCGTGCGGATCCTTGTCCTTGGGTTGTGGCTTGCGTCGGAACAGGTCCCAGACTTCCTTGACGCCGAAGAGCCCCTGCGGGCGGAGGAGCATCATGCCGATGAGCAGGAGGGCGTAGACGATGAGGCGGTACTGCTGCAGGTCGCGCAGGGCTTCCGGGAGAGCGATGAGGATGATCGCCGCGAGGACGGAGCCGCTGATGGAGCCCAGGCCGCCGAGGACGACCATGATGATGATGTCGAAGGAGCGGGCGAAGCCGGCGTCGGTGGGGGAGGGGTTCACGCCGGTGTGGGCGTAGAGGGCGCCCGCGACACCGCCGAAGAACGCGGCGAGGACGAAGGCCCGGACCTTGTACTTGGTGAGGTTGATGCCCATGGACCGCGCGGCGATTTCGTCCTCGCGGATGGAGAGGAAGGCCCGCCCGGAACTGCACATCTTTACGCGGAAGGCGATGAGGCAGGTGATGGCGGCGAAGAGATAGATCCAGAAGAGCGAGGCGTAGCCGGGGATGCGCTCGAAGCCGACGGGGCCATTGAGGGGGAACGTCGCCAGCGCGCCGAGGGTCACCTCCTTGGCGTCGTAGATCTGGGTGGAGGTGAGTTCGAGCAGGACGCGGATGATCTCGCCGAAGCCGAGGGTGACGATGGCCAGATAGTCGCCGTGGAGGCGGAGGGACGGCAGGCCGACGATCAGGCCCGCGCCGGCGGCGACGCATCCCGCGGC
This sequence comes from uncultured Phycisphaerales bacterium, assembly GCA_937871915.1. GTDB lineage: Bacteria > Planctomycetota > Phycisphaerae > Phycisphaerales > UBA1924 > UBA4658. Next base: position 6,602 of record CALMPG010000079.1, read on the forward strand.
GAGGATGCCCGCGAGCATGAGGAGCACGCCCTGGGTGTAGAACGCGGGATCGTTGGTGGAGCCGTGGGCGAGGAGGGAGCCGTAGTAGGTCACGGCCGCGCCGATGTAGGCCCCGATGGCCATGAACCCGGCGTGGCCCATGGAGAACTGCCCGGTGTAGCCGTTGACGATGTTGAGCGAGACCGCCGCCACGATGAACACGCCCATGCGCCGCATGACGTTGACCCAGTAGTCGTTCACGGCCATCGGCGCGGCGTAGTGGATCAGGAGCGCGACGGCGAGGCAGGCCAGCCACGGCACGAGCATCAGCGCGGGGCGGAAGGCCCGCGAGGGCGAGACTTCGGCGATGTGCTGGGCGAGCGTCTTCACGGGGGAAGTGAGCGGCGGGGAGCGAGAAGCGAGAAGGGGTCAGACCTTGACGCGGACGGTGGAGCCGAGCAGGCCGCTGGGGCGGACCAGGAGGACGACGATGAGCAGGCCGAAGACGTAGACGTCGCGGAGTTCGGTGGAGATGTAGCGGGCCCCGAAGAACTCGATGCCCGCGATGAGGAAGCCCCCGAGGACCGCGCCGCGGACGTTGCCGATGCCCCCGACCACGGCCGCGACGAACGCCTTGAGCCCGAGCAGGACCCAGACGCCGCTGGCGGTCTGCTGCAGGCCCGGGTACTTCATGGCGTAGAGGAACGCCGCCGCCGCGGCCAGCGAGGAGCCGAGCACGAAGGTCACGCTCACGACGAACCCGACGTTGATGCCCATGAGCGAGGCGTTGTCGAAGTTGAAGGAGACGGCCCGCATCGCCGCCCCGAACCTGGTGGCGAAGACCAGCCACTGCAGCGCGAGCATCAGGACGATGGAGCTGCCCACGATGAGCACGTCCAGCAGCCGGATGGGCACGAGCGGGTCCTGCAGGAGCCGGTACGTCGCGCCGTCGACGTCGGCCGGGTTGCGCCGGGGCTGGGTGGCGAGTTCGACGCCCGCCGCGTACTGCCCGGGATCGACGGCGAGGTTGAGCGTCTCCGTGCGGTGGTCCGCGTCGTCGCGGACCATCTCCAGGCGGTACCCGCGTTGCGGGGCCAGGGTGATGGGATGGTCGAGCGTCAGCAGGCCGCGCTTGGACCCGCCCGAGACGATGCCGCGCGAGACGACGGACTCGTTGAGCACGGCGTCCGGGAGGAGCGTGGGGGCCCGCTTGGGCGAGGCCCCGAAGGGAATGGTGGCGAGCGGGTCGCCGGGATAGCGGATGGTGGCGGTGCCGTTTGCGATGGTGACATCACCCTCGCGGTCCTTGGGCGTGAGCGCGGCCTCGGCCTTGGTGACGATGCGGTCGGGGCCGCGGGCGATGACCCACCCGGGGAGCTGGCCGAGGTTCTGCATCAGGAGCGAGACGCCGATGGCCGTGATGAGCACGTTCAGGCGCGGGGCCTTGCGCAAGGGGCGATAGGCGAAGCGCTCGATGAGATACCCCGCGGTGGAGCAGACGGCGATGGCCAGCAGCAGGACGCAGACGCCGACCCACCAGGGCGCGGCCTCGGCCTCGACGTTGAGCCGCGAGAGAATAAAGGTGGACGAGGCGAACGTCGTCCACGCGCCGAGCACGAAGACGTCCGAGTGGGCGAAGTTGATGAACTTGAGGATGCCGTACACCAGCGTGTACCCCAGCGCGACCAGCGCGTAGAGCGACCCGACGGCGATGGTGGCGATGAGCGTCTGGAAAAAGTCGGGCATCGGGGGCGCGGGATCGGGAGGGGGGTGCGGGGCGGAGTTTAGCAGGTCGCTTCGGGTCTGTGCGGAGGGCTCTCGCGGGGGCGCGGAGGGAGGCCCAAGGGCGCCGGCCGCGAAGCGGATGGAGGGGAGCAAAGCGGCGACGGTGGGGGAGGCGCGACGCGCAGCGCGGAGCCTCGCGCCCGCGCCCGGGTCCTACGCCGACTCTCCGACGAGGATGCAGTAGCCGTCGGGATCGGCGATGCGGAGCTCGCCCGCGGGCATGTGGTCGGGGTGCGCGACGGCGAAGACCACGCGCCGGCCGTTGTTCGGGCCCGCGGCCCCGCAATACACGCCGCCGTCGTGCAGGCCGCCGGCGAGCAGGCGCCGGCGGAGCCCGGCGACGTCCGGGCTGTACATGTAGAAGATCACGGCCTGCTGCTCGGCGTTGATGGGGCCGTCGGCGAGGGCGAACATGATCTCCGCGGCGCCGCTCCGGGCCATGGCCCAGAACGCGCGCCCGCGCGGGTCCGTCATGGTGTGCGCGGGCGCGAACCCGAGCAGCGCGTAGAAGGCGAGCGAGGCCTCCACCTCGGCGACGTGGACGAAGGGGACGAGCCGGTCCACGGCGCCCGGGCCGGGGCGGGCGGATGGAACGGAGGTGGCGTGGGTGGACATGGCCGGAGGGTAGTGCGATGCGGCCCTTCGGCGCGGGGGCGTGGCCGCCGTGCGCCGTCTCTACACTCGCGGCGTGGACCTCCTGATCCTGCCGATCCTCGCGGCCTTCGTGGCGGCGATCACGTTCTTCAGCGGCTTCGGGCTGGGGACGGTGCTCATGCCGGTCTTCGCCCTGTTCTTCCCGATCGAGGTCGCGATCGCCGCGACGGCGGTGGTGCACCTGGTGAACAACCTTTTCAAGATCGCGCTGGTGGGCACGCTGGCCAATCGCGGGGTGGTGCTGCGCTTCGGTGTGCCGGCGGTGGTGGCCGCGATGGTCGGGGCCGCGATGCTCGCGCTCATGGCCCCGGCCGCGCCGCTGGCGGAGTACACGCTCGGGGGTGTTCGGGCCAGAGTGACGATCGCCAAGATCATCGTTTCCGCGATGCTGGCGGTGTTCGCCGCGCTCGAGCTCGTGCCGTGGTACCAGCGGCTGGCGTTCGGGCCGGGGGCCCTGCCGGTGGGGGGGGTGCTCTCTGGGTTCTTTGGCGGGCTCACGGGGATGCAGGGGCCGATGCGGGCGCCGTTCCTGCTGCGGGCGGGGCTGGGGCGCGATGAGTTCGTGGGCACGACCAACGTGATCTCGACGGGCGTGGACCTGGCGCGCCTGGGGATGTACGCGCTGGGATTCGTGTACCTGGCCAGGACGCACGACTACGGCGTGCTTGCGGAGGGGCGCACGCTGGGGCTGGTGGGGGCGACGTGTGCCGCGGGGTGTGCGGGGTCGTATGTGGGGAGGCGCTCGTTGGAGAAGGTGACGATGCGGGGCGTGCGGGTGGTCGTGGCGGTGGGGGTGTTTGTCGTGGCGGGGGCGTTGGGGGCGGGGGGGGGTAGATGCGTGGGACGGATGCCGACCGCGAGCCTCCGGTCGCGGGTTCACGCGGCAACCCGCAAACCAACCGGCCGAACGAGGAAGCCGGCAAGACGGCGGCGATGCCCCCTGTTGGGTGAGCACGCGGGGAGAAGGGGCCATGGTGGGAGGTCGCGGCGGCGACGGTGGCGGCGTAGGTCTCCGGGCGAACCCAAATCGACGCGATGCCGCGCCTTGACGGCCCGGTTTCCATCCACTAGCCTCACCGCAGTTGAGACACCGTCTCAACTACTCCAAGCGGGCGTCCCGGTTTCTTCGCTTGGACCATGGTTCGTTCGGGCTCCGGCCACCGCGCGGCCGCACTCCGAGCGATGCGCCAAAGCCGAAGCCGGGACAAATGCCCCCGAGGTCCGGTCATACCTCCGGCCCCCCTTGGAGACCACCTCATGCGTCCATCGCTCCTCGCCGCGGCCGCGGCCACGGCCACGCCGTTGCTCATCCCGCTGGTGCTGCCCGGCGCGGCCTGCGCCGACGAGCGGCGCTTCACGTTCACGCAGGAAGCCCCGACCGCCCCCAAGGGCGCGGTCGAGTTCGAGAACTGGTTCACCTACAAGAAGGCAAGGCCCGACGACTCGTCGTTCAGCCGCTTCGAGTTCCGCCACGAGTTGGAATACGGCCTGACCGACCACGTGCAGGTGGCGTTCTACCTCGCCGATTGGAGCGTCACCAGCGGGCGCTCGGTCGAGAAGGACCAGGCCAAGTACGACGACTCGGCGGTCGAGTTCAAGATCAACTACCTCGACCCCGCCAAGGACGGGTTCGGCCTCTCGTCCTACCACGAGGTCAAGCTCGGGGATGAGCTGTTCGAGCTGGAAAACAAGCTCATCCTCCAGAAGAACTTCGGGCCGCTGGTCGTGGCGTACAACGTCACGCTCGAAGCCGTGTGGGAGGGGCACGCCTACCGCGAGCGCGGCGGCGAGTTCAGCCAGTCGCTGGGCCTGTCCTACGAGGTCACACCGAAGTTCCTGATCGGCGCGGAGGCGCTGCACGAGATCCCGCTCCCGGACTGGACGACAAGCGCCGACTCGAACTTCTTCCTCGGCCCGGTGGCGTCCTACCGCTTCGGCGGCGACCACGACTGGTGGGTCACGGCGACCGCGCTCAAGCAGACCACGCACAACGAGGGCGAGGCCGAGTGGCAGGTGCGCGTCATCGTGGGGTTCTCGTTCTGATGATCCCCACTCCCACACAACCACTCCCGAATCCGCGCGGCGGCCGCGCCGAGCCTGTCTGGATCGGCGCGGCCGTCGCGCTCTTTGTCGGCGGGTGCGCGACGGTAGGCATGGAGCGGGCCGCCCCGTCCATCACCGCCGCGACCATCGACGCGGGCGCCGCCCGTGGATTTTCAGCAGCCGACGTCGAACGCGGGCGTGGGGTGTTCGTCGCCAAGTGTGCCGAGTGCCACACGCTTCAACCGCCGGCAGGGCGTTCGGAAGAGGAGTGGGGCACCATTCTCCCGCGCATGGCCCGCCGCGCGCGACTCGACGAGGACGATGCCCGCAGTGTGAGGGCGTACATCCTCGCCGCAAGACTCGTCGGCCCGGGCGGCGCCGCGTTGAAATGACCCGGTGCGCGCCGCGGTCGCGTTCTCCGCGGCGGGAGCGGGCAAGACGGCGTACTACGCCCTGCGCTGGGTGAGCACGCGGGGGAAAGGGGCGATGTTCGGAGGTGTGCGCGGCGACGGTGGCGGCGTGAGTATGCGTGTCGGGGTGCGCGGGCCCTAGCATCGTTCGCATGAGCGATACTGCGAAATCCTCGGACGCGCGACGCGGCGATGCCGGGGTTTCGTGGTGGCAGCGGCACGGGCGGCGGGTCTGGCTCGGGGCGAGGCTTCTCCTTGTGGCGGCGGCGATCGGGGGGGCGGCCTGGTGGCTCCTGCTCGCGCCGGTGGCGGTCAGCGCGCACACGGTGGAGCGCGGCGGGGTGACGGCGGAGGTGCTCGGCACGGGCACGCTCGAGGCCCGTGTGAGCGCGAGCGTGGGCCCGAAGGTGGCCGGGCTTATCACGAGGATCACCGCCGACCAGGGCGAGCACGTCGAGGCGGGCGACACGCTGGTCTTCCTCGAGGACACCGACTTCAGGCAGCAGGTCGGCGTCGCGGAGGCGGAGGTGGCCGCCGCGACGGCGGCGGTGGAACGCCTGCAGGCCGATCGGCAGCGGGCCGAGGCCGTCTCCTCGCAGGCGGAGCGGACGCACCAGCGGCTGCGCACCGCCGCGGAGGGGAACGCGACCTCGGCCCAGGAGGTGGACAAGGCCGCCGAGGCGCTCGCGGTCGCCCGGGCCGAGGTGGCCCGCGCCGGCGCGGCGATCGTCGAGGGGCAGCGGCGCCGGGACGCGTCGGAGCGGACGCTCGACTACCGGCGGGCGCGCTTGCAGGACACCGCCATCAGGGCCCCCTTCGATGCGCTGGTGGTCCGCCGGGACCGCCAGGCGGGCGACGTCGTCACGGCGGGCTCGTCGGTGCTGCACCTGGTCTCCCTGCGCGAGATGTGGGTCACCGCGTGGGTGGACGAGACGGAACTGGCCCGGCTCGCCGAGGGGCAGCCGGCGCGGGTGGTCTTCCGCTCCGAGCCGGCGGCGGAGTATCCGGGCGTCGTGGCCCGCGTGGGGCGCCAGACCGACCGCGAGACGCGCGAGATCGTCGTGGATGTGCGCGTGGAGCGCCTGCCCGCCACGTGGGCCGTGGGCCAGCGGGCCGAGGTCTACATCCGCGTGGACCACCGGGACGACGCGACGGTGCTCCCCGCGGCGCTGGTCCTGGTCCGGGGCGGGAGGACCGGCGTGATGGTCGATGACGCCGGCAGGGCCCGCTGGCGCGAGATCACCGTCGGGCTCCGCGGGCGGGAGCGCGTGGAGGTCACGAGCGGCCTGTCGCCGGGCGACGTCGTCGTCGGCCCCGCGGCGGCCGCCGGGGGCCCGCCGCGCGACGGGCGGAGGATCAGCCCGGAATGAACCTCGCCGTCCGCGACATCCGCCACAGCATGGGCCGCTTCGTCCTCACCACCGTCGGCGTGGGGATGCTGCTCATGGTCGTGATGGGGATGGGGGGGATCTACCGCGGGCTGGTGGACGATGCGCTGGTGGTCACGCGCGGCGTGGGGGCCGACGTGTGGGTCGTGCAGCGCGACACGCGCGGGCCGTTCGCCGAGGTCTCGCGCCTGCCGCGGAGCCTGGTGGATCGCGTGGCCACCGTCCCCGGCGTCGCCGCCGCCCGGGAGTTCGTCTACCACACCATCCAGCGCGAGCGCGGCGGAAGGCCGCTGCGCATCGCCGTGCTGGGCCTGGGCTGGCCCACCGACAAGGGCGAGGGCCTGCCGCTCGTCGCCGGGCGCCCGCTGGCCCAGAACCACTTCGAGATGCTCGCCGACGAATCCCTGGGCCTCGCGCTCGGCGAGAGGCTCCGGCTGGGCAAGGAAACGTACACCGTCGTCGGCCTGACCCGCGCGATGATCTCCTCGGGGGGCGATGGGATCGCCTGCTTCACCAGCCGCGACGCCCAGGCCATCCAGTTCGACGAGCCGGGCGAATCGGTGCGCCTGGAACGCCGGGCCCGCCGCGCCCGAGCGGAGGGGATCGACTTCGGGCGCACGCAGCCGGGCGTGCTGGAGCGGGCGTCGGGATCATCGCGCCACCTCGCCGCGCTCCCCGGCCCGGCGATCAGCGCCGTGATCGCCCGCCTCACGCCCGGCGCGGACGTGGACGCCGTGCTGCGGGCGGTGGGCGGGTGGGGCGACGCCACGATCTACACCGGGGCCCAGCAGGAGGACCTGCTGCTCAAGGGCAGCGTGGACCGGGCCCGCCGGCAGATCCTGCTCTTCCGCGTGCTGCTGACCATCATCTCCGCGGTCATCATGGCCCTGATCATCTACACGCTCACGCTCGACAAACTCCACCCCATCGCGCTGCTCAAGCTCATCGGGGCCCCCAACCGCACCATCGTCGGGCTGATCCTCCAGCAATCCCTCATCATGGGCGTGCTCGCCTTCGGCGTGGGGTGGCTCATCGGCCTGCGGCTGTTCCCGCTCTTCCCCCGGCGCGTGCTGGTGACCAACGACGACCTGCTCCGCCTGGGCGGGATCGTGCTGCTGATCTCGGTGCTCGCCAGCCTGCTGGGCATCTGGAAGGCGATGCGCGTCTCCCCCAACGAGGCCATCGGCTGACACGAAAGGACGGAGGACCGGCGCGCCATGACCGAACCACTCGCCCTCGAGACCAGCGGCCTCACCAGGGTGTACGGCAAGGGGCACACCGAGGTGGTCGCGATGCGCGACGCGTCCATGCGCGTGCGCCGCGGCGAGATCGTCGCCCTGCTCGGGCCAAGCGGCGCGGGAAAGTCCACGTTCCTCCTGTGCGTCGGGCTCATCAACCCGCCCACGCGCGGGAGCGTGACCATCGGCGGGCGGCTCGTGCAGGACGGCCCGCGCTCGCTGGGCGACCTGCGCCGCTTCCGCCGCGAGAACATCGGCTTTGTCTTCCAGAAGTCCAACCTGATCCCGTTCCTCAGCGCCGTCGAGAACGTGCAGGTCGTGGGCGAGCTGGTCGGCAAGCCCCCGTCGGCGGCCCGACGCCGCGCGATGGAGTTGCTCGGCGAGCTGGGCGTCGGCCCCCGCGCCCTGAACATGCCCACGCAACTCTCCGGCGGCGAGCAGCAGCGCGTCACCGTCGCCCGCGCGCTGGCGAACCAGCCCAGCCTGATCCTCGCCGACGAGCCCACCGCCGCGCTCGACAGCGTGCGGGGGCGGCAGGTGATGCAGCTCTTCCGCGATGTGGCCCACGAGCACGGCACCGCCGTCATCGTCGTGACGCACGACCACCGGGCGCTGGACGTGTTCGACACCGTCTACGAGATGGAGGACGGGGCGCTGCGGCTGGCGACGGGCGCCGCGGGCGGTCCGGCGCCGGCGCTGGCGTCCGGACGGTAGCGGCCGGCGCGCCGTTCGCGATCGGCGATCCCGCGCGGGCATCGCGATGCGGGCGCCCGCCTCCGCCAGAGGCACGAGAAGATCCGGCGCGGCCCGGGCCGTGGGGGCATCGGTCGTCCGCGGGATTCGCTCGGGGGCTCGACCAACCCGGGCGTGGTTGCTACTCGGGCTTGACGGCCGTGACGAACTTCGGGGCCGGGGGGTCGCCGGACATCTCGACGACGACCGCGCTCTTGGTGGCGTCGCGCTTGGCGTTGATGGTGATGTCGCCGGTGACGCCCGCGAAGTTCCTGGTCGCGGCGATGGCGTCGCGCAGGGCCTTTCCGTCGGTGGAGCTCGCCCGCTTCATGGCGTCGAAGAGGACGCGGGCGGCGTCGTAGCCCAGGGCCGCCAGGCCGTCGGGGGTCGCGCCGTTGAACTCGGACTTGTAGGACCTGATGAACGTGCGGACGCGGGCCTCGGGCTGGTCGGGGGCGTAGTGGTTCGTGTAGTAGCACCCCTCGATGGCGTCCTTGGCGATCTTGGAAAGTTCGGCGCTGTCCCATCCGTCGCCCCCGAGCAGGGGCTGGTTGAGGCCGAGCTTGCGGGCCTGCAGGGCGATGTTGCCCACGTCGGTGTAGTAGCCGGGGATGTAGATGACGTCGGGGTGGGCCGAGCGGATGCTGGTGAGTTGGGCCGTGAAGTCGTTGGCGCCGCCGGTGTAGGTCTGGCGCGTGGCGATGGCGCCGCCCTGCTTCTTGAAGTGCTCCTCGAACTGCTCGGCCAGGCCGACGGCGTAGGCCTGGGCCTGATCGACGAGCAGGGCGGCGGTCCTGGCCTTGAGGTTCTCGCGGGCGAACTTGGCGCCCGCGTAGCCCTGGAACGGGTCGATAAAGCAGACCCTGAAGATGTAGTCGCCGATCTCGGTGACGCGCGGGTTGGTGGACGAGGGGGTGATCATCGGCACGCCCGCCTCCTGGCAGACGGGCCCGCCGGCGAGGGAGAGCTTGCTGGCGACCTCGCCGAGGACCGCGGCGACCTTGTCGGACTTGACGAGGCGCTCGACGGCGAGCTTGGCCTCGCCGGCGTCGCCGCGGGTGTCGTACTCCCTGAGCTCGACCTTGCGGCCGTTGAGGCCGCCCGCGGCATTGAACTCCTTGAGGGCGAGTTTGATGCCGTTGGAGGTGCTCTGGCCGAAGGTGGCTTCGGCGCCGGTGAGCGAGCCGTAGTGGCCGATGAGGATGGGGTCCTCGGCGCGGGCGGGGGAGCAGAGGAAGAGGGCGAGGGCGAGCGCGGGCAGGAGCGTGCGGAGGAGTGTGCGCATGTGAGGCAGCCTTTCGGGGGTGCGAGCGGGAGTGTAGAGGTCCTCGGGGGAGGGCCGGGGTGACGGACGGCCCCGTTGGCCCCCGCGTTACCGCGGGGGTTCTGGATGCGCGGGGGGCTCGGGATTGGTGAGTTTCTGGATCTTGTTGATGAGGTCGAGGGCCTCGGCGTGGGCGGTGCTGCGCGACTTGCGGACGACCTGCCAGGTGCCGAGGGGGACGAAGGGAACGGTGAGCGGGAGGTACCACATCCAGGTCTGGACGGCGAGCGTGGCGTAGGCAGGGAAGTAGGCGGTGAGCATGGAATCGGTGAGCCAGATGCCGGGCCAGACGGTGAGGATCGAGACGACGGTGAACAGCCAGGGGATGAGTGGCTTGAGACGGAGAGAGAAGGAGAGTTCGCACCCGGAGCCGCGCGGCTGGGCGTAGGCGTCCATGACCGACTCGCAGGGCGTGCCGAAGTCGGTGATGTGGAACGCGATGTCGGGGGATGGGGTCCGCCGCGTCTGCTGGGGGCCTTTGTGGAAGCCTGGGAGTTTGCCGCGCCGGGCGGCGGCGTCGAGCGTGTTGGCGACTTCGACAGGGCTCAAGGGGCTGGTGATGATGGGAAGGGGGGGAAAGGAGCGTGCCGGCGCGGGGGACTTCCCCGAAGCGGTCGGAGAAGAGGAGGCCGGTGTGTGGGAGGTGGAAGGGTCGGGCATGGGAAGAGGGGAAAGCGGGAGCGAGTCTACGGGGTTCGAGGGCGGGTTTGGGGGAGGGGGGCGGAGTTTGGGGATGGTGGCGGTTCTCGGGCAGAGTGCGTGGAAAGGTTGTCGGTGTGAGCGAATACCTCTTTGGCGCGGCGGGAAGTGCTGGTACCTTGGATAGCGACAGATGGATACACGGCCCGGCCAACCTTCGTTGCGACTTGTGCGGCCCGAGGGCGATGTGCCGGGCCGTGACGTTGGGGGAGCGCGACCCGGAAGGGTCGGGGATGGGGGTGTGGGGATGCGTGTGCCGGGGCGGACCGTGGTGACGGCGGCACGCGAGGGCGGGGCGATGCGTGTGGCGTCGCACGCGGATCGGGCGGCGGTGGAACGCGAGAATGTGTCGGCCGCGTCGCTTCCCGCGCTGGACCCTCGATGGATGCTTGCGGTGCAGGTGGTGCGAGAGATGCAGGGCGGGCGGGCGGCGGTGGTGACGCCGGAGGGGCGGCGGCGGCTGATGCTCACCGGGCGGCGGCTGGGGGTGCGGGCGTTTGATACGAGCTTGGTGATCGCGATCGTGCAGGATGGGGCGCGGCGCGGTGTGGACCCGCTGGGGGCGGAGGCGAACGCGCGCCTGAGGCTTGTGCGTGGAGGGCCGGAACTTGCGGACGCGAGGGTGGGGCTGAGCTGGGCCAAGGTGCGGTCCTCGCCGCCGCCCTCGCGTTCCTCGGGGGGTCGATCGGCTACGTGGTCGGTCACCCCGCCGGCGACGCGGACCC
>CALMPG010000080.1 GCA_937871915.1 uncultured Phycisphaerales bacterium
ACTAGCTAGATGTGAGCTTTCAGTAGGTTGTCCATTCGGCCCTGACCGAGAAAGCTGAGGTTGTCGAAGCTTCAGTGATTCTCGGAGGACCGAATGAAGATCCACAAGAATGCCCGTCTGACGCCGCTGCGTCGAGAGGAGATGGCCCGTGACGTTGTTGAGGCCGTCTTTCCAAAGCCGACGCGGCGCGGACATACCTGCACGGCATCATCGGCGACGTCGTCGAACCCGAGCGCATCGACACCTATCTCGACCGCGGTCCCGAGATGCTGTCCTTCGTGTTGAAACGCACGCCGTTGAAGATGTGCTGGGTGCCCGGCTACTCCGATTACTACCCGGAGGCCCCCGGCGGCCGCCCCGAACCCGCCCCCCCGGCCGCGACGACGCCGCCCCTCCCCGCCGCCCCCATCGGCGAGACATACACCGCCCGGACCTTCCCGGCCGTTCCCTACGACCCGATCGGCTCGACCACGCCGCGCGACAAGGGCGGGACCTACGAGATGGAGGTCCGCTTCTCCCCCGTCGGCTCGGGCGTCGAGAGCCTGCGCCTGGCAAACTACTTCCAGACGGCCAGGCGCGTCGTGCCGGAAACCATCCAGGACTTCCGCCACCCTCGCGTCAACGCCGACGCCGCGCACCCGATCGCCAGCGACGACCCGCGGGCCGGGCTCGACGCCTTCGCGGCCTACCGAGTCTTCCTCAACGGCCAGGAGGTCCGCCTCTGGAAGACCCCCGACCCGGCCACCACCTTCTGGAAGCAGGGCGACAAGCCCGGGCGCTTCGAGGCCGCCGTCGTCAACGAGTCCGGCGTCGAGATCGCGAAGATCACCCGCGTGTTCGACCTCGCCCCGGGCACGTTCGATCTCACGATCCGCCAGACCGTCGAGAACCTCCGCCCCGACGCCGCCCTCGGCGTCCGCTGGGAACAGTTCGGGCCCGTCAGCCCCCCCGTGGGCACGATGCGCTACGGCGGCGACACCCGGCGCGTGCGCTTCGGCTACCTGCTCCCGGCCTCGCGAGATCCCGAGCGCCGGGTCTTCGCCGACGATCGGGCCGCGTCGCTGATCCTGCATTCCACGGCGATCGGAAACAAGGATGGCGACAAGCCCGGACGGGCCCCGCCGAGCTGGGAGCCATCGAAGCTCTGGCCCAGCGCCGACTCCACCAAGGGCGACCTCACCCTCGCCTGGGCCGGCCTGACCAACCGCTACTTCACCATCGCCATGTACCCGCTCCTCCCGCCGGGAACCAAGGAGCGCTCCTTCGCCATGGCCAGCGAGGTGTCGCGCGTGGCGATCCCCACGGCCGAGCCAGACGCGGACAAGACCCACGCCGACATCGCCCTCTACCTCACCAGCCCCACCTACACCGTCGCGCCGGGCAGGACGCTCGACCTCTCCATCGGGGTCTACGCCGGCCCGACCTCCTCCGAGGTCATCGCCGCCCACGCCCCCGCCGCCGCCGCCATGGGCGTGGCCGAGGTGGTCATGTACACCCTCGGCGGTCCCTGCTCGTTCTGCACGTTCCAGTTCCTCACCTCGCCCCTGCACGCCCTGCTCAAGGGCATCCACGACTACCTCACCCGCGACTGGGCCCTGGCGATCATGCTCCTGGTGGTCTGCGTCCGCACGCTCCTCCACCCCATCACCCGATGGACGCAGCGGAAGATGTTCTTCTTCAGCAAGGAGATGGCCAAGATCGCCCCCAAGATGAAGGCCATCCAGGAAAGGTACAAGGACGAGCCGGCCAAGCTCCGCCAGGAGCAGACCCGCATGATGGGCGAGCACGGCGGCGTCTACGCCAGCGGCGCCCTCGGCTGCCTCCCCGCCTTCCTGCAGACGCCCGTCTGGATCGCCCTCTCCGCCATGCTCTCCTTCGCCTTCGAGCTCCGCCATTCCGGCGCGTTCTTCGGCGTGTTCCAGAGCATCAGCCCCGGCTGGACCTTCCTCGCCGACATGTCCGCCCCCGACCACCTGTGGGCCTTCGGAACCTCGTTCCACATCCCGCTGCTCTCCATGCTCCTGGGCCCGATCGACGGGCTCAACGCCCTCCCCCTCGTGCTCGGCGTGGTGTTCTTCATCCAGCAGAAATACCTCACGCCCCCCTCGGCAACCCCCCTCACCCCCGAGCAGGAACAGCAGCAGAAGATGATGAGGGTCATGACCGTCTTCATGTTCCCCCTCATGATGTACAACGCCCCCGCCGGGCTCGCCCTCTACTTCGCCACCAACTCCTCCCTGGCCATCATCGAGAGCAAGCTCATCCGCGCCCGCGCCGAGGAAGAGTGGAAGACCATCGAGGCCGTCAAGGCCGCCAGGCTCGCCAGCGGCACGCCCGCCGTCGGCGCCCCCTGGTGGGACCGCAAGAAGATCGAGGGCTCGCGCCAGAAGGAGGGCGAGGGCTTCCTCGCCAAACTCCGCCGAACCATCGAGGAGGCCCAGAAGGCCCGCGACGCCGCCCAGAAACACAAGGGCAAGGGCAAGCGATGACCCCCCGGGCCCCGTCGGCGCACGACGCCCGAATCACCCGGGCCGTCGCGGCCTGGTTCGAGGCCAACGCCCGCGAGCTGCCGTGGCGACACCGCCCCGACGCGGCCCGGAGCGCCCGGAGCCCGCGCCGCGATCCCTACCGATCCCTCGTCTGCGAGGCCATGCTCCAGCAGACCCAGGTCTCGCGCGTCACCCCCAGGTTCGTCGCGTTCGTGGAGCGCTTCCCCACCGTCGCCTCGCTCGCCGCCGCCGACGTGCACGACGTGCTCGAGATGTGGTCCGGCCTCGGCTACTACCGGCGGGCACGCCACCTGCACGCGGCGGCGCGCCAGATCATGGCCGAGTTCGGCGGCGCCGTGCCCCAAAGCGTCGATGACCTCCGCCGCTTGCCGGGCGTGGGCCGCTACACCGCCGGATCGATCGCCTCCATCGTCTTCGGCGCCCCCGCCCCGATCGTTGACGGCAACGTCGCCCGAGTCCTCCTCCGCATCCACGGCAAGGACGCGCCCGGCGACGACCCGAACACCCGGGCGTGGCTCTGGGAGCGGGCCGCGTCGCTGGCAACGGCGGCCGCACACCCCGGCGTGTTCAACGAGGGTCTCATGGAACTCGGCGCGACGGTCTGCACGCCCGCGCCCTCAACGCCCGCGTGCGACTCCTGCCCGGTGCGGGGCCCGTGCATCGCCCGGCGCGATCGCCGACAGATGGACATCCCCCGCCCCAAGCCCGGAACCGTCCGCGGCGATGTGTTCTGCGCCAGCGTGCTGGCCGTCCGCCACGACGGGGCCGTCCTGCTCGAACGCCGCCCCGAGACCGGCATGTGGGCCGGCATGTGGCAGACCCCGACGGCCCAGCGCAACGACCGCGCCCCGACCCGGGCCGAAGCGGCCCGGGCCGCGAACCTGCCCGCCCGGGCGCTCGTCCAGGCCGCCTCGTTCGAGTTCCTCGCCACGCACCGGCGGATGGAGTTCACGGTCTTCCGGGCCACACCGCCGCGCGCCTTCGAGCCGCGCCGGGGCGAGTTCGTCCCCCCGGCGCGGGCGGACCGCCTGCCGATGAGCTCGCCGCAACGGCGCATCCTGCGGGAGCGCCCTCCCTCACGAGTTTGACTCGGTCGCCCGGATGACCTCTTCCACCGACGTCAGGCCCTGCGACACCTTCACCATGCCGTCGGAGCGGAGCGTCACCATGCCCCGCTCCATGCACGTGCGCCGGAACTCCGACACGTTCGGGTTGCGGGCGATGATGTCGCGCAGCGAGTCGTCCACGGCGAGAAGCTCGTAGATGCCCACGCGCCCGGAGTACCCGCGGTTGCGGCACTTGTCGCACCCCTTGGGCATCCACATCGTGTCGGGGCTGAGCCCCTGCATCGTCAGGTATTCCTTGTACTCCTCCGTCGGCTCGCCCTGGAACTTGCAGTGCGCGCAGAGCCGACGCACCAGCCGCTGGGCCAGCACCGCTCGCACCGCCGCGCCCACCAGGAACGGCTCCAGCCCGATGTTCACCAGCCGCGTCAGCGACGAGGGCGCGTCGTTGGTGTGCAGCGTCGAGAGCACCAGGTGGCCCGTCAGCGCGGCCTGGACGGCCGTCTGGGCCGTCTCCATGTCGCGGATCTCGCCCAGCATGATCACGTCCGGGTCCTGTCGCAGCAGGGCCTTGAGCGCCTTGGCGAAGGTCATCCCGATCTTCTCGTGCACCTGCGTCTGCGTGATCCCGTCGAGGTGGTACTCGACGGGGTCCTCGACGGTGGACACGTTCATCGTGTTCTTGTCCATCTGGCGAAGCGACGCGTACAGCGTCGTCGTCTTGCCCGAGCCCGTCGGGCCCGTGACGAGCACGATGCCGTGCGGCTCGTCGATCGCCTTCTTCCAGATCGCCAGCGTTCCCTCCTCGAACCCCAGCTGGTCGAGCTCGACGTTGATGCTCTTGGTGTCGAGGATTCGCATCACCGTCTTCTCGCCCGACGCGTTGGGCAGCGTCGAGACGCGCAGGTCCAGCTTGCGCCCCTGAACGCTGCACCGGATGCGCCCGTCCTGCGGCAGCCGACGCTCCGAGATGTCCAGGTTCGCCATGATCTTCAGGCGGCTGGTGATCGCGCTGGCCATCGACGCCGGCGGGGTCATCATCTCGAAGAGCAGCCCGTCCGTGCGGAACCGCACCTTGAGCTTCTTCTCCCCCGGCTCCACGTGGATGTCCGACGCCCCCTCCTTCACCGCCGACTGGATGATGTAGTTCACGTAGCGAATGACCGGCGACTCCCCCGCCTCCTTCTCCAGGTCCACCTCGTTGGACTGCTGGACCTTCTCCACCTGCACGTCGTCCTCGTTCACCTCCGAGAGGATCGAGGAGACGTCCACGTCCGGCTGCGCGGCCTGCTCGGTCTGGCCCACCACGTCCAGCGCGCTGCGGATGTCGGTGGGCGGCACCACCACCAGCCTCACGTTGGACACCCCCAGCCGCCGACGCACCTCGTCGAGCAGGAACACATCGTCCGGGCTCGTCGCGCCGATGATCACCCGCCCCTTGTCGTGCGGGCCGGCCTTCACCACGCGCAGGGGCAGCACCGAGTGGCCCTTGCAGAAGTCCACCGTGAGCCGCTGGAGCAGCTTGCCGTCGAAGCCCCCGTCGAGCCCCTTGTCCAGGTCCACCCGCTCGAAGGGCACATCCGACATGCCCGCGATGGCCTGGAACACCTTGACCTCGTCGGCCCCCTGCTCGATGAGCACGTCGGACAGCCGCCGCCCCGGGCTGGACTTGAGCACCTGCTGGGCCGCCGCGAGCTGCTGCGAGTTCACCGCCTCGACCGCCACGAGAAACTCGCCGAGCTCCTTGCCCGTCGCCGGCACGGCGAGCGCGTCCGCGTCGGGTGTGTACACGTTGGCCAGGGCCTCGCCCACCGCGGGCTTCGGCGGAGCCTTGGGCTTGACGGGCACGGCCGGATCGTTGTCCACCGTGATCGACGTGCCGAAGGACCGCTGCCCGCTGGGCACCGAGGGGAGCGGGCTGAAGGCCTGCTCGGCCTTGTCGATGGTGTGCTTGGCCGCGGGCGCCTCCGGCGCGCCCCGCTTGCGGCGCGCCAGTGCCTTCGGGTCCGCGTTGTTCACGCCCAGGTCGGCCAGGATGTCGTTGATGTCAAACTTGGCCATGGGTGGTGGATCGGCAAGGGGCGCGATGGCCCGGACAAAGAGCGACGCTCCGATCAGTGCTTCCGGGGCCTGTTCGAGTTCATCAGATCGTCGTCCATGTGCAGCTCGTACACCTGCCCGTCCTGCTCGAGCTCCACGCTGCGCCCATGGATCGCCTTGACCCTGAAATCGTCCCCGACGGTGTCCCCCACGCGCACGGCCTCGCCGGAGATCCGGGCCACCGGGCTCACGCCCCCGATGATTCCGTTCACCTTCAGCGTCGAGAGCGACGCCTGCACCCGGGCACGCTTCTGATCCGCGTCACGCTTGGCACGCTCGGCCGCGGCCCGGCTGGCCGCCGTCGGGTCCGCGCCCGGAGGCAGCGGCGCGGCGACGGTCTCGCCCATCTTGAACGGGTTCTTCTGCACCTCGTCCACCGGCACCTGCCGCTCGGATGTGTCCACGGCCAGGTCCTGCAGGATCCGCTTGTGGTCCGCCCCGTGCGAGGAGGGCTTGGTCAGGTCATAGTCCGGCAGGACCGTCTTGGCCAGCGTCGTCAGCGGCCCGATCCCCAGCAATCGCATGCCGTAGATCATCCCGCCGCCCACGGCCAGCAGAATCCCCAGCGCGATCACCTGGGTCGAGACCTTCCGCTTGCGCGGCGTGGCCCCGGCGGCCATCGACTGCTCCGCGTTGGTGTTGCCCGGGGCCATCGCCTCGAGCCGGAACACGCCGGTCGCCGGCAGCGGCTCGGCCGCGGGCGAGTCGAGCGGCATCAGCCCCTGGGCCTGGGAATCGGACGTCGGGTTGTGGTTCGTGCTGCGGTTCATTGGTTGCTCCCATCGCCCTCGTAGTACACGCTGAGGACGAGCTTGGCCTTCATCTCTCCGTCCACCTTGTCCGAACGCGTCACGTCGAGGTCGGTCAGGCGGGTGATTCTCGGAAGTTGCTCCAGGTCCAGAAGAAACTTGTAGAAACCGTCGAAGTCGCCGGTGATCTCGATGTCGAGCGGCTGCTCCATCGCCAGCCCGGCCGGCGTCGTCCGCTCGTTCTTCTTGAACGCCGGCACCTTGAGGTTGTTCTTCGCGGCGATCCCGGAGACCTGCCGCAGCACGTTGTCCATCTCCTTCGAGCTCGGAAGCTTCGCCTGCAGCGAGTCGATCGACACGCGGATCTGCTCGTTGGCACGCTGGAGGTCCTCGGTCTGGGCCGTGGCCTCGCGCAGCTTGCCGAGCAGCGCCTGCTTGTGGTCGATCTCCCGGCTGCCCTGCTCGATCTTCGCGTTCACCGGCCGGAACACCACGAAGTACGAGCTCACCGGCAGGGCCAGCAGCACGGCGGAGAAGAGGAACTGTCGGGCCGTAGTTGACATGGCGGGTTACTCCTGCTTCTCGGGAACGCCGGTGATCGGCGGCTCGACGTCGCCCCCGGACAGGGTCGGGTCGAGCGGGTTGATGGTCCGATTGCGACGGCCCCCGGTCAGCGGCCGGCCGTTGAGCCGCGGCACGTGCAGCGGCTCGATGTTGCGTGCGTCCGCCAGGTTCCTGATCGACGCCTCGATGCGGAACTTCCGCATCGAGACCTGGTCGACCACGATGTCGGAGGCGTAGATCATGTCCACCCGGTCCAGCAGCGGGCACGACACCAGCGACTGGTAGTAGTCCGCAACGTCCTCGTCCGTCGCCGACAGGCCCACTAGCTCCACGCGGAAATCAAACCGCGGCGGCTGGGGCTTGGGCCCGTCCGCCTTGCCCGCTCCCCCCACGCCGTTCTGCGCCGCCTTGATCTGCGCCAGCGTCTGCGGGCCCGAGATGCCCGCGGGCTTGACCACCGGCCGGGCCGTGTCCAGCATCCGCTTGGACTTGAGGCTGAACTCCGTCAGCGTGAGCTGCTTGGGCATGCGGTTGATCAGCTCCGCCATGAGGATCGACCGCGGCACGCGCTCCACCAGGGCCAGCGTGATGTCCGCCTTCTCCTTGAGCTCGTCCCGCTGCGACTCGAGCACCTTGAGCTGCTCGATCTTCTTCGCCTCGGTCGCGAACTCCCGGTTCACCGCCTCCTGGTTGTCGCGCACCTTCATCCACCGGTGGTAGGTGACGAAGAACGCGCCGACGATGCCGAAGGCGACGACAAGGAACAGCATCAGGCTGATCGCGATGGCGCGCCGCTCCGCCTTCTTCTGCAGGTAGTCCTCCGGGAGGAAGGAGTTGCCCGCGCCGGGCCTGCGTTCGTTGGGATTGGGGGGGCTCATGGAATGGTCCTCGTCTGGAGGAATGGGTGGTCGATCACAGGTCCGTCGGGCACAGGCAGAGTCCAAAGGGGATGGTCCAGCCGGGCTGGGGGGTGGTGAAGTCAACGCCCCGCACCGGCTCCTTGCCGCTACGGGCCATGCGGGCGAGCGGGTCGGCCACGTGCGCCGCCATCCGGGCCTTGCGCGCGATGTGCTGGCACAGCCCGCGATGCCGCGCCTCGCCCCCGAAGAAGATCGCCCGATCGACGCGACGGCCCCCGAACATCGCCTCGTAGTACCGCAGGCACATGCCGATCTCGTCGGTCAGATTGTCCAGAGTGTCGCCCAGGTCGAACTCCGGCGGGGCCACCGGGGCCGCGGCCTGGTCCGTCACCTGCGGCGTCAGCCCCGGGGCGATCCGCCCCGTCCGCCGGTCCTCCGCCGTCAGCGTCGCCGGATCGGTCTTGGCCAGCGAGTCCGGCGAGCCGTCGGCCGCCATCGCGGCCAGCCCGCCGCCCGCAAGACCGCCGCCCGCGCCGGGGTTGTTGGCCGGACGCGCCGCCGGGGCCACCAGCGTGGACGCCGCCAGGCGCGTGGCCCGGGCCTGCGCCGTGTCAATGTCGAGAGCGCGGGCCACCGCCGCGTCCAGGTCGCGCCCCCCCAACTGGATCGTCTTGGCAAACGCCAGGGCCGAGCCGTGCGCGATCCACACCTTGGTCGTTCCCGCGGCCAGGTCGAGGTACAGCGTCGAAACGTGCTGATCTCCCACACGCCGGTTGATGTGCTCGAACGCCTTCACCGTCGCCACCGCCTCGGGGTGGATCCCCACGCACTCGAGGTGGCAGTCGCGGATGGTCTGCATCAGACGCTGCACGAACTCGCGCGCCGCGGCCATGCAGATCACTTCCTGCCGGACGCCCCCGCCCCCCGACGACATCGGGTCCGAGCCCCCGTGCGTGCCCGGAGGCGTCGCGCCCTCGACGGCGAAGTGCCGCAGGATCAGCGCCTCGGGATCGCAGTTGAGCGCCGCCGGCACGCCCGCCTGCACCAGGTCCGCCAGCGGAAGGTTGTCCGCCTTGGGAAACTGCATGTGCTTGATGAACGTCTGCCCGGCCGGAATCGCGCACACCGCCCGCTTGCCCTTGAACCCCGCCCCCTTGAGCAGCCGGGGAAGGGCCTGGAACTGGAACTGGTACCGCTTCGCGTTGTCCGAGATCAGCGACTCGGGCGTGTCGATCGCCGCCGCGGCCACCAGCGACGGCGGATCACCCGACGCGAGTTGCAGCAGTTTCAGCGACCCGACCCCGAAGTCGATCGCGATGGGCATCACCCCGCCGGTGAGCGTGCCCATGGTCGCCGATCGAACTTTTCCCAGAGACAGGAACGCCATCGCAGCAGTGCCTCGCGGGCCGCGCCTGCCCCGAAAGGGGTTCGGCCCGGCTCACAGCGTGGATCGGGCCGCGCCGCCGGCGGATTGACCCCGCTCGGCGACAGCGCCTCCCGCACAGGGTGCTCGCCCGGCGCAGACGGCACAGACGGCAGAGCCCACCGGGCTCGCTCCGATCGCAAGGTCCCAGAACTCTACCGCCGCCCCCCCGAACGGCCGGGCTCCCCCGGCTTCGCACACCGACTCCATCTCGCGCCGCATCCCGCGCGCCCGCGCGTCGATGACACCCCACCCGAACCGCCCCCGGAGGGCCGATCCATGCTGACTCTCTCCACGACCAAGGCCGCGCCCGGAATGACCCTCGCCCTCCCCGTCATGCACCCCGACATCCCCGGGTACGTCCTGCTGCGCCCGGGCTGCGTGCTCGACGCGATGGAGATCGCCCGCATGGCCGAGATCGGCGTGCGCCGCATCGCCATCGAGTACCCCCCCACACGGTTCCTGCTGCGCTACGCCAGCGTGCAACTCATCAACGACCAGAGCACCGTCGCCCAGCGCATCGCCGCCGAAATGGACCGCATGTCCTCCGACCTGCACGCGACCTTCGACCTGCAGGTGTACGCCGACGGCGTCCGCCTGCTCGTCCAGCGCCTCGTGGACGATCCCGCCGCCGCCCTCTTCATGCACGACATCATCGACGCCCGCTCCCCCCTGGCCTCCCACGCCTTCAACGTCGGCTTCCTCAGCCTCCTCATGGGCCTCAAACTCGACGGCTACCTCGTCTCCCACCGCGGCGCGGGCGGCCGCCTCTCCCGCCGGCGCGCCATGAACATCGAGTCCCTCGGCATCGGCGCCCTCCTCCACGACATCGGCCTGACGCGCGTCCCCCGCGAAGAGGCCGCCCGCCTCCAGGCCTCCCACGGCGTCACCCCCGAGGGCGCCATCGACCCCATGTGGCGCCGCCACGTCGAGACCGGCTTCGACATGGTCAAGGGACGCGTCCCCGCAACCTCCTCCGCCGTCGTCCTCCACCACCACCAGCGCCTCGACGGCTCCGGATTCCCCGAACGCGTCCGCGGCTTCGGCCCCCCCACCGCCCTGCGCGGCGAGGAGATCCACACCTTCGCCCGCATCGTCGCCGTCGCCGACGACTTCGACCGCCTGCGAAACCCCCCGGAGGCCAAGAGCGTCCCCACCGTCCGGGCCCTGCACCAGACCCTCGACCTGGTCCGAGCCGGGAAACTCGATCCGATCGTCTTCAAGGCCCTGCTCGCCGTCACCCCCGCCTTCGCCCCCGGAAGCGTCGTCACCCTCAGCGACGGCCGCCGGTGCGTCGTCACCGGCTGGGACCCGATCCACCCCTGCTCCCCCACCGTCTGCGTGCTCCCGCGCTCGCTCGACGAGGCCCTCTGCCACGAGCGCCACGCCCACCCCGCCCGTCTCGACGAGGGCGACGTCCTCGGCGAGCCCATCGACCTGGCCGAGCGCCGCGACCTGCGCGTCGCCGAGATCGACGGCGACAACGTCTCCGGCGACTTCTTCGAGGCCCGACGCGACTCGGAGTTCGATCTCCGCCTCCAGTTCTCCACGCCTCTCGGCGAAGGGTGGGACGCCATCGCCGAGGCCACGCTCGCCGCCGGCGGAAAACTCGGGTAACCGTCCGTGCTAGCGTTCGCCATGGCCGGCGACGCGACATGGCGTGGCGAAAACAACGTGCTGGTGGTCGTGGCCGCGCCCGCCGAGGCCAAAGCCGTCGCCTCCGGGCTGGGGTGCTCGCCCCCCGAGCGTGACCGGGAACCCGTGGACGCGGGCGACGGCTGGCGGCTGCTCCGATCCGGCGTGGGAAAGGTGAACGCGGCCGGAGCGGTCACCCGGTGGTTGCCACACGCCGGCCCACAACCGATCGTGCTCAACCTCGGCGTGTGCGGGTCCCTGCCCCACGCGAACGCGCCGCCCCCGCTCCTGAGCGTCGTGGTCGCCAGCGCCTGCACCTACGCCGACGAGGGCGCGATCACCCCCGCGGGGTTCGTGGACACCGCCGCGCTGGGATTCCCGATGTGGGACGGCGCCCACTCGGCCAATGGACACTGCCCGGCCATCTCGACCGACGCCCACCTCCGCCAAGCCCTCGCCGGCGCGCTGCGGTCCGAGCTGGGCTCGGCCCTCCGGGTCGGCCCCATCGCCACCGTCTCCACATGCTCGGGCACCGACGCAAGCGCGACGGACGCCGCCGCGCGAACCGGCGCGCTCGCCGAAGCCATGGAAGGCGCGGCCATCGCCCACGCACTCGGCCCTCGCGCGGGCGTCGCGCCCGGCTTCGCCGAGATCCGCGTTGTCAGCAACACCACCGGAGATCGCGACCGTCAGACCTGGGACCTCCCCGGCTCGCTCGCGGTCCTCACCCGGGTTGCGAGCCTGCTGCGCTCGGCGTAGCCGACGCCGGCGCGGGGCCCGATTCCGGAGCCGGACCGAGCAAACGAAACTCCTTCGGCACGCGCGGCACGAGCACCAGCACCACACGCTGCGGCGGCGGGGCGTTGGGAGGCCTCGGGCCACCCGCCGATGGGGCCGGTCCTCCCATGAGCATCGCCTCTCCCAGCGTCGGCACGCGAGCGACAACCGGCCCGACCACCGCCGGCGCACCCGTCGAACTCGCCGCGGGCGGCGCGACCCCGCGCGGCGCGGCCCGCACCACCTCGCCGAGCTTGGGCGGACCAATCCTCTCGGGAGGCAGGCTCACGGCCGCGTCGGGCACCGACACCTCAGCCGCCGCCCGCTTGGCCCACGGCCCGGGGTCCGTCGCGTCGGACTTTCGGCCCGCCGGCTCCGCCTCGCCCGGCATCCCCCTCGCCCCCTCGACGGCAAGCACGCCCCAATCCGCGTCCGGGCGATCGGGCACGATCACCAGCGCACGCCCGGGAAACATGCTCATCCGCGTGTACAGGCGCGAGAACAGCAACCCCTGGCTCTCCGCCTCCAGCCGCGGCTCGTTCACCGCCAGCAGATCGAGCGACCGCTCCGTCGTCCGCGACTCGCGGTTCTGCGGCACCATCTCCACGCGCAGCGTCGCCTCCGGCGCAGCCTCCCCGCCCCCGCCGCCCACCGAGACTCGCGGCGGCGTCGGCTCGATCCAGCTCCGCACCAGCAGCCGAAGCGATCCCGGCGCAAGCCGGATGCGCTCGGCGTCCAGCGCGATCACGCGCCCGGACGAATGCCCGGCCCGCACCACCTCCGTCCACGAGAACGCCTGCCCGAGCCACTGCCGCTGCGTCGAGCCCGTCGTCCGCAGCGTCCCCACCAGCCCGGCCACCTCCTCGACGGGCACCGAAACGATGCGAAAGCCGTACGAGGCCCACAGACCCTCGAGTTCGCGGGCCAGCGGCACGGGCCCATCGGCGAACGGATTGAGCGCCGCCGCGAGCGTTCGCTCGTCCACTCCGGAAATGAACGTCGTGAGTTCCAGCCCCGGATCGGCCCCCGCCCACTCGACCGCGTACGTGAAAGGGGATTCGGCCCCGTCTGACCCTCGCGTCACATCGTGCGAACACCCTCCCGCCGAGAGTTGTAGCACAAGCAGGGTTATCCAGACAGCGGGGCGGGGCATCGGTCCGGATCATACGAACGCGTCCCTACTTCGGATGCGGGCGCGCTCGATCGCGTTGTACAACGAGCAAACCGGTGTAGGCTCAAAGGGAGGTTTCACATGCCGAGCAGAACGCTGATCGCGATGCTGGCCGCTTCCGTCGGATCGACCGCAGGCGCCACCGCCCTGGCCGACCCGCCGCAACCCCAAGCCCCGCAGGCCAAGTCGGAGGCCGTCGCCCCCCCGGCGGACGATGCCAACCGACCCAGGATCGTCGTCCACAAGGAGGCCGCGCCCAAGGACGCCGCCGATAGCCGCGTCACGGTGGGAGACATGCGCATCAGCATGTCCAACTGGTCTCCCGCCCGACCGGCCATCCAGCCCGATGCCGCCAGGCCCCACGCTGGCTACTCCCCGCCCCCGGCCGCCACCGTCCGGGCCGACGGCGCCGTCGTGATTCCCGACAACACCCTCGGCCCCGGCGAGCCTCTCTGGTCCATCAGCGACCGCGAGAGCGCGGCCCGCAAACTCGCCCAGGCCGAGGCCGACCTCGCCAGCAACACGGCCGCTCGCTCCGCCCGCGACACCTCCGGCTACGCATACCCCGGATTCACCGGATACGGCTGGCTCGGCGGGCTCAACACCTGGGGCGGTTACACCCACGGACGCTTCGGCCTGCGCGGCCCGGTGACCACCACCATCACCCGCTCCGACAGCCTCGGCTCAACCGCCCAGCGAGCCTTCGCCGAGGCCGCGTACCCCCGCCTCGACGGATCCCAGGACGCCCACGACCGGGCCGTGAGCCGGTTCGGGCGCGACGCCACGCCGCCGATCGTGCGCACCCAGAACGATGTGGATCGGGCCCGTTCGAACGCCAACAAAGAGCATCTCGGAGTGACACGACCTGAGACCCGGTAGTCTGTTAGTCGACCTGTTGCGCGGTCAGGAACATCGACTTCTGAAGCGCGACGAAGAACTGCTGGTAGGGTTCTGGATCTTCAACGGCGTCCAGGTTGTACTGTGCATTCGCTCGCACCAGTACCTGCTGCTGGTTTCGATCTCTAACCGTGACAGTCATTTTCAACGCATATCCGTTGAGTTTGGTACCCGACACGGTCCCCAGCACGGGATCAGCCTGATCGACCACAAATCCCAGATCTTGAAGCGTCGCCATGACCGTCCGGAGTGTCTGCTGCCTGTCCGTGGTATTGAACGCTCGGGTTTGCATCGACCGCAACTTGACTTGACTCTCGTTTGCGTCCAACACGTGCCTCGAAGACGGCGCGCACCCCGCACTTGCCGTCAAGAGCACGACCGTCAGCAACATCGCCGTCCATGAGTTAATCATATTGACTGTGCCTCCAGAAACACCGCCTTCGAGAGCTTGCCGAAGAATTCCTGATACATCTTGGGATCGTCCATGAACTGGAGGCGCGAAACCTGCCCGGCATCGTTCCAGACGACCCGTTGAAACGTCACCCTGACTGCGATTCCCGCATTGGTCGGACGCGTCACAATCGACGCGCGAATTTTCTGATGTTTGTCGATCGGAACATTCGCTCCTACGAGAGCCGCAACCAGAAACTTTCCAATCACCTGCCCCCCCTCTACGGCTTCCCGATCCTTGGCACCGACGATCAGGCCGACGTCCGTTTGACTTGACTCCATGTTATAACCGAGATCCTGCAACAATCCCGCCGATGCTACCAGGATTTTCTTCTCGTCGGCCGTGTCAAATCGCCGCGTCTGCAACTGGCGCTGCTGAAGCGTGACTTCACTCATGGCGAGTGCCGATTTCGGAATGCTCGTCTTGCAGCCCGCGAGATGTGCCATGAAAATCACGAGACACAGCACGATGCACTTGTTTGCAGGCATTGGATTCCCTTGTCAGAATTGCGACTGGTGATAGGCGACTTCACGTACTCGTTTGGCATCGTCAAATCGAATCACCACGGTAAGACTCCGCTGGGTCGTTCGAGAAGCCCCGGCGGTGACGAACCACTTCGATCCGGAGGCCACCACCTCGGTCGCCATACGGTCATAGACCCACACCTCACGCGATTGCTCATCAGTGGTCACGATGTTCGGAGAGCCCATCGCCTGGGCCACGTCTGCTCCCGACATGCCCGTGCGAATTTCTTTCTGAACGGTTCCAACAGTCAAGCGCTGTGCATCATCCGCTTCGCGAATCGCTTTGGTGTGGTAGGGTGCTTCGCAGCCAGCAAGCACCATTCCAAACACGAGCACGATCATGTGTGTGTGTTGCATGGTACCGACAGACTATCAAGTCTTGCAGAGCCATGCAAGCGCGGAGTTACCCGACCTACACCCTAACAAGTCGCCGCCGACATCGGCAGGCTGAACTCTTTCCAAACGTAGAGCTACGCCGGCTCGCACTCGTTGATCCGGTCGATCAGCTTCCGGATCATGCCGAACTTGTAGCGTGTGTGCGGGAACGAGAGTCGCGCCAGCGTGAGGTGGTCTTCCTCCGCCTCGAACGGGCCGCGCTGCACGATCTTCGAGGGCGAGGGCGTCGTGCCCTCGGGCTTGACCAGGATCTTGAACTCGTCGCCGAGCCGGTCCACGTCCGCCTGCCGAAGCGGCTTCTTCAGCCGGATCACCAGGTCGTCCTTCACGTAGCGTGAGGAGTGATAGTTGCGGTAGAACCGCACCACGTGGTCCGCGGCCTCGGCCGGGGTCTTGAAGATGCGATACAGATCGATGTCCTCCGGGCTGATCCAGCCGCGCGTCAGCAGCATCGTCCGCATCGCGTGGTCGAACTCCTCCCAGTAGGTCTGGTTCGCCCCCTCCACCATCACGATCGGGATCATCGAGCTCTTGCCGGTCTGGACGAGCGTCAGCGCCTCGAACGCCTCGTCCATCGTGCCAAAGCCGCCCGGGAACAGCGCCACCGCCTCCGACTGGCTCAGGAACATCAACTTGCGCGTGAAGAAGTACCGGAAGTACACGAGCTTCTCGTCCCCCGCGATCACCTCGTTGGCGTTGGTCTCGAACGGCAGCCGGATGGCGACTCCGAACGAGGCTTCGCGACCCGGCCCCTCGTGCCCGGCCTTCATGATCCCGTCGCCCGCGCCGGTGATGACCATCCACCCCTTCTTGCCCATGATCGCGCCGAACTCGCGCGCCGCGGCATAGTCCGGGTGATTCGTCGGCGTGCGGGCCGAGCCGAAGATCGAGACCTTGTGCGGCTCGGGATACTGGCCGAACACGCGGTACGCGTACCGCATCTCCTTCACGGCCGTCGTGATGAGCTTCAACTCCCCCGTGTCGCGCCCATCCGGGATCAGTTTCAGCGACGTCTGCACCAGGTCGCGGATGAGTTTGGCGTTGAACGTCGTCGAGTCCACACCCACGTGCTGGAGCAGGTCGTCGATCTTCGCCACCAGCGCCGGGTCCTCGACCCGCTTGGCCGCGGGCTTCTCCGGCGGAGCGCCCACGGGCGGCGGGAGCGTGGCGGGCGAGGGCACTTCGAGCGGCTGGCGGTTGTGTTCCGGGGGCATCTGGCGTTCCTGGGGGCTGAAAATCAAGTGGGGATGGTAGGGGCGGGTGGGGCAAGTAGCCCGACCACAAGCAGCCCGACCGTAAGGGAGGGCGTCGGCGGGGCGTGCGATCACGCGCCCTCCCTGCCGGTGCGGGCTACCCGCTTGCCTCGCTCCCACTCCCACACTCCGGACACACCGCGTCCTTCGCGATCCCCGCGCGGTCGTAGTTGCACTTCGGGCAGCAGCCCACGCGAGCGCGCCGGCGGGCCAGGGTGTCGAGACGCCACGCGGCGATGGAAGCCACAAGGGCGGGCACAAGCGCCAACCAGAGCGGTACGGACACTCCAGTTCCGATCGGACTGGTGAATGTCTCCGGCCACCAGCACGGTACCGCCCGACGCACGATCCGAACCGCATACCAACCCGGAGGAGTACGGGAGATCGACGGCGGAAGGCTCGCTCCAGGCGGCCCATCATGAACCACAATCAGCCTGGCCCGATCCAGCCCGACCGCGCTCGACCGGCCATTCCACTGGAGCGACCAAAACATGCTGATCGTCGATGCCACCACCAGCAGCACCGTCACCGCCGCCCCGCCCCACTTGATCGTCTTGCGAAGTTTGGGGTGGGGCTTCATGGTGTGGTCAGTCTACCGCGCGATCAGGAGATGAAAGAAGTCAATGCCGGTGGCCTTCAGCCTGAGGAAGGAAAAGGCAAAGGCCAGCAACCGGGCAGCACGAGCCTCGCCAGTTCCTCGGGCCGAAGGCCACCAGCAGAACATGAATCACCCGCCCTTGGGGGCGTTCGCTCCGCACTCCGGGCACACCGAGCCCTTCGCGAGGCCAGTGCGGTTGTAGAGGCATTCTGGGCAGCAACCGGCGCGTGAAAGACGCACCCGATAATCGAACCACCACACTGCGCCCGTTGCAAGCGCGCTTGCAACGAAGAAAGCCCATAGCGGTGCCCAAACCATGCCGCCCGCACGCCCAACGCTCCAGCTGAATCCGCTCCCCACCGACCCTCTGGTATACCTGAGTTTGGGCCCGAGGTTCTCCGGTGGAATGGGGTAACTCCCCCATTCGAGTTCAACAGCGCCTCGTTCCCAAGAAAGATCGCCGAACCCGATTGAGAGGGTCCAGGATTGCGGCTGGTTGCCTGACCACATGAACGAATACCAGTTGCTGGCGAACCACACCACCACCAGCAGCACCGTCACCGCCGCGCCGCCCCACTTGATCGTCTTGCGGAGTTTGGGGTGGGGCTTCATGACGTCGGCCCCTTCCCACACTCGGGGCAGACGGCTGCGGGGCTCAGGCCGGTGCGGTCGTAGTTGCACTTCGGGCAGCGGCCGAGACGCGCGCGGCGGGCGAGGGTGTCGAGACGCCAGGCGAGAAGCGCGCTCGCGCCTGACAACAGTGGCAGGGGCCACATGGGCACCGCCCAACTCTCGAGGTACCCAAACACGTCGTGAGAGAAACCCCACTGCCAGCCCTCGAACCGTCTTGCCTGTCGCAGGACGTACCAACCGCCGAGAATCGCCGTTGAGCCGGGAGCGTACGTGCTCAGGTGCAACCGCCCCCCAACGGCTCCCACGACCCATCGATCGGCTTCGTATCCGGCGTTCCACCACCGGCTTCCAGCCCACACCACCACCAGCAGCACCGTCACCGCCGCGCCGCCCCACTTGATCGTCTTTCTGATGCGAGGATGGGGCTTCATGCTGCTGGTCCAGTGCCGCACTCGGGACAAACGGCGGCGGAGCTCAGGCCGGTGCGGTCGTAGTTGCACTTCGAACAAAGGTTGAGTCGGGCGCGGCGGCGGACGAGGGTGTCCAAACGCCAAGCGGCGACGGTGGCCGAGAGCGCGGGCAGCACGAACCACCAGAGGGGAACTGCAACGAACCGCGCGGCACGGAGTCGCTCATCGCTCATCCACCATTCGAAGTCAAACGGTTGCCCGGCGCAGTACCAGCCGCTGCCAGTAATTCCTCCGAGAATCGACGCCGGTGCCTTGTGGAAACACGCGCATCCGGAGGAAACGCCCACCAGCGTTCCGCGCCCGACGTACCCCGCCTGGCACCACCCGCTCCCGATCCACACCACCACCAGCAGCACCGTCACCGCCGCGCCGCCCCACTTGATCGTCTTGCGGAGTTTGGGGTGGGGCTTCATGGTGTGGTCAGTCTACCTCGCGATCGGGGAGGAACAAAGGCAATGCTGGTGGCCTTCAGCCTGAGGAAGGGAAAGGCAAAGGCCGGCAACCGGGCAGCACGAGCCTCGCCAGTTCCTCGGGCCGAAGGCCACCAGCAGAACATGATCTACACAACCCTCGGCCTCTCCCCGCACTCCGGACACACCGCGTCCTTCGCGATCCCCGCGCGGTCGTAGTTGCACTTCGGACAGTGATGCACGCGAGCGCGCCGGCGGGCGAGCATCTCCGGAGCGCACACCGCGATTGTCATACCCAGTGTTGCACCGGCGGGCAGCCAAAGCGGCACCACCGCGCGCCAGCCGAGCGAGTCCGTCTTCCACCCGCCCCACCATGTGAAGCGACTCGGTTCCGGGCCGTTCAGGCTGACCCCCGGCCCGGACACGCTCACCACGTTTCCTTCCCACACCAGACGCGGGTCCATGCCGAACACCTCGACTCGCCCGTACCGCAGTGCCACAAGTCCCTGTCGCGGCATTGCGTACTCAATGTTCCACCACCCGCTCCCAACCCACACCACCACCAGCAGCGCCGTCACCGCCGCGCCGCCCCACTTGATCGTCTTGCGGAGTTTGGGGTGGGGCTTCATCGTGTGCTCAGTCTACTGGGAGGTCTTCATTCGCGGAGCCCTTTGCTCCAAACGCCAACCCCATACCACCCAACGACTTACACATAATCAAATACCTATCAAAACCCTATTGACTTCTCCCCAAATATCCGTATATTTACCAAACCCGTGTCCCAGCCCCCCTTCATCCCCTTCGACCCACCCCCCGACCTCGCCGCGGCCGTCATCGCCGCCTTCTCCGACTCCTCCCTCTCCTTTGACCAGCTCGCCGCCTCCGCCCACACCTGCTCCGAAGCCCTCGCCCTCTGGTTGCAGCGAGCCGACATCCGCGACCGCATCGAGTCCACCCACCGCGTCACCGCCTGGCGCACCCGCCTCATCGCCACCACCCACCTCCCGGCCGTCATCCCCGCCCTCGCCCACATCCTCCACGACTTCACCGCCGCCAAACCCCAGTCGCCACCCGCGCCCGCCGCCATCGACGCCGACGACAACCCGGCCCACGCCCTCCGCCGCGAACTCCTCGCCATCCGCCGCGCCGAAACCGCCCGCCGGGCCGCCGCCCTCCTCGTCAC
>CALMPG010000081.1 GCA_937871915.1 uncultured Phycisphaerales bacterium
CCAGGACCCCCGCCACCACCGAGCTCAGCGTCGTCTTCCCGCACCCCGACGGCCCGACCAGCATCATGAGTTCGCCCCGATTGATGTCCAGGTCCACACCCCGCAGGGCCATCACCCTCGTGTTCCCGGTGTGGTAGGTCTTCGTGACCCCCTTGCACAAGACGGCCAGCGGGGGCGCGGAGCGAGCGCCCTCTGGTCGATGATCGGAGATGGAGGTGGTCGCCGTGGACATGGTGAAGAAGCGGAATCGGACGTGACCTCAGCCCTTGAACACAATCGCCGGTTCGAGCCGCACGACCTTCCAGATCGACAGCAGCGAGGCGATCACGCAGATGATCGTCACCGCCGCGCCGGTAACGGCCGGAATCTGCCACACCAGCAGAAACGCCAGTTCCGTGCGCCCGCTCAACGCCCCGAACGTCGAAGCCATCCCAAGGCCCAGCCCGTACCCGATCAGCCCCACGACGATCGCCTGGAGCACGATCATCCCCAGGAGCCGCAGATTCCCCGTCCCCATCGCCTTGAGCGCCCCGAACTGCTTGAGGTTGTCGAGCGTGAAGTTGTAGAACGTCTGCCCCGCGATGACGGTCCCCACCAAAAAGCCCAGTGCCACCGCGATCCCGAAGTTGATCGGTATCCCCGTGTACTTCATGAAATAGGTGTACGTGATCTTCTTGAACTCCGGCCCCGTGTACGCCGCGAGCCCGGTTGTGCGCCCGATCCTGGCACACAGGTCCTTCTTGTCCTCGCCCTCCCTCGCCTTTACCAGCACGAACGTCATCAGCCGCCGCTCCCGCGGCGCGAACGTGGTCGCGCGGCTGTACGTCGTGTACACCACCGGCTGGCTCTGGAACGTCCTCGACACGCGGCAGATTCCCGCCACCACCGCCCGGTGATCGTTGAGTTCCAGAAAATCACCGATCGCCAGCGGCGTCGGCTTTCCCGAGGGCTCGCCCGTCACCGGATCGAGGGGCGCCGGGCGGGCCAGCTTCCCACCGGCCCCGTTCTCGTCCACGATCACGCTATCGGCGCGCCGAAGATCCGACATCTGCCCGAGCCTCCCCGTGTAGTCGGGAACCATCTCCGGCGGACCGCCGATGAGCGTTCCGTCGTCGATCCCGATGACGTTGCAGGTCTGGAACGACCCATTGTCCAGCCTCGCCTTGAGCAGCCCCTTGTACAGCGGCACCGCCCACGCGACGCCCTCGATGCCGCGCACCCGGTAGAGCATGGTGTCCTGCAGCGGCTTGAGATCATCGATGAACTGGACCTTCGGGTCCATGACCCAGATGTCCGGCTGTCCGGTATCCGTGACAAAGCCATAGGTGCGCGCCATGAGCCCGACGAAGATCGCGAGTTGCTGCGTCATCAGCAGGCTCGCAAACGCTATCCCGAAGATGATCCCCAGGTACTTGGCCTTGTCCCCCATGAGCATCCGCAACGCGACGAAGTTCATGCGGGGCCCCCTCCCCGCTCAATGTCCCGCCGGATCCCCGCCAGCCCGTGCAGCGAGAACTCCGTCACGTGCGCGGCGATGGAGTCGATGTGCCCGGGTCCATACCCGACGTGCGGAAGCAGACGCGTGATGCACGGCCGGCAATGCCAGTAGAACAGGCACTGCCCCACGATGCTCGCCTGGGCCCGCTGCACCTGCCGCTCCGTCGCCCCCGGCCCCAGAATCGACCGGATGATCCCCTGCAGCGCCTGGGCCCGAACCTTGATGTTCCGATCGATCAACTCGTCGAGCGCGAACGTAGGCTCCACCATCTCCCGGTTCATCAACCGCTCGTGCCACGACGGCCGCCCCGAGTCGAAGACCCGATTCAGGAACTGCCGGACAAACCACCCCAGTTGTTCCTCGGGCTCAAGCGCCGCCAGTTCGGGAGTGACCTGGGGGTGTCGATCGTGGGCCACCGTATCAACGTACCTCAGCACCTCCGAATACAACCGCCCCTTGCCCCCGAAGTGGTAGTTGACCGACGCGATGTTCGCCCCGGCCCGCGCGCAAATATCCCGAATCGTTGCTTCCCGAAACCCCCTCTGGGCAAACACCTCGCCCGCCGCTTCCAGGAGACGTTCCCGGGTGCCATCGACGGATACACTCGGAGTTGTAACGCTTGTTTCAAACACGTGTTTCACAACGAGCGTACCCGCGTTGGGAAACCGGTCAAGGCCGCGGGTTCAAACTGGCTTTCCGGTATCCGCGCCCGAATGTGGCCCCTCCGACGCTCCCCCACGCACCAGCGCGCCCTTGGTGTGTCCCCCCACCCACTCGGCGCCCCTCTGGATCACCACATAGAACAGCGGGACAAGGAACACCGCCAGGACCGTCGCGGCGATCATTCCACCCATGACGCCCGTACCGATCGACTGGCGCCCCGCGGCCCCCGCCCCCTTGGCCAGAACCAGCGGCAGCACGCCGAGAATAAACGCCAGCGACGTCATCAGAATGGGCCGAAACCTCTGGCGCGCAGCCTGCACGGCGGCCTCGACCACACCCTTGCCCTGTTCGCGCAGCACCACGCAAAACTCGATGATCAGGATCGCGTTCTTGGCGGCCAGCCCGACCAGAGTGAGCAACCCCACCTGAAAATAAATGTCCCGGGTCGTGCCCTTCAGATACACCGCCACCAGCGCACCGAACGCCCCCAGCGGCACGGCCAACATGACCGCGATCGGCAGAGACCATTTCTCGTACTGCGCCGCCAGCACCAGGAACACCACCACCAGACCGAAAACAATGACCAGGGGCGCGGCGTTCCCCGCCCGCACCTCTTGGAACGACGCGCCCGACCACTCGTACGTATATCCCTCGCCCGCCAGGTTCATCCCTCGAAACACCTCCTCGACCGCGCTGATCGACTGCCCCGTCGATAGCCCCGGGCCGGGCGCCCCGGTGATCTGCACCGACGGGTACCCATTGAAGTGGCTGACAAGGTTGGGACCGACCTGAAAGTTGGTCGTCACCAACCCCGAGACCGGAACCATCTCCCCCTTGGAGTTGCGCACGTAGATCTGCCCAAGCGAATCCGGGCTGGCGCGAAACTCCGGTTCCGCCTGCAGTTGCACCCGCCAGACCCGCCCGAACTTGTCGAAGTCGTTCACGTACAACGCGCCGAGATACGCCTGCAGGGCGTCGAACACCTGGTCCACCGGCACGCCCGCCGTCTTGGCCCTATCACGGTCGAGGTCCACGAACAACTGCGGCTGCGTCACCCGCACCGCCGCCGACATCCCCGTAAGTTCGGGCCGCTTGGCCGCCTCCGCGATGAAGCGATTGGCCGCGGCCACCAGGTCGCGAACATCCTGTCCGGCCCGCGCCTCGAACTGCATCTCGAATCCGGCCCGCTGCCCGAGGCCCTGGATCGACGGAGGGTTCACCGCGATCACCACCGCGTCGGGCCTCGCGCCGAACGCCCGAAACGTCCGGGCGATCAGGTCCTTGGCGCTCAGCCCGGGTGCGAGACGCTGATCCCATGCCTTGAGCCGCGTGAACACGATCGCCGCGCTCGTCGTGTTCACCCGCCCCGCGAAGAGATCCAGCCCGATCAGGGCGACCGTGTGATCGACGATGTCGCTCTGCTCCTTGGCCAGATAGAACGCCTCGACGTCCCGAACGGCCTTGTCCGTCCGATCCAGCGACGCCCCGTCGGGCAGGAAGATCGCGGTGATGATGTAGCCCTGATCCTCATCCGGAATGAACCCGCTGGGAATCTTCCGGAACAGGCCGCCCGTGGCGAGGGCAATCGCGACGAACAGAACGATCGGGATGATGGCGACCCGGATGAGCCCGCGAACGCCCGAGGTATACCCCCGCGTCACCAACGCAAACGCCCTGTTGAACCATCGAAAGAAGACCAGATCGAGCCCGCGCTGCACCACGCCCTTGGGCTCGTGCGGCGACCTGAGAAGCAGCCTGCACAGCGCCGGGCTGAGCGTCAGCGCGACAAACCCGGAGATCGTCACCGACACGGCGATGGTGACCGCGAACTGCCGGTACAACTCCCCGGTCAGCCCGCCCAGGAACGCCACCGGAACAAAGACCGCGGAGAGCACCAGCACGATCGCGATGATCGGCCCCGTAACCTCTTCCATGGCCTTGATCGTCGCTTCCCGCACCGGCAGACCTTCCTCCTCCATGATGCGCTCGACGTTCTCCACCACCACGATCGCGTCGTCCACCACGATGCCGATCGCCAGCACCAGCCCGAAGAGCGTGAGTGTGTTGATGCTGAACCCCAGCAGGTACATCCCCGCGAACGCACCGACGATCGAGACCGGCACCGCCAGCAGCGGGATCAGCGTCGCCCTCCAGTTCTGCAGGAACACGAACACCACCAGCAGCACCAGCCCGATCGCCTCCAGCAACGTGGCGATCACCTCTTCGATCGACACACGCACAAAGCTCACCGTCTCGTACGGGATCGCGTAGTCCACCCCCGGCGGGAACCCCTTCTTCAGGCTCTCCATCGTCCGCTGGACGTCCTCGTACACCTGCAGCGCGTTGCCCCCCGACTGCAGGTTCACCAGGATCGGCGCCGCCGGCTGCCCGTCCATGCGGCCGATGTTGTCGTACGACTGCGACCCAAGTTCCACCCGCGCCACATCCTTGAGCCGAAGGATCGTCCCGTCCTCGCCCGCCCGAAGGATGATGTTCTCATACTCGCTCGCGTCCGACAGCCGCCCGCGCGTCAGCACCGGGACCGTCAGCTCCACCTCCCCGCCATGCGGTCGCTGCCCGATGCGCCCGGCCGCGAAGATGGCGTTCTGCTCGCGGATCGACGCCGCCAGGTCGCTGACCGTCAACCCCCGCTGCTCCAGGCGCTCCGGGTTCACC
The DNA here is from genome assembly GCA_937871915.1 of uncultured Phycisphaerales bacterium. Classification (GTDB taxonomy): domain Bacteria; phylum Planctomycetota; class Phycisphaerae; order Phycisphaerales; family UBA1924; genus UBA4658. The sequence continues at coordinate 4,838 of CALMPG010000081.1, forward strand.
CAGATGCGCATGGCATAGTCCTTGGCGCCGAACACGGTCGCATCGCCCACCCCGGGGATCCGCTTGAGCTGGTCCACAACGTTGATCGTGGCGTAGTTGGCCAGAAAGATGTCGTCATACTGTCTGTTCGGGCTGGTGATGAAGGCCACGCACACGATGTTCGTGCTCGTCTTCGTCACGGGAAGCCCGCTCCGGACCACATCCTGCGGCAGCCGCGGCTGGGCGATCGCCAGCCGGTTCTGCACATCCACCGCCGCGAGGTCCTGGTTCGTGCCGATCTCGAAGCTCGACGTCAGCGTCATCGATCCGTCGTTGGCCGACTGCGACTGGAAATAGATGAGATTCCGCGCCCCCGACAGCTGCTGCTCGATCGGAGCGGCCACCGACTGGGCCACGGTCTCGGCGCTCGCCCCCTGATAGCGGGCCGTCACCTGCACGCCCGGAGGAACAATGTCCGGGAACCGCCCGATGGGCAGCGTGCGGATCGCCACCAGTCCGGCGAGCACGATCACAATCGACAGCACCGAGGCAAACACCGGACGATCGATGAAGAACTTGCTGATCATCGGTGCGCAACCAATCTGGCTACTTCAAGGGTGCCTTGTCCGACGAACCGGCCGGTCCGTCCCGAGATGCCGGCGGCGCTGTCGAAGATGACGCATACTCGCCCAATACCTTCACCGGGGCGCCGGGAACCGCCTTGGCTCGCCCCTCCACAATCACCCGATCCCCCGCCCGCAATCCGCCCGTCACAACCCATTCCGTTCCGTACCACGATCCGGTCGCGATCGGCCGGATCGTCGCCTTGTTGTCCTCTCCCACGACCAGCACCTGCGGCCCCGTGGGCGTCTGGATGATGGCTCGCTGGGGAACCGTGAGGGCGTTGGGCCTCTCCCATCCCAGCACACGCACCCGAACAAACTGCCCCGGCTTGAGTGCCTCCTCGGGTGCCCGAGCCCCGGGCTTGGGCGGCAGCGTGCGATTCTCAAACACCCCGCGTGCCGTGGCGGTGCCCGTCTGCGGGTTCACCGTCGCGTCGAAGAAGTCCATCCGTCCGTCGGTGGGATAGACCGTCCCATCCAGCAGGATGATCTCCACCCGGGTCGTGCTTCCCACCAGCTGGATCTGCCCCGTCTCGACGTCGTGCTTCCACCCGAGCCACTCGCGCTCCGGAATGGAGAACACGACGTACATGGGATCGACCTGGAACACCGTCGTCAGAAGGCTGTTGGCGCCGTCGTCAACCAGCGCCCCAACGTCCTTGTCCGTCCGCCCCACCTTTCCATTCAGGGGGGACATCACCTTTGTATAGCCCAGGCTCAGCTCGGCCAGCGCCACCCGCGCCTCGGACAGACGCAGGTCCGCCCGCGCCTGCTCCTGGTTGGTTTCCCAGTCGTCGAGCTCCTTCTGGCTCGCGGCCTGCTGCCTGGCGAGTTCGGCCAACCGAGCCACCTGCCTATCCGCATTGGCCAGCTGGACACGCGCACGCTCGGCCGAAGCCTTCGCGACCTCAAGCTCCGCCTCGTAGGTGCGAGGGTCGATCTCGTAGAGCACCTGCCCCTTCTCGACCAGCGAGCCCTCCTCGAAGTTGCGTTTGAGCAGAACGCCCTGCACCCTGGCCCGGATCTCCACCGTCTTGGAGGCCTCCGTCTGCCCGACGAACTCATACTTCACCGGAACCGTGGACGGTCTGACCGTGCGGATCAGCACGTTCGCCGGCGCCGGCGGCGGCGGCGCTCCCGCGGGCGCATCCTTCCTGCAACCCCCCGCCGCAATGGCCAACGCCAGCATCGGGCCCCGCCAGAGTCCCCTTCGCATGACGAGCACTCGATCCATAGCAGGCTCCACCCGCGTGCGCATCTTGGGGCGATCACACGAACCCGGGCATATCGATAATCGTCACTGTATCCACCCCGAAGGCCTTCCATCCGCCCCCCGGCGTGCGAACGATTGAGATGCAGGACACGGGTGCGGTAGAACTATGGAATCCATCAGCGTCTTCGACATCTTCAAGATCGGCGTCGGACCGTCGAGCTCCCACACCATGGGACCGTGGCGTGCCGCGCAGGCGTTCATGGGCGTTCTGCGTGAGCAAGGCTCCTTCGACAAAGCGCACCGGATCACCACCGACCTCTTCGGCTCCCTCGCCAAGACCGGCCTCGGACACGGCACGGACATCGCCATCATGCTCGGCCTCTCCGGCGATGACCCCGTCACCTGCGACACCGCCACCATCAACCCGCGCATCGACGCGATGAAGGAGGCCCACCGCCTGCGTCTCGCGGGCTCACGCGGCATCGACTTCGACTACGACCGCGACATCGTCTTCCACATGTCCGAGGCCCTCCCCTTCCATCCCAACGGCGTGCGCTTCACCGCCACGCTCGAAGGCGGCGGCGCCGTCACCGAAACCTACTACTCCGTCGGCGGCGGCTTCATCGTGCAGGAGGGCGAGACCGTCACCGGCTCCCGGGCGATCACGTTGCCCCATCCGGTGGGCCGCGGCGCGGACCTTTCCAGGTGGTGCCGGTCCCTCGGCAAGACCATCCCCGAAATCGTCATGGCCAACGAACTCGCGTGGCGAAGCGAGGCCGAGGTCCGCTCCGGCCTGCTCACCATCTGGCGCACCATGACCGAGTGCATGTACCGCGGCTGCCACACCGACGGGATCCTCCCCGGCGGTCTCAACGTCACGCGTCGGGCCGCGATGATGAACCGCAAACTCCTCCAGGGCTCCGGCTCCTCCGGCCGTTGCGAGTACGACGATCTAGACGGTTGGCTAGAGATGGTCCGCTACTCCACCCGCGACTTCCAGCAGGTCCTCCGGTGGGTCAGCACCTTCGCCCTCGCCGTCAACGAGGAGAACGCCGCGTTCGGGCGCGTCGTCACCGCCCCCACCAACGGCGCGGCCGGCGTCATTTCGGCCGTGCTCATGTACGCCTGGTGCTTCTGCCGCAGCATGTCCGGCGGCATCGGCGAGCAAGGCATCATCGACTTCATGCTCACCGCCGGCGAGATCGGATCGCTCTTCAAGAAGGGCGCCACCATCAGCGCGGCCATGGGCGGTTGCCAGGCCGAGATCGGCGTCTCCAGCGCCATGGCCGCGGCCGGGCTGGCCCAAGTCCTCGGCGCAACCCCCGGTCAGGCCATGATGGCCGCCGAGATCGCGATGGAACACCACCTCGGCATGACCTGCGATCCCATCGGCGGGCTGGTCCAGATTCCGTGCATCGAGCGCAACACCATGGGCGCGATCAAGGCCATCACTGCGGCCCACATCGCCCTCGAGAGCGACCCGACCAAGGCCAAAGTCTCCCTCGATGGGGTCATCAAGACCATGTGGGAGACCGCCCTCGACATGCAGAGCAAGTACAAGGAAACCTCCGAGGGCGGGCTGGCGGTCAACATCTCCGTGAGCGTGAGCGAGTGCTGAGGTGCGTCAAGGCCGGAACCACTCCGGCAGAACTTCGACGCGAGGTTCGAGCGCCGGCGCGATCGGATCCCGCGCTCGCTGGCCCGCCCGCGCATAGATCGCCGCCGCCAACTGGGGTGGCAGGCCATGGCCTACGACCCACAATGCCTGTGGTTCGTCAAGCACGGCCGTAATGAGTGTGCTCCCGGACTGTACATGAGTTCCTTGGGACCACACCGGGCGACCTCCCTCGCTGAACTCCATTCCCTTTCGTTGCGTGGACCCACTCGACCGCCCCAGAAACCGAGTGATGTACACGCCCTCAGCGCTGCCAACACTCCGTGCAACCCACACGCACACCCTCGGTTCGCCAATGTCCCGAGAGGTGCGAGAGTGGGGGTACGGAGCGAGACGTACAGCATCCGGGAAACGCGAATAGAAGCGAGAGCTCGGAATCGTTCGTTGCCACAGCGGCCATTGAGCAAGCGCGATCAGAAGCACGAGCACGCCCGTCAGCACAAGTCCCGCATGCCGCTGGAGCCAGACGACCGACATGACCACCCTGTGGGCTCGAAACGTCGGTGGCGTAGCCGCGCCCGCCGGCCGGCCACACTCCGGACACACTTGGATTCGATCCGAACCGAGGACGTACCCACACCACGAACAGTTCCCCGCGACATGCTCGTGCGCCTGCACGAGGAAGAGCCGAGTCAGAGTGCGCAACACCGCCCACCAACCGATCGACGCAACTCCAATGACCACCACCCACAAAACGCTACTCGGCTTCCACCATGCCGCGACATCTGCCCCGCCATCGCCGCGTGACAATGCTTCTCCAAGCTCCGTGACCGGAACCACCATGACCGCGTAGCCGATGGCGAGCCCGATCAGGGCGCCCCACCGTTGGGTCGCCCGAAGCAGCGACGGAATGAAGATCATTCCCCCCAGCGAGACCATGCCGACACCAAGGATTGCCAGGACTTGCGGGAGACCGCTCGGGAGCATCGAGACGAGCGACATGCCGCTTCGCGGCGATGAGGCGACCAAACCCCACAGGCCCCCGAGCGAGGCGCCCAACATGGCGAACCGCCAGCCGACATGACGTCCCAACGCGGGAACCACCCGTCGTGACCCGAGAATCATGGCCCACAGGGTAGGGTGCTGGACCGAACCGTCTGTTCCTGAGCGGATGCGCCGACTCGAACCGAGACCGAAAGCGGTTCTGTCTGGCTGACTTGGCCGAACGATGACGATCTGGTGCCGCTCTTGCGATCCACCACCTCGTGATAGATCCCCTCGACCTCGCGGACATGGTCCGGGTACGACCGCAGCGTCGTCCGCTGGTGGATCTCCCGCGCCGAGGGGATGGCCACCTCTCCCGTCACGAGTTTCGTGATGCACTCGGCGAGTTGCTCCTCCGCCCCCCCTGTGAAGAACATCCCGTTGTAGTCGGTCGGGTTCGTCCGCGGGTCCTTCAACCAGTCCACCGGCCCGCCCAGCCGCGAGCACACCACCATCTTCCCGGCGTGGAAGTTCTCCAGCAGCACCAGCGGCGAGTTTTCCAGCCAGATGTGGCTCAGCACGCCCACGTCGTACTCTCCCGCGGCGGCAATCAACTGGTACACGTCGTACCCGCACCACACGCTCACCTCGGGATACCGCGCCAGCCGCTTGCGGAACCCGAACTCGTACCCCTGGGCCCGGATGATGAACTGGCACCGCTCGCGGACGGACTGCTCAAGCAGAGGAATCGCCCGGGCCAGCACCTCCAGCCCCTTGTTGGGCCGAACCGTACCGAAGAACGCGAAGCGCAGCGGCCTCGTCGCCGTCGCCGGGTCCCACGGCCTCGCGTCATAGAACGGCGACCGCCGCGCTCGGCGGTTGATCTGGTCGAAGTGCGGCTGCCCGAGCCGCACCCAGCGCGTCTTCTCCTCCGGCACACCCATGGCCACATGCACCCGCCGAAGATAGTCGCTCGGCGGCGTCACCAGCGACGCGGCCGAGAGCGCCTCAACACCGGCGCTCCGCCGCTGCCCATAGATGTTCAACGATACCGTGCGAGACCTTGGCGCGCCGAACACCACCCGCTCATTGGTCTCCCACTCCGCGGCGACATACGGCAACGGCCGATCCGCCTTGCGCAGGGGCGGATCGTGGTCGATCTGCGTGCCGCGTGCCGGCAATCGCTCAACGCCGTCGAACCCAAGCGCGAGTTCCGGATCGCCCAACGCATCCGGACTGTCCGGAGTCTCGTGCATGGCCCGGAAGTGGCCGCGGGCCACCCGCCGCACCAGCGGCTTGATCCCGTACGCGATCTTCCGCACCACATCCGCGGGATACATCCCCAGCCAGTGCTCCAGCGATCGTCCCAGTGCGCGGCTGTTCCGCAATCGTGCCACGTTCGCCCCGGGCAGACAGTCCACGCAGCGCGTGCCGCCCTCGTAGTCCACGCACACCTCCCGCTCGCGGTGCAGCAGGTCCACCTGCGGGCACACGAACCAGTAGTTGTGCAACGTCGCGACCACCGGAATGCCCGTGCCCTCGATGGCGGGAATCAGGTCCAGCCCGTACCCCTCCTGCGAGTGGATGTGAACAACCTGGGCCCCGACCTCGCGCAGCCACGCGAGCACCAGCGCGGTCGCCCGCGGCTCGGAGATTTCCGTGGACATGTTGCGGAAGTTCACCGCCGCCGGCGCGAGGTTCGGGCTGTTGAGCAGATCGAAGCACTCGACGCCCCCCCACCGCTCGCGTTTCCGGATCACCGGCCGGCGCGCCCCGAACAGGCCGAGGCGATAGTTCATCCCCGAGGCCAGGTACGCAACCGTGTGACCGGCCAGCGCAAGGCCCCGGGCCAGTTCGCTCGCGTTGAGGTTGTACCCGCTCCCCTCGCGCCCTTGGCTCGACAGCCTCGCCCAGCCCAGAATCGCGATGCGCAGCGGCCGATCCGACCTCGGCCACGGCACAACCGGCGCGACGGGCGTCGCGCGGCGGGCGGCCGCGCCGTTGAGCAACGCTGCCTCGGGATGGGACACGTCGGCACTCATCCGTACCTCGTCTCGCTCACAAACGGCTTCACGGACCGCGCGTACCGCATGAACACCACGCCCGTCCACGCCCAGCGAACGCCGAAGCCGAGCCGCTTCCCCCACCCGTCCCGCTCCACCTGTGCAACCTCGGGCTTCTTGTGATCGACATGCAGCGTCCACGGCGCGGCGAACAACACCGGAAAATCGTTGATCTGATCGAACACCACCACCGCACGCGGCCGCCGCACCATCGCCCACAACTGCTTCTTGAGCCGCGACGCCAGGTGCCGCCCGTAGATGATCGCCCCCGCCGGCGGGTTGGGAACATCGTTGCGAGCGATCGGAAGCCAGACCGGCGCCGCTTCGCCCGATCGAAGCGCCCCCGCCACGCGATCCCGCAGGTCGTTCATCCACGCCAGCGAGTCGCCCACGTTGCAGACCACGGCCACGCGAGCCGCGCCGTCCAAGCACCCCGCGGTCCGGAGCGCCTCGACAATCGGCACCGGCGTCGGGCCGTCGCTGCCGGTCTTTCCCCCGACATTCCGTGCCGCGTCGAGCCCCGTCTGCAGGATGATGTGGGCATGGAACAATCGCCGGTGCAGCGCGGCGTGCAATCCGTCGAACAGGAACGACCGCATCATCCGTCGCGTCACCTCGCGAAGCCGCTCCGTCGGCAGCGTCTTCTGCACCATCCACAGCCGGTTGCGATTCGCGTAATAAATCCGCGCCGGAGTCAGTTTCAGATTCCACGGCGTGTGGAACACCACCGCATCCAGATTCAGCACCACCCGCCACCCAGCCCTCGCCACGCGCAGGCACCAGTCCGCGTCATCGCAATAGATGAAGTACCGATGATCCCAGAACCCCACGCCGCGCCGCTCCCCATCCCCCACCACCGCCTTCCACCTTGCCAGCATCGAGCACGCCGACACCACGTCCACATCCATCAGACCCCGGTACCCCGTCGCCCCACCCTGCCCGCGCGGCCCACCCACGGTGGCCACCCACGCCCGGTGCGCCTCGTGCCGCCGATGACCCGGCGGCGCATCGTCCTGCATCGCCCCGGTCTCGGTGTTGAAATAGATCGTCGTCTCGATCGTCCGACCTCGGTTGGCGATATCACACGTCCGCGAGCCGACGAGCCCGATGTGGGGATCCGACTCCATCGCCTCGACCAGGTTCGCCAGCGCGTTCGGCGGCAGATCGACATCATCGTCCACAAGCCACACGAACGACGGCGCCGGATGCTCCCCATCGCCGAAGAGCCGCTCCACCGACGCGAAGCCCGTGTTGAACCCGCCGCACCCCCCCATGTTGGCCCGGTTGCGGATGACCGTCAGCGACGAGAACCCCAGCGTGTTGCGCGGGCTGGTCAGCCTGGGCGCGCCGAACTTCGGCTCGTGGGCCACCTCGGTGTGGTTCTCGACGATCCGCTCGGGCCGAAACTCGCTCTCGAGAAACTCCAGCGTCCCGTCGCTCCCCGCGTTGTCGATCACCACCACGTCGAGCAGCTCGGGAGAATAGGTCTGCACCGAAAGGGCCTTGAGCACCGTCGTCAGGAACCCCTTCCGATTCCAGGTGACGATCAATGCGCACACGCGAGCCCCCACCGGTGCGCCCGCATCGCTGTCGGCAAGCGGTGCGCTCACTTCGATCGGGCGCAAAGACTGGTTGCTCAGGATTGACACGCGGCGGCTCGGGGCTCGTCTGGAGAGAGTTCAGGGCTGGGGGGCAAGTGTAGATGGCCGGACACTGGTTTGGGGGGTTGCGTTGTCAACCGCGCCAGCGCTCCCGTTGTGCGACGGGCGACTCACCCGAACCTCCACCGGCGACAGCGGTGAGTACGGCGGCGGGGCCTCGCCCGCGTACACCCGTTCGATATCCACCGCATGATCCGCGATCGAGCGCGGCGGCCGCACGTTCGCGCGCAATCCCCACAACATGTGCGGGTTCTCGATCGCCCGGATGAGCACCGCCTTCAGGGAGGCCCGGCTGTTGGCCGTAAACAGCAGCCCGTTGTGCCCATCGCGCACAAAGTCCGGAATCCCGCCGATGTCCGCCCCCAGCACGGGCACCCCGCACGCGTGCGACTCGAACACCGTCTGCGGCGCATTGTCCCACCACACGCTCGGCACCAGCGTCAGGTCCTTCCCCCCCAGCATCCACGGGATGTCGTGGTAGTTGTACTCCCCCTTGAACGTGAGCCGCGCCAGCCGCGGCTCAAGACGCCGGAACATCCACTCGATCCGATGCCCGTCGAGCGCGAAGATCGACAGGTCGATCTGCCGCAGGTGCTCGGGGACCATCATTTCCAGAGCCTCCGCCACAACCTGCAGCCCCTTGTAGTAGTTGTTGTACCCCATGAAGTGCAGCCGAACGGGCCGCTGCTTGGACCACGGCGTCGGCGCAGGCTCGAACGCCGGGGGATCGAACACCAGATCGGGCTTGAGCGCCACCACCCGATTGATCCGCGACCCGATCGGCATTGTGTGGATGCGGGCCTGATCCACGCCCATGCTCACAAACTTCCGCCGCACAAAGTCGCTCACCGCCAGCACCGTGTCGCACGACGAGAGCATCCCCACCATCGCCGTGCGCCGCTGCCCGTACCCGTTTGGCGCCTTGGAGCTCACCGGCTCCGGCCGAATGTCGTTCGTCAGCGGCTGCAACTCCGGCGCATCCGGCGGCGGAGGGGTCCACGGATTCATCTCCGCCAGCAAGTGCGGCGTCTTCCCTCGCTTGTCCCCCGCGTCCCCGCCCTTCGGTGGATGGGCCTCCAGCACCGGCTGCCCGACATCGCCCGACGCTCCCCCGAGCGGCACCGGCGCACCAGGCGGCTCGATCTCCGCGCCGCGCGCCTTGCTCGCCAGCCGCTTCCACTCGAAGTACCCCGTCGCCGCACGCTTGATCGTGCCGAGGGCCCCCAGCCACGCGTGCCTCGCTTCCTCCGCCCTCTTCGGGTCCGCCCCGTGCGCGGCGATGAACTTGTTCATGTGCCGCAGGCGTTCCTCGGCCCGCGGCTTGAACTCGATGCACGTCGCACAGGTGTGCCCGTTGTCAAAGTCGTAGCACGTCCGCTTGTGCCCCTGCATCAGGTACACCTGCGGGCAGATCGTGTGATAGTTGTGCAGGCTGAAAACGTGCCGGGCCGAGCACGCCTTCCTCGCCGCGCCGATGCACCCGATCGAGAACCCCTCGATGTTGTTCCAATGCACCACATCGGGCTTGAGCGCCCCAAACAGACGCCCGACCTGCTCTTCCAACTCCGGAGCCGAGACCTCCCCCATCGGGTCCTCGTACTGCACGATGCTCGGGGCCATCACCGGCGAGTTCACCACCTCGAACACCTTCACCCCGAGCCAGTCATCATGCCGCCGGATACAGCACCGGGGCGGATTCGGCACAAACGATGTCCCGCCAAAGAGCGACACGACGTCGTGGCCGCGTTTGACCAGTTCCAGGGCCAGAGCCTGGCAATACTGGTTCACGCCGCCCCCGTAGGAGGCGCCGTCCCAGATCCTGGCCCAGTTGACAAGCACAATGCGCATAGGGGGAACCGCAAGGGTAGGAAAGGACCCGCCCAATGTCCGTGTGCACGGGTCCGCCCGCTCGGGTCGATATCCCCGTGCCCCCGTACCCGAATCCCGCCTCGCGTGTACGATTTCCCGTCCATGAACGCCCCCAGCAAAGGCAACCCGGGCACACCCCCCAGCCGCACGCCGATCAAGCCGGCGAACTGGATCCGCGGCATCAAGTTCCGCGCCCTCGCCTGGCTCGTCGCGATCATTCTCGCGGCCGTTGCCACCGTCGTCCTCGCCGGCGTCCCCGCGTGGCCCATGATCGGCGTCGCCGTCGCCGCGGCCTGCGTCAGCGTCGGCAAACTCACCACCCGCCTCCTCAAGCCCACCTGCCTCGAGTGCGGCCACGACCTCTCCGGCCAGCCCATCGGCACGCAGGGCATCGCCTGCCCGGAGTGCGGCGCGGTGAACTCCCCCGGCCTCGTCCAACTCGCCCAGATGGGCGACCCGCAGGGCACCGATGCGGACAAAGACGACAAAGAGCCTCTCGCATAAGCGAGAGGTGGTCAACGCAGTGTCCCAATGAGCCGCGAGCGTCAGCGAGAGATGTTCCCGCTCTCCGTAAAGACCTCGTCCACGGGAACCCCGCCCACCTCATACGCCAGCGCACGTTCGTCGGTGGAGCGCAGCAGAATCAAATCCGCCCGCGCGCCCGGCGCGATGTACCCGCGATCCGCAAACCCGAGAAGGCACGCCGGATTCACCGTCGCCGCCACAATCGCCTGCGCCGACGTCAGCCCGCAGTGCCGCACCGCCAGCGCGATCGCAAACGGCATCGACGGGCTCGGCGCCGATCCCGGGTTGTAGTTCGTCGCGATGCACACCTTCCCCCCCTGCCCCACCACCTCGCCGAGCCGCGCGTACCGCCCATCAAGGTGGAACCCGCACACCGGCAGCCCCACGCCAAATGTTTCCGATTCCGCCACCGCCCTCAAGGTCTCCGGCGTCGAAGCCTCCAAATGATCAACGCTGCGCGCCCCAAGTCCAATCGCCCGCTCCACCATCCCCATCGATGTGAACTGATCGGCGTGGATTCGCACGGGATGGCCCCGCCGCACCGCGGCCGAGAGCAACCGCTCGCAGTCGTCGGCGGTCCAGGCGCCCTGCTCGCAGAACGCGTCCACCGCGATACGGCCGAGCGCCGCGTCGATCGTGGGCAACGTGCGTTCAACCGTCTCCTCAACAAAGGCCGCCCGGTCCCCCTCGAACGCATGCCCCAGCAGCGCGGTCGGCACCACCGTAAGAATCGAACCCAGCGACCTTCGCACGGACTCGATCGCCGCCAACATCTTCACTTCCGCGCCAACCGTCAGCCCATATCCGCTCTTCACCTCTGCCGTCGTCGTACCGAACACATGCATGATCCCAAGCCGGTCGGCCAGCCCCGATGCCAGCTCCTCCTCACTCGCCTCTCGCACGGCTCGCACCGTGCTCATGATCCCGCCCCCCGCGGCCATGATCTCCTGATACGTCGCCCCCGACAGCTTCCGCTCCCACTCGTCAATCCGCGAACCCGCCCAGCACGCGTGCGTGTGGCAGTCCACGAACCCCGGCATGAGCACGCGCCCCTCCGCATCAACATGCCGCGCCACCCTCGCCCGATCCACCCCCGTCGCGACGACCCTCTCCACCACGCCCCCCGTTACGTACACATCCGCGCTGGGCATGACTCCGAGCGTCCCCATCGCGGACCCGCGCCTCCCCCCCACCGGCGGCCGAGTCTCCCCGGGAGCGAGCATCGTGAGCACCCGCGCATTGCTGATGAGCAGATCGGCCATCTGTCATTTCCCCCCATCCGCCCGGTCCGCAAACGCCCGCAGAAACCGCAACAACAAATGCGCCGCCAGCCGCGCCGTCCGCCCATCCGGATCAAGCGCCGGATTCAGTTCCATGATGTCAAAGCACAGCACCGACGCGTTCCGCCCCGCCGCGTCCACATACGCCCCGATCTGCCCCGGCGTCATCCCGCACGGGTTCATCGCGCTCACGCCCGGGGCGTACGCCATGTCCAGCACATCCATGTCCAAACTCACAAACTGCCGCGTGTGCGCGGCCCCCTTCGGCCAGTGCTCCGGCTCAAAGTTCGCAATCGACCCGCCGCGCGAAGTGAAATACTCCGCGTGCTCCCGCGTATTGGAGAACGGATCCAGCCCAACGCAATGCAGATTCCCCGCCAGTCCCTGCTCCACCAGCGCCCGGAACGACATCCCCGAGCCAACCTCCGAACGCACATCCAGGTGCGCATCAAAGTACACCCCCGACAGCGGCCCGAACACCCGCGCCACACCCCGCACAAACGCATACGTCAGATCATGCCCGCCCCCGATCGCGATCGGAAACAGCCCCATCTCCAGCAGCGCCTGCGTCGCCTCCGTCACCCGGTCGTGCGTCTGATTGATGTCATCTCCCGGGATCACGTCCCCCGCATCGAAGACCCGCGGAAACGCCGGATGATCCCGCGGCTCGTTCACCGGCGCGGCCGCCCCATACCGCGACAGCGCCTGCCGAAGCGCGTGCGGCCCCATCTTCGCCCCGGGCCGCCCATGGTTGAGTTCCACCCCGGCGTCATCCGGAATCCCCAGCAGCGCAACGCTGCACTTCTTGAGTTGCGCCTGCGCCGCCTTGTCCTCGGCCAGTTCGATCCGGTTCTGCACAATGGTGGCGGCGAAACGCCCCTGTCGGGGCGGCGTGGGCCAGACTGGCGGGGCGACGTGGGGAATCACGCGACGAGTGTAGTGCAGTTGCCGAACACCGTGCGCCCGCCGCCGCGCCCGGGTAGGCTCTGGCGATGGCACGGACCTTCCTGACGGCCGAATGGCGGAACCTGATCATCGTCTCCTACCACGTCCCCGCCGAACTGCTCGCCCCGCACCTTCCCGCCGGCCTCGAACTCGACGAGATCGGCGGAGCCCCCACCGTCAGCCTCGTCGCGTTCGAGTTTCTCAACACCCGCGTCAAGGGCGTCCGCTGGCCCGGCTTTGTCAACTTCCCCGAGTGGAACCTCCGCTTCTACGTGCGAAGTCGACCAACGGGTGGCACGGGCGGCTCGTCCGCCCGTGGTGTTGAAAGTGCGACTCCCGTCAACCCCGAGCGCGGCGTCGTCTTCATCCGCGAGTTCGTCCCCAGCCGACTCATCGCCGGTATCGCCAAGGGCCTCTACAACGAGCCCTACTCCGCCGCCCCCTTCCGCCAACAGTCCGACCAGCGCTTCGGCCAGTTCCGCCAGTCCTACACCGTGACTCTTGCTGGCCGCGACCACACCCTCGACGCCACCGCCGCCGATCGCCTCATCACCCCCGAGCCCGGCTCCCTCGCCCACCTCCTCAAGGAACACCGCTGGGGCTTCGGCCGCACCCGCGCGGGCAAGACCCTTCGCTACGAGGTCGAGCATCCTGTATGGCGCATCCACGAGACTGCAAGATGCCGCGTTGATGTCGATTGGGTCCGCCTCTATGGACCGGAATGGGGCGTGATGCAGGACCGGGAGCCGTTCTCGGTGGTGCTCGCGGAGGGCTCAGCAATATCCGTCGCGTCGGCGGCGCCGCTATGAACCAAATATCGAGACGCCGACGCATTCAGGCCATCGGAATATCGACCCCAAGCCGCTCGGCGCACTCCCGCGCCTCCTCATACCCCGCATCCGCATGCCGGAACACCCCCATCATCGGGTCGTTGGTCAGCACGCGCTTGAGCCGCGCCGCGGCCGCGTCGGTCCCGTCGGCCACGATTACCTGCCCGGCATGCTGCGAGTACCCGATCCCCACGCCGCCCCCGTGGTGGAACGACACCCAACTCGCCCCGCCCGCGATGTTCACCGCGAAGTTCAGCAGGGCCCAATCGCTCACAGCATCCGTCCCATCCTTCATCGCCTCGGTCTCGCGGTTCGGGCTGGCGACCGATCCGCAGTCCAGATGGTCCCGCCCGATCACAATCGGTGCCTTGACCTTTCGCGTGCGCACCAGGTCATTCAACATCAACCCCGCCTTATCGCGCTCCCCAAGCCCCAGCCAGCAGATCCGCGCCGGCAACCCCTGAAACCCAAACCGCGGCTCACACTTGTCGAAGTCCCCGGCGAGGAGCGACTCCGGGTGTTTGTGGCACCCCAGTATCCAGTCGTGCAAACGATCGGTGTAGCTCCCACGAGTGCCGAACGCCGAGTGCCCAGTGCCTAACTCCGACCCGGTCTTATCTTTCGGGAACAACTTGAGCATCTCGTAGTCCGTCACATAGATATCCCGCGGATCACCCGAGAGCGCACACCACCGGAACGGCCCCCGCCCAAGGCAGAACTGCGGCCGGATGAACGCCGGCACAAACCCCGGAAACGCGAACGCGTCCTTGAAACCGTTCTCCCGAGCCCGCTGCCGGATGTTGTTCCCATAGTCGAACGTGATCGCCCCCCGCTTCTGCAACTCCACCATCGCCCGCACATGCCGCTCCATGCTCGCCATGCTCCGGCGCGTGTAGTCCGCGGGGTCGGCCGCGCGGGCCTTCGCCGCCTGCTCGTGGGTGTACTCCACCGGCACATACCCATTGAGCGGATCGTGCGCCGACGTCTGATCCGTCAGCACCTCCGGCGTGATCCCCCGCTCGATCATCCGCTCCAGCACCGTCACCGCGTTGGCGTAGCACCTGGCCGCCTGCGTCGGGCCGTCACCCGAGAAGTACGCGACGGTCTGCGTGCCGGGAAGACCGAACACGGGGTCGACGCCGGCGACCCGCAGGGCGGCGCAGATGGCGTCGGCACCGTTACCCGCGGGCTCAAGCGAGAAATTCCTCAATGCGCCGCCGGCGTTACTGCCGACGCCGGTGCATCGAGCATCGTGAACGGGACGCGCGAAATGACCAGGCGCCGCTTGCCGCGCGCTCTCCGCGGAATGTCCTCGACCAGCACGATCT
>CALMPG010000082.1 GCA_937871915.1 uncultured Phycisphaerales bacterium
GGGGGGGGGGGGGGGGGGGGGGGGGGGGGGGGGGGGGGGGGGGGGGGGGGTGGGGGGGGGGGCTGGGGGGGGGGGGGGTGGGGGGGGGGGGGGGGGTGGGGGGGGGGGGGGGGGGGGGGGGGGGGGGTTGGGGGGGGGGGGGGGGGGGGCGGGGGGGGGGGGGGGGGGGGGGGGCGGGGGCGGGGGAGTCCGTCGTGGGCGCGGCGAGGCCGGAGACGAGGTCTTCGTCGGCGTCGATGTTGTCGGGATTGGAGAGGGCGTGCTCGGCGGCGGGGGCGGGGGAGAGGATCACCGGCTCGGGGACGCCGTTGGCGGGCGAGTGGGACGTGCGGGGATTGGTGGAGGTGTGTGGCACGCTGGGGATGTGGAGGGTGAGCGAGATGATAGCGAGTCCCTCGCGAGCCCCGCGCGCATCACTGGCGGACGAGCCGCCAGTGCCACCCCTTGTACGAGGTCACAGGGGTTCGGGGATGAGGTCGAACCAGCCCTTGGTGTTCCTGCGGACGCGGACGAGGGGGTGGCCGGGTTCGTGGTCGAGGTGGAGAACCCAGTCGCGGGCGGCGGCTTCGGCGAGGAACCAGTGGCGGGTGATGGTGCTGGTGTAGGGCTCGACGTCGTAGGCGAGGTTGTACGCCGCGCCGAGGTGGGCGATGGTGGGCATGACGTCGGGGGTGAAGACGATTGTGCGGTTGCGGGGGTCGGTGAACTTGATGGCTTGCTGGCCCCAGGTGTGGCCGGGGGTGAGGAAGACGGAGATGCCCGATCTGAGATTTGAGATTTCAGATTTCAGATGTGAGGGCGATGGGGCGAAGGGGTCGGACTCGCGCTGTTCGATGGTGGTGCGGGGGAGTTCTTCGCGGTCTGGGGTGTAGCCGGTGGGGAAGGGGCGGGGGGAGTCGGTGAGGCGGAGGCGGTCGGCGATGGGGGCGAGGTGGTCGCGGTAGTAGGATTTGGTCATGACGGAGCGGTTGTTGATGGCATCGTGCCACTCGCGGTGCTGGGTGTGGATGGTGGCGTTGGGGAAGCTGAGGACGTTGCCGCCGGTTTGGGCGGAGCCGCCGCCGCCGTCCCCCCCCATGTCATTGGGGGGAACGAGCCACGTGGGCTTTTCGCCGGGGCGCGGGAGGCGGGTGAGTGCGCCGGCGTGGTCGAAGTGGAGGTGGGAGCAGATGATGGCGTCGATGGACTCGGGCGGGACGTTCTTCTCGGCGAGGGCGTCGAGGATGGTGCGGGGTGTGCGGGGGGGGCCGGCGTTGGGGTGGCCCGGGGGGTTCTGCTCGAGGTCGAAGACTTCCTGCATCTTGGGGTCGAGCTTGTCGCCGGTGCCGACTTCGATGAGGAGGCGGCGGGGGTGGCCGGGGGGCGCTTCGCCCTCGCGCTGGAGCAGGAGGCAGTTGTGGGCGACGGTGATGCGGCCCTTGTCGTCGGTGGGGACGTGACGGGACCAGACGGCGCGGGGGATAAGGCCGAACATGGAGCCGCCGTCGAGCTTGAAGGTGCCGGCGCGGAGGAGGGTGAAGGTGTAGCGTGGCGGGGTGGGGTTGTCTGGCATGGCGGAGCGTATGGGTGCACGTTTCGGGAGTTGGGGGAATGGGCATCGCACGTCTCGCTGACGCGAGAGGCGCTTTGGGGAGCGTGGGGCAGGATTTCGCTACACTCGGGGCTTGGAAGGCACCTCGACATCAACCGGGAAGACCTCGTGGCTGGGCACGCTCGGGTGGGCGGCGTATCTGGCGTGCTCGTGGACGTGGTGCATCGGGATGTTTCTGCCGGTGCTGCTGGTGCGGGACTATGGGGTGTGGGGGTTCGTGGTGTTTGCGGTGCCGAATGTGATTGGGGCGGGGGCGATGGGGTGGGTGTTGAGGAACGGGGCGAGCGAGCGGATTGTGGAGACACATCGCGTCGCGTGCCGCGTGTTCTCGCTGGTGACCGTGGCATTTCACTGCTACTTTCTTCTGTGGGTGATTGGAAAACAGACGCCGAGCACCGGGCCGTTGCCGTGGGAAGTGATCGCGGGATGCGGGACCGTGGTTGGGATCGCGGTGTTGTTGTCCTGGCTTGCATCGCGCGATCGCCCGCGGCTGTGGAGCGCAGGGCTGGTGTGGGCGTTGTCGGGCGGACTCTTCGCCGGGTTTCTTGTGATGCGAAGGCACTTTGGGGTTGAAGGCGCACCAACACTGATCGGACTTCGAGGTGCGATGCACGACCCGGCCGGTTTGATCTGGCTGGGGCCGGTGTGCGTCTTCGGATTCGCGCTCTGCCCGTATCTCGACTTGACGTTTCACCGTGCGAGACAGTCGGTCGATCGGCGGGGGGGCGTGCTGGCGTTCACGATCGGCTTTGGCGTGCTCTTCGCAATGATGATTCTGTTTACACTGGCGTACGCCCCGAACGTCCTGAGCGGGTACGTGTATTCGGTGGTCGCGATCGCCAACATCGCGGTCGTCTTGCAGTACCTGTGCCAGTCGAGTTTTTCCGTGCTCGTGCATTCGGGCGAGGTGGTTCGGGGTGCGCCGGCAACTTCGCTTCTCGGAAGGACGGGACTGATCTGTGCCTGCGTGATCGGCGTGCTGGTCGGACTCAAAGTGCTTCGACCGAGTCCGAATCTCGTGCCCATCGGCAGCGCGACGATGACCAACGGCGAGGTTGTGTACCGCTGCTTCATGTCGTTCTACGGGCTGGTGTTTCCGGCGTATGTGTGGCTGTGCATGATTCCGACGCGGGATGGGCACAGCGGGGTTGGTGGGACGCGGGGGCGGCGGAAGTTGATGGTGCTGGTTGGGGCGTGCGTGCTGGCCGGGCCGTGTTATTGGATGGGGTTCATTGAGCGGGTGGAGTGGTGGCTGGCGCCGGGGCTTGGGATGGTGCTGGTGGCGCGGTTGTTGGTGCGGGGGCGAGGCATTGCCGCCTCCCCCGCGCGAGCGGGGGAGGTGGTCGAGGCTTTGCGAGACCGGAGGGGGTAGCGCGGGGTGGCGGCACGGTCAGGACGGATCGGACTACCCCCTCCGTCGTCGCTTCGCTCCGACACCTCCCCCGCTGGCGCGGGGGAGGCGGCGGGAGTGGAGTTTGGTACACTGCGGCGATGGAACGGCCGCGGCAACAGGAGACTCGACCGACTGCCCTCGCGGATGTTCGCGCGAAGGAGCTTCGTCGTTCGATGACCGCGCCTGAGCGAGTGCTTTGGTCACATTTGCGCGCTGGGCGGCTGGGTGGGTTCAAGTTTCGGCGGCAGCACCCAATCGGGCCGTACATTGCGGACTTCTATTGCCACGAGGCGGCGCTGGTTGTCGAGACGGACAGCACTTGGCACTACAACGAACGGGGACAGGTGCGCGACGCGGCGCGGGATCGGTGGTTTGATGAGCGGGGGATTCGAACGCTTCGTGTGTCGGCGTCGTGGTTGGCGAGGGAGGAGGGGGCGGTGCTTGGGAAGATTCTGTCGGCGGTGCGGGAACGGGTCGCGGAGTTGGGAGATGGCATCAATCCGAAGTCGAAGCGTGGGCGGGCGATGAACGCACCCCCTCCGATCCTCGCAGAGCCTCGGATCACCTCCCCCGCGGGCGCGGGGGAGGCGGCGATCAGTGACCCACAGTCGCGAGTTTGAGAATCCCCGCCTGCGTCATCGCGTCGCCGTTGAGTTCGCCCGTGGCCTTGCCGTCGCTGAGGACGATGATGCGGTCGCTGAGGGCGAGGAGTTCGGGCATTTCGCTGGAGACGAGAAGGACGGCCATGCCGCGGTCGGCGGCGGCTCGGATGAGTTTGTAGATCTGGGCCTTGGTGCCCACGTCGATGCCGCGGGTGGGCTCGTCGAGGAGGAGGACGCGGGTGTCGCGCCCCATCCAGCGGGCGAGGAGGAGTTTTTGCTGGTTGCCGCCGGAGAGGGAGCCGGGAAGCGCGGCGGGGCTTGCGGTCTTGACCTCGAAGTCGCGGAGGCGCTCGGTGACGAGGGCGTGCTCAGCGCGCGGGGAGCGGAAACCGAAGAGGCGGGCGAGGCGGGCCATGAACGGCTCGACGATGTTCTCGCCGACGCCGAGTTGGAAGAAGAGGCCCTGGAGTTTTCGGTCTTCGGGGACGTAGCCGATGTGGGCGGCGATGGAGGCGCGGGGGCCGAGGTGGCCGGTGGTTGGGGTGGAGAGCTCGGTCGGCTCGCCTCGCGAAGAGTCCGCCGCGGAGCGTCGGGGTACCCCGCCGACGATGATCGTGCAGCGGGCGTTTGCGTCGAGGCCGAAGATGGCGTCGAGGAGTTCGCTGCGGCCCGCGCCGACGAGGCCGCCGACGCCGAGGATCTCGCCGGGGGCGACGGAGAGGGAGACGTTGTCAACCTTGCCGGGGGAGGTGAGGTTGCGGACTTCGAGGGCGGGCGGACCCCCTCCGTCCTCGCTGCGCTCGGACACCTCCCCCGCTGGCGCGGGGGAGGCGGGGGCGCGGCGGACGGGCGGGGGGACCTTGCGGCCGATCATCTGCTCGACCAGGGTGGATTCGTTGATGTCCTTGACGACGCTGGTGGCGACGAACTTGCCGTCGCGGAGGACGGTGACGCGGTCGCAGACGGCAAAGATCTCGGACATGCGGTGGGAGACGTAGATGCAGGTGATGCCGGTGGAGGCGAGTTGGCGGATGATGGCGAGGAGGCGGTCGACCTCGGCGATGGAGAGGGAACTGGTGGGCTCGTCGAAGACGATGACG
Organism: uncultured Phycisphaerales bacterium; assembly: GCA_937871915.1. Lineage (GTDB taxonomy): Bacteria > Planctomycetota > Phycisphaerae > Phycisphaerales > UBA1924 > UBA4658. The sequence goes on from CALMPG010000082.1 coordinate 4,687, forward strand.
CGCGTCCCGCACCGACCGCTCGGAGCCACGGTCGGTGGCACGGAGGAACCGTTGTCGAGGCTGGCGGCGATCTGGACGATCTGGCGGTGGCCGGGGGAGAGGGCGCCGAGGGGGGCGAGGACGTCGATGGTGGGTTCGAGCGTGGCGAGGAGGCGGGCCGCGCGATCGGCCATGGCGCGGTCATCGACGAGGCCGAGGGGCGTGCGCGGGATGTCGTGGAGGCAGAGGTTCTCGGCGACGGAGAGGTTGGGGCACTGCGCCAGTTCCTGGTGGACGAGGCGGATGCCGGCATCGAAGGCGTCTTCGAGGGAGCCGGGTTTGAGTTCGCGGCCGGCGATGGTGACGACGCCCTCGTCCTGGGTGTGCAGGCCCGCGATGACCTTGCCGAGGGTGCTCTTGCCCGCGCCGTTCTCGCCCATGAGGGCGTGGACCTCGCCGGGAGCGAACTCGACGGTGACGTTGTCGAGGGCCTGGGTGGGGCCGAAGCGCTTGGAGATGGAGGTGGCGGTGAGGAGGGGGGGCATGGGGAGCGGGGGAGCAGGGGAGCAGGGGAGCAGGGGAGCAGGGGAGGGAGATCATACAGGAAACGAAAAACGCGGGCGACTCTGGGTCGCCCGCGTGGGGGTTGGTATTCGGCCTCCGCTTACGCGGAGGGCTCGTAGATACGACTTGGGTTACTTCTTGCCGAGCCACTTTTCCCAGATGCCGACGTACTTGTCAACGTTGTCCTTGGTGACGATCTGGAGCTCGAAGTTGTTGATGACCTTCTCGGGCTTCTTGTTGTTGTGGACCTTGTTGAAGAGCATCATGACGGTCTCGTGGCCCCAGCCGTAGCAATCCTGGCCGATAAGGGCCTGGACCTGGCCGCTCTTGACGTAGCCGAGTTCTTCGGGGAGGTGGTCCATGGAGACGACCTTGGCCTTGTCGGCGACGCCGTCGAGGGCGTTTTTGGTGAAGAGCGGCCACCCGCCGACCATGGCCCAGCCGCCGATCTCGGGGTTGGCGCCCTGGACCTGCTGGACCTTGGCCGCGGCCTCGGCGGCGGTCTCGGCGTGGTAGTAGGTGTCCTTGATCTTGATGTTGGGGTGCCTGGCGGCTTCCTCTTTCACGCCGCGGACGCGAGACTGGAGGTTGGTGGCGTTCTGGTTTCCGGCGAGGATGGCGACGGTGCCCTTGTCGCCCATGGCCTTGGCGAGCTGGCGCATGATCTCGCGCCCGGCCTCCTCATCGTTGACGCCGTAGTAGGCGAAGCGCTTGGAATCGGGGGAGTCGGAATCGAAGGTGACGACCTCGACGCCCTTGCCGACGGCGGAGTCGATGGCGCCCTTGAGGACCTTGCCGTCGGAGCAGGAGACGGAGATTCCGTCAACGCCCTGCGAGGCGAGCTGCTCGAGGAACTGGGCCTGCTGCTGGGCGTCCTCGTTGTTGGGGGTGCGCCAGTTGATCTTGACCTCGACGCCGTACTTCTTGGAGAGTTCGGCGGCCGCGTCCATGGCGCCGGTGCGGGCGGCCTGGAAGACGGGGTTGGACTGGCTCTTGGCGATGACGCCGAACTCGTAGGTCTTTTTGGGCGCGGGGGTCGCGGTAGCGATGGCGGAGGTGGCGAGGACGGCGACCGCGAGGGCGGGGATGAGGCGATTCAACATGGGGATGGGCTCCTGGGGTTGTGTGGGTACGCGGCAACGGTGGCCGCGGCCCGCAAAGAAGGGCCTTCGCGGCTGGCGATTGTACGGCGGGTGTGGGGGCTGGCTTCGCACGGCCCTACCTGGGACATCAAGGGAGCGAGACAAGAGTCGCGAGCTTCGACCTACGCTCGCTCGCCATGGGACTTTTCTCCAGACTGTTCGGACGCCCGGGCGGCCGCTCGGCCCCGCCGCGAGAACTCACTGCGACCCAGATCGCGCTGCACGCCATCGCGTCCAAGAACGAGGCGGCTCTCGTCGACGGCCTGTCCAAGGGGATCGCGATCGACGTCAACGATACTTCCACGGGTGCGCCCATGCTTTCGATGGCCATCGCCCAAGATCTGGACCGGGCGGTGATCGCCATTCTTGATCGGAAGCCCGACGTGAACCTTGGAGACGCGCACGCTGGCATGACGGCACTGCACGTCGCCGTGGTGAGGGGAAAGACGCAACTGGTGCGTCGTCTGTTGTTGGCGGGCGCGGATGTCAACAGGCCGTTCGGCAAGCCGGGGGGCCCGCAGTGGATGTGCTTGGTCACAGCGATGAAGCAACGCAATCTGGAAATGATCCGAGTGCTGCTGGACGCCGGGGCCAAGCCGGATTGTGACATGCAGCCCGATGCACCCGATCCGAACGACCGGGGACTCTCGCCGCTGGTCGCCGCGACGTGTGCGGGCGACATCGAGGTGATGCGTTTGCTCATCAAGCATGGCGCAAACGTGAACCATTGGCCGGCTTCGACGATGTCTCCGCTCATGAACGCGGCGTTTGTCGGACAGACTGAGGCGGCGAAGCTGCTCGTGGAGAGCGGCGCGATCATCGAACTGCAGAGCATGAAGTTCAAGACCAACGCGTACGAGATTGCGAGACAACGGGGTCACGCTGAACTGGCGAACTTCCTCCGCTCGCGTTCAAAGATCGTGCAGCAGGCGTACCCGGCATAGGGAGCGATTGAGCTGCGCATGCGATCTCAGTTGCTGGCCGGCGAGATATGCTCTGATTCGATCTTCTTGGAGCGAGATGAACCCGGCGGGTCCATCTTCCGAGCGTTGGCGTGTTCCTTGAAGAACTTGACGATGAGGCGCGGGGCGTTCTTGTTGAAGGCGTGGGTGGAGTCGTCGATCATGGCGACGAAGGGCGTGGCTGTGGTGGACTTGAAGAGGGTGCAGTCCTTGTTGCCCCCCCACTGCTCGCCTTCTTTTTCGCAGCCGTTGATCCTCTTGACCTGGTCCATGCAGCGCTGCTGGAGGGAGAACTTGACGAGCGGGTCGTTGCGGCCGGCGATGTGCATGGCGGGCTTGGGTTTGAGGCTGGTCATGATCTGCAAGTTGCCGCCCGCGGCGGAGGGGGCGAGGGCGGCGAAGACGTCGGGGCGGGCGGACCAAAGGAGATAGGTGAATGCGCCGCCGTTGGAGTGGCCGGTGGCGTAGATGCGGGTGTCATCGACTTTGTAGGTTTTCTTGAGGTCGGCGAGGACCGCGTCGAAGAACTTGAGGTCGCGGTCGGACTGATCACCGACGGCTTTCTGCCATCCGTTTCGCTCGCCCTTTGGGTCCGTGAGTTGGCCGGGAGTGGGGAGACCCTGGAGGTAGACGACGATGGCCTCGGGCCACTCTTCGTGCATGCGGAAGGAGCGGGCCGCGTTGCGCGAGTTGCCGCCGTGGCCGTGGAAGCCGAAGACGACGGGTGCGGAGGGGGGCTCCTTGGCCGTGGCGGTTGGAGGGAGATAGATCGTGCCCTCGCGCTTGACGCCGTCGATGGTCCACTCCATGCGCTTGGGGGTGGAGGGGGTTGCGGCTTTGGTGATGGCGAGTGCGGGGGTCGGCGCGGGGTCGGTTGCCGGGGGCGGGGCCTCCAAGGCGAGCAGAGTGGGAAGCCAGCAGAGGACAGTGATGAGGAGTTTGGCGAGCATGGAGGACAAACGTATGAGGGGGCGGGGGATTGCGTTGCTGGGCAGATGGCCGGATTCCTGAGGGGGCGTGCCACGCGTCGCCGAAATGTGTCGAAGGCTGGCCTGCTCGCGGGGGTGGTCAGATCACCGGCGCGGTGCTGTGCGAAGCGAGCCCGGCGACCCGTGCGGCGTGCGCGGTGAACTCACGGCCTCGTGCGCTCATGCACGGGTCGCGGGGCTTGCTTTGGGCACGAGCATGGCGACGGCCGGGCGTCGGTTTCTCGCAAGCGACCCGAGTGTCATGCCCGCGACCCATGGCACGTCGCGGTGTGATCCCGGCCACCCGCCATGCCGTTGTTGATGAGTTGCACGAGGATGGCGCCGAGGACCGCTCCGAAGGCGGAGCCGCGGCCGCCGCGGGAACACCGGTGTCTGCCCTATTGATGAACTTCATACAGCATCACCGTGTGCCCCTCGGGGGAGACAGGTCCGCGCGCCTCAGACTTCTATCTGCTGGGGCCGGCCGAAGAGGAGCTCGATGAACGGGCGATCCGCGGGCGGACAGAAGATGTAGACGTGGTCGCCCGCGTTCAGACGCGTGTCGCCGCGGCAGGGCAGGAGGCTATCGCCGCGGACCAGCATGACCGCCGCGGCCCCGGGGGGGAAGGCGATCTGGGCGAGGGTCGCCCCGGCGACCGCCAGCGACGGGTCGATGCAGAAGGAGATCAGGTCCGCGTCGAGCGGGCGCAGGGCGTTGATCTCGAGCACCGCCCGCGGCGTGGGCGTCTGGTCGACGTGGAGGTTCATCCGGCGGGCCAGTCGCCCGATCGTCGAGCCGGGCACGAGGGCGTTGATCACCACGACGAAGAACACGATGTCGAACACGCGGCGCGAGCCCGGCAGTTCCGCGAGCACCGGGATCGTCGCCAGGATGATCGGCACCGCGCCGCGCAGGCCGACCCAGCCGGTGTAGAGCACCTCGCGCCGGGGCAATCGCAGCGGGAGCAGGCACGCCGCCACGGCCAGCGGGCGCGCGATGAGCGTGAGCAGAACGGCGATGGCCAGCCCGACGCCGGCGACGGCCGGCAACCTGGAGGGGAGCACCAGCAGCCCGAGCATGAGGAACATACCGATCTGGCAGAGCCACGCCAGCGCATCGTGCACGCGGACGAGGCCGGAACGGTTGGGCAGGGGCCCGTTGCCGAGCACAATTCCGGCGATGTACACCGCGAGGAAGCCGCTTCCCTGCGCCACGGTCGCCAGGCCGAAGGCCACCAGCCCCGTGGCCAATGTGAGCACCGGGTAGAGCCCGGCCGTGGCGAGCGGGAATCGGCCCAGCGTCCAGCGGGCCAGCCAGGCCAGGCCGATTCCCGCGGCCGCGCCGATGAGCAGTTGCAGCGGCACGCCCCACACCAGGGCCCAGCCGTTGATCGACCCGGTGAGCAGCGCGGTGGTGACCGCGATGGTGAGGATGACGGCCATCGGGTCGTTGAGGCCGGACTCGATTTCCAGGATGGACCCGACGCGCGGCCGGAGCGTGAGGCCGCTGCCCCGCAGCACCGCGAAGACGGCCGCGGCGTCGGTGGAGGAGACCACCGCGCCCAGGAGCAGGGCCTCGCTCCAGGCCAGCCCGAGGGCCCGGGCCCCCAGCGCGGTGAGGGCCGCGGTGAGGGCGACGCCGGCGGTGGCCAGGATCCCCGCCGGCACGATGGCCCGGCGCACGGCCCTGAGGGGCGTGTTGAGCCCGCCGTCGAGCAGGATGAGGATGAGCGCCACGTGCCCGAGGCGAAAGGCCAGGTGGAAGTCGTCGAACGCGACCCACCCGAACCCGTCCGAGCCGGCGACCATCCCCAGACCGAGGAACAGCAGCGCGACGGGAACGCCCACCCGGTCGAGCACGGGCTTGAGCATCACGCTCGCGAGGAGCAGCAGGCCGAGCACGCCGAGCAGGAAGGCGGTGGGGATGGGTTCGGCCGGGATGAACATGCGTCCGAGTTGTAGGGCAATCCCGCTGCGACGGGCGCGCGGATGCACCGTCCGAGCATCCGGCGGCTGCCCGGCGTGGCGAGTCGGAGTTGCGCCGACGGGCGCGGAGGATCGCGGAAAAACGGACAATGCCGGCGGTTGCTTTGAGGCCGGGGCCCGATGCGAGGGCGCGCTCGCGCGGGGAGACACAGGCGCTTGGCCCGGATAGAGTGCGGGCCGCCGCCGGCTGGTTCCCGCGATTTTACACTTCTATGGACCTTGTTATATGGTATATTTTCGGTTCTTGCCCGCGTATTGAGAACGTGGACGGGCCGGGCCGCCGATGATCGATTGCAAGAGCGGGCGAGGAAGAACATAGAGAGAGGGTGGGTGGTGCCGCGCGGCCGCGGGAAGGCCTGTTGAGCACCCTGGAGCGTCCATGAGCACGACGGACCCCGACCGACCCGACGATCGCCTCGCGTTGGCGCCCGGGGTGACGCCCGAGGGCCTGCTGGCGGCGATGGAGCAGAGCGTGGTCTTCGCCGTGACCGACACGGCGGGGACGATCACGCGGGTCAACGATGCGTTCTGCCGCCTCAGCGGCTACGCGCGCGCGGAGCTGCTCGGCAAGACCTACCGGGTGGTCTCCTCGGGGCATCACCCCAGGGCGTTCTACGAGCGGATGTGGAGGACGATCAGCGCGGGGAGCATCTGGCGGGACGAGATCTGCAATCGGGCCGCGGGCGGCTCGCTCTACTGGGTTGACACCACCATCGCGCCGGTGCGAGGCAAGGGCGGCGGCGTCGTCGCGTACGCGTCGGTGAGCGTGGATGTCACGGAGCGCAAGCGCGTGGAGGAGGCGTTGCGGCAGGCGCTGCAGGTCGGGCAGGAGATGGGGAGCATCGCCGGCGTGGGCGGATGGCAGCTCGACCCGGCCACGGGCGAGCTGACCTGGACGGAGGAGATGTACAACATCTACGACCTTCCCACGACGTTCGTGCCGACGCTGGAGACGGGGCTCACCTACTACCCCGAGCACGCGCGGCAGGTCGTGGTGGACCTGGTGCGGCGGACGGCCGCGACCGGCGAGCCCTTCGACTTCACGGTGCCCTTCGTGAGCGCCAAGGGGCGGAAGCTGTGGGTCCGGGGCCGGGGCAAGGGCGAGCGCCGGCCCGACGGGTCCATGCGTCTGTACGGGGCGCTGCAGAACGTGACCGAGGAGCATCGGCGCGGCGCGGAGCTGGCCGCGGCCCTGGGCGCGGCCGAGTCGGCCAGTCGGGCCAAGAGCGAGTTCCTGGCGAACATGAGCCACGAGATCCGGACGCCCCTGACGGCGATCCTCGGCTACTCCGACCTGCTCATGGAGGACAAGAATCTCGGGACGATTCCCCGCCATCGCGTGGAGGCCGTGGACACGATCCGCAACGCGGGGCGGCACCTGATGACGGTGATCAACGATGTGCTGGATCTCTCGAAGATCGAGGCCGACAGGATGTCGGTCGAGCACATCGAGACGTGCGTGCCCAAGCTCCTCTCCGGCGTGGAGAGCCTGATGCGGGCCAAGGCCGCGGGGAAGAACCTCGAGCTCCGGATCGCCCTGGGCACGCCGGTTCCCGAGTGGGTGCTCAGCGATCCGACCCGCGTGCGGCAGATCCTGATGAACCTCGTGGGCAACGCGATCAAGTTCACGGAGTTCGGCGTGGTGGGCGTCAGCGCGTCGGTCCGGGAGTTCGCGGGCGCTTCGCGCCTGGTGTTCGACGTGGAGGACACGGGGATCGGCATGACCGAGGAAGCGGCGGCGCGCCTGTTCGCGCCGTTCGGGCAGGGCGACTCGACCGTCACCCGGAAGTTCGGAGGCACGGGCCTGGGGCTGGTGATCAGCCGCCGCCTGGCCAACCTGATGGGGGGCGACGTCAAGCTCATCCGTTCCGAGCCGGGCGGGGGCTCGTGCTTCCGCCTGGTCATCCCGCTCGAGCCGGTCGCCGGGGCCGCGCTGGTCACGAATCTGGACTCGGTGCGGACCGGTCCGGCGGCCAGCGCGCCGGCGGAGGCGGTCTTTCTTCGAGGGCGCATCCTTCTTGCGGAGGACGGCCCGGACAACCAGCGTCTGATCGCGTTCCACCTCCGGAAGGCCGGCGCGGAGGTCGAGGTGGCGGAGGACGGCAAGGTCGCGCTCATGAAGATCGAGATGGCCGAGTCGGCGGGCCGGCCGTTCGACCTGCTGGTGAGCGACATGCAGATGCCGGAGATGGACGGGTACACGCTCGCCCGCACGCTGCGCGAGCGCGGATCGGCCATGCCGATCGTGGCGCTCACGGCCCACGCGATGACCGAGGACCGTCGCAGGTGCGTGGCCGCCGGGTGCGACGACTATTCGACCAAGCCGATCGACAAGGCCTCGTTGCTGGCCACGTGCGCGAGCTGGATCGGCAGGCCCGCCGGACGGCGACTGACCCAGGCGGGAAGCGCCGAATAGCCCGGTGGTGCGCGTTACTTCGACAGGCGCGTCTTGGCCTGGTCCACCACCACGGCGATGATGATGGCCAGGCCCATGACGATCTGGTTGTAGGACTGGTCGATGTCGAGGATGAGCATGCCGTTGTTGATGAGTTGCACGAGGATGGCGCCGAGGACCGCGCCGAAGGCGGAGCCACGCCCGCCGCTGAGGCTGGCGCCGCCGCTCGCGGCCGCCGGGCCTACGGTGAACTCCTTGCCCCCCGC
>CALMPG010000083.1 GCA_937871915.1 uncultured Phycisphaerales bacterium
GTGGTGGGCGTTAGGGGGCGGTCTGGTGCTGCGGGCGGCGGGGTTTGTGTGGCTGGTGATGTTCCACCGCGGGATGTTCGTGGTGAGTTTCGGGGGGTTGATCTTCAAGCTCGGCGGGGTGGTGGTGGCGGGGGCGATCTCGCTGCTGGTGTGGCTGCGCAAGTCGGCGACGGCGTACCGGCGCGATCCGTTCTGCATCTACTGCGGGTACTCGATGGAGGGGCTGAGCGACGGGGACCGATGCCCGGAGTGCGGGCGGCCGTGCAGTTTCGCGGTGTGCCGCGAGTACAAGCGGGACCCGCAGTGGTTCGTGCACAGGTACAAGCAGCGGGCGGTGACGCCGGTGGAGACGGTGGAGCTGGTGGCGGGGCCGAATCGGCGACCGAGCAGTGATGGGACGGGGTGAGGGGGGAGTGCCGAGTGCCGAGTGTGGGTTGTTGATCAGTGGGCGGTGGCGGGCTGGGGGCGGTGGGCGCCGGCGGCTTGAGCGATGATGTCGATGGCGTGGTCGATCTGGGCGGTCGTGACGTCGAGGTGGCAGACGGCGCGGAGGCGCTGGGGGGCGGTGTCGAAGAGCCAGACGTTGCGGGCTTTGAGTTTGGCGGCAAACTGGGCGCCGGTGCCGAGCTTTGGGTCGATGTCGAAGAAGACCATGTTGGTCTCGACGGGGAGGGGCGTGGTGAGGCCGGGGATGGTGCGCAGGCCCTTGGCGAGGCGCTGGGCGTTTGCGTGATCGTCGGTGAGGCGGTCGCGGTGGTGTTCGAGGGCGTGGAGGGCGGCCGCGGCGAGGACGCCGGACTGGCGCATGGTGCCGCCGAACATTTTTCGGAAGCGGTGGACGCGGGCGATGGTGGGTTTGTCGCCGCAGACGGCGGAGCCGGCGGGTGCGCCGAGGCCCTTGGAGAAGCAGCAGGAGATAGTGTCGAAGTGCCGGGCGTAGTCGGCGGGTTTGAGGCCGGTGGCGGCGCAGGCGTTCCAGAGGCGGGCGCCGTCGAGGTGGACGCGCAGGCCCTTGGACCTCGCGAGTGAGGTGACGCGCGTGAGTTGATCGATGGGCCAGATGCTGCCCCCGCCGCGGTTGTGGGTGTTTTCGACGATGAGCAGGCGGGAGCGCGGGGAGTGGCAGTTGTCGGGGCGGAGGGCGTGCTCGACGTCGGGGGCGTCGAAGAGGCCGGCGGCGCCCGAGAGGGGGCGGATCATGACTCCGGAGAGCGCGGCGGGGGCGCCGGTTTCGTAGTGGATGATGTGGCTGTCGAGATGGGCGATGACTTCATCGCCGGGCTCGGTGTGGGCGCGGATGGCGGTCTGGTTGGCCATGGTGCCGCTGGGGACGAAGCAGGCGGCCTCCTTGCCCATGATGTGGGCGATGCGCTCCTGGAGGGCGATGACGGTGGGGTCGTCGCCGAGGACGTCGTCGCCGACTTCGGCGCTGGCCATGGCCTGACGCATGGCGGGGGTGGGGCGGGTGACGGTGTCGGAGCGGAGGTCGATGATGTCGGGGGACATGGGGAATCCGGGGGGAGTTGGGGCAAGTTCGGGATGAACCGGGGCCGAACAAGGGTATCTGAGGGGCCAGATGGGGTTGCGGGCGAGGCGGAGTTTGTGAAGATTGCGTATGGACACGGCGCGGAGGGCGGAGGTGTTCAATGGCGCTCAGTATGATCGCGCGGCCGGGTTGGGCAACGCTGATCGAGGGACGACATGGGCGGCAGGCGGCGCACACCTGGGGGTGTGGGTTCGGACACGCCCGCTCGCGAGGCGGCGGCGGTGGTGGTGGCGGCGCGCCTGGCGGACGTGGGCGGGTGGCTGAGGGCCGCGGGGCGCTCGGGCGGCAGGGTCAAGGACTCGGAGAAGGCGGTGCATGGGCTGCGTGTGGCGACGAGGAGGGCGGCGGGCGCGCTGCGGGTGTTCGCGGGGGTGGTGGAAGAGCGGGACGCACGAAAAGCGGAGAAGCTGTTGCGCCGGATTCGGCGCGCGGCGGGGGGCGTGCGAGATCTGGATGTGCAGGGCGCGCTGCTGGCGGGGGCGGCGAAGCGGTTTGGTGGCGAGGCCGGGCGGATGCTCCGGGGGCTTGCGAGGGGGGCGCGGGCGGCGCGTCGGGAGGCGATGGAGGGGGTTGGGGAGCTGGCGAGGAAGTGGACGGCGGGCGAGATGAGGGCGAGGACGCGGCGGCTGGTCGAGAGACTGGGCGACGGCGGGGGGCGGACGTTCGGGGAGGTGGTGCGGGGCGAGCTGGAGCGCGGGGTGGAGCGCGTGGGCGAGGCGTCGGGGGCGGACCTGCGCCAGATCGGGCGGCTGCACGAGCTCCGGCTGGAACTCAAGCGGCTGCGGTACACGATGGAGATCGGCGCGCTGTGCCTGGAGAAGGGGCGTCGGGCGGCGGGGCCGGCGATGCTGGCGGGGGTGCAGACGATGCTGGGGAGGATCAACGACGACACGGTCCTGGTGGAGCGGTTGCGGGAGGCGAGCCCGAAGGGGAAGCGGGCGCGGGTGCTCCTGGATCGCGTCGTGGCGGCGATCGAGCCGCTGCTGGCAGGGATATCGACGGACGGCTTCGTGCTGCTGGTCGTGGGCGGCGGTCTCTACAGCCTGGGCGTGGTCTTCCATCTCTGGAGCCGGTTGCCGTTTCAGAACGCGATCTGGCATGGTTTCGTGCTGGCCGCGGCGAGCTGCCACTACGCCGCCATCCTGCACGAGGTCGTGCTCAGCTCGTAGGTCGCAGGCTTTGGGGAGAAGACGTCATGGATCTGGGTTACCGCACGGCGACGGCGCTGCTGTCGGACCTCGGCGCTGGTCGCGTCGGGTCGGTCGAGCTGCTCGACCATCTGCTGGCCCGGGCCGAGAAGCTCAATCCGGCCATCAACGCCATCGTGGTGCGTGACACCGAGCAGGCCCGCGCCCGGGCGGCGCAGGCCGACGATGCGCGCCGGCGCGGCGAGTCGTGG
>CALMPG010000084.1 GCA_937871915.1 uncultured Phycisphaerales bacterium
GGGGGAAGGGGGAAGAAAAGAGCGCGGGCGTGGCGACGGGGTTCGTGGAGGCAAAGCCCGCGGGATTGAACGGGACGCACGCGGGGGCGGGGGCGGATCGGGCCGGCGGGCGTGCCTCGGGAGAGTCGTGTCGGCTGGCGGCGATCGACGTGGGGACCAACAGCGTGCGGCTGATCGTGGCGGAGGCGAACGCGGACGGGTCGTACCGGGTGCTCGACGACGAGAAGGAGATCACGCGGCTGGGGAAGGGGCTGGGGGAGACGGGGCGGCTGGATGCGGGGGCGATCGAGCACACGGCGGTGGCGGTGGCGCGGATGAGGACGATCGCCCTGGGGTATGGGGCGGGGGAGGTGCGGGTGGGGGGGACGCCGGCGGCGGGCGACGCGAAGAACACGGCGGCGCTGGGGGGGGCGATCCGGTCGCGGGCGGGGCTGGACCTGCGGGTGATATCCGGGGAGGAGGAGGCGGTGCTGGCGTATCGGTCGGCGGCGCGGGCGTTCGATCTTTCGGCGACGCCCGGGGCGGTGGTGGACATCGGGGGGGGGAGCACGGAGATCGTGCTCAGCGCCCCGGGGAGCGCGTCGGGCGGGGCGTTGATCGAGCGGGTGTACACGCTGGAGCTGGGCGCGGTGCGGCTGAGGGAGATGTTCGGGGGGGCGGGGGCGTGCGCGAAGAAGCGGTTCGGCGAGATGCGTCGGCACATCAAGGGGACGCTGGCGGCGTGCGTGGGCCGGCCGCCGCCGACGGCGCGGGTGGTGATCGGCACGGGGGGGACGTTCACGACGCTGGGGGCGATGGTTCTGCAGCGGGAGCTCGGGCGGTCGGCGGATGGGCTGTTCGGCGCGGGCGTGCAGGGGCTGGAGGTGGGGCGGGCGGACCGGAGGGATCTGCTGGAGGACCTGCGGAAGCAGCCGGCGAAAGAGCGGACGCGGGTGCCGGGGCTTTCGGCAGACCGGGCGGACATCATCGTGGCGGGGCTGGCGATCGCGGACGGGGTGATGAGGTGGTTGGACGCGAACCGGGTGCGGGTGCACGATGGGGGGATTCGCGACGGGATCCTGCTGGCGATGGTTGGGGAGCGGAGGGGCGAGGGGCGGGAGGCGCGCCCGGACCCGATGCGTTCGGTGAGACGCCTGGCGAAGGCGTGCGCGTACGAGGCGGCCCACTCGAGGCACGTGGCGGGGCTGGCTCTCTCGATCTTCGACCAGATGCGCAGCGCGGGGGAGGCGGTGGGGCTGGGAGCGGGGATGCGGCTGGACGATGAGGCGCGGATGTTGCTGGAGGCGGCGGCGATTCTGCACGACGTCGGGTACCTGATCAACTACGCGCAGCACCACAAGCACTCGTACCACCTGATCGTGCACGCGGACCTGGCGGGGCTGACGACGCGGCAGGTGCGGGTGATCGCGAACGTGGCGCGGTACCACAGGGCGGCGGGGCCGAAAACGCGACACCGCCCATTCGGGTCATTGTCGGTTGACGATCGTGCGCTGGTTTGCGGACTTTCCGGCATCCTCCGGGTCGCCGACGGGTTGGACCGAACACACATGCAGAGTGTTCGATCGGTGTCGTTGTCGTTCGGGCGAGGCGTCGTGGTGTTCTCGGTCGGTGCGGAGGGAGAACCTTCGGTGGATGTTTGGGGCGCGGTGCGGAAGAGCAAGCTGTTTGAGGACGCGTTCGGGGTGAAGTGCGAGTTTGAGTGGAGCGCGGGCGAGGATCGGAGCGAGGGAGCGGGCGTGATGCGCAAGGTGTTGGTGGAGTCAAGAGTTACGAACACAGAACCGGGGAAGGCCCGAGTCGCGATGTGAAGATGCGTTGTTTGTGGGAACTTGGGAAGGACCGGGAGGTGTCGAAGTGAGCGCAAGTGCTGGTTGGAACGGAATTTCTGACAAAAAGGGCTTGCACCCGGTTCAGGGTTGTGATACAACCATTCTGCTCCGGAGCAATTTACGAGCGGGTCAAGAGCCATGACGCTCTGATCGGGCCAAGACGCCCAACTGGGTTCACACCCCAGCGGTTGGTTCAGGCAAGTTGTCGAGTCGTACCGACCACAGGCGTGCGAGCGAACACGTTCCTCGTGGGTTGGTGTTTGAGCACGCTAGAAAAAAGGGTGGGCGTGTGCCCGCCACCACGCGAATCAATGCACGTGGGTTGGATCCAGTTGTTCTCTGTTTGAAGGAGGTTTCCAGATGGTCCGTATGTGTAACCTGATGACCGTGGCCTGCGCCACCGCCCTCGTGGCGGGTTCTGTCGCTTCGGCGGCGGACAAGGCCGTCGCTCTCAAGAGCGTCCAGGCGGAAGTCGCCCCCGTCCTTGCTCCGTCGAGCGCGAAGCAGGCCGTGGGCAACATTATCGAGAACGCCGATATCTTCGGCAACTCCGGGTGCGTCTGCACCTGGGACAACGGCGCGTTCGATCGCCGCGACGGCCAGGTCTCGCACCTGGGCGGCGCTGTGCCGAACGGGGCCAAGGCGGCGGATGACTTCTATCTGTGCCCCGGCTTTGTGTACGACCTGCAGACGATCAGCGCGACCCTCGCGACCACGACCTTCCAGGGTCTGGTGAAGCCGAAGGCCGAGATCTGGTCGGACTGCAACGGGTGCCCCGACACGCTGCTGTACACGTTCGACAACCCGACGGTTGTTGACCCGGACGGCGCGCCGCTGGGCACGGCGTTCGACGGGCGCCCGCTGCGCGTCGTGACGGCCACGTGGAGCGTTGCCAACCAGGCGACGATCCTCAACCGCAACGTCGTCCTCAAGGGCGGCAACTACTGGCTGAGCGTGTACGGCCAGACCGACGGCCTCGGCCCGTCGATGCAGATGTTCGACGTGACCTACTGGGGCACGTCCGCCGGCCCGATCAAGGGCAAGCCGGCCATCAAGGTCGATGGTCTGCCCACGCCGAACTACAACCAGTTCAACTTCCCCGCCGGCTGCGGCCCGCTGGGCTGGCACTCGGTGGTGGATGACTGCTGCATCGGCTGCACCGATCTGGCCTTCCAGATCTGCACGACGCCGTGCAAGATCCTCATCGACAACGGCGCCGGCCGTCGTCAGGTCGCGGCCGAGGACGTGGGCTCCACGTCCAAGTTCGCCCCGGCCGCGCTGAGCGCGATCGAGACCCGCTCGGCCGATGACTTCGTCATCCCCGGCTGCGGCGATCACCGCATCTGCTACGTGGAGGCGTGCATCCTGACCAACTGCCCGACGTTCGAGGGCATCTTCGAGCTCTACGCCAACGACTGCAACAAGCCCTCCTACGCCCGGTTCGGCGTTCCCCTGACCGGCCAGCAGTACATCGCGACCAAGATCATCCCGCTGGGCTACAGCGCGTTCATGGACGGCAAGACCGTCAACGCGTTCAAGCTCGAGTTCCACGACCTGAACATCGTCCTCCCGGGCGGCCGTCAGTACTGGATCTCGGCCGGCGTGCGCTACACCTTCTCCATCAACGAGCGTGCGTTCTTCTGCTACAACGCCGACTGCGCCCGCACCTGCCTGATCCGCTGGAACGCCGGCAAGGTCCTCACCGCCACGACCCTGGACGACTACGCCGCCGCTCACGGCTGCACCTCGGCCCAGATCTGCAACGGCTGGGCTTCCGTCGGGAACGACTTCTCGTTCCTGATCGCCGCGGACAACCTGACGGTTCCCGGCCCCATCAACAGCACCCCCTCCTGCACCGCCGACTTCAACCGCGACGGTGGCGTCAACACGCAGGACATCTTCGACTACCTGAACAGCTGGTTCACGGGCTGCCCGTAATCGGTTGTGACGGTCGGAGTTGATCCGAGCCGAGGGGCCTGGCCCGACGCTCACGATCGAGTCCCTACTCAACGCCCCGGGAGTTTCTCCCGGGGCGTTGCTTTTTTTGGAATGGTCAATCGTCGGAGCGCTCGGCCGAGGGTGTCGGGGGGGAGAGCAGGGCGGAGCGGCCCTGGGGTCCGGCGAGCACGACCAGGCGGTGGCGGCCGTCGATGCGGGCGATGGTCCAGCCGGGCCAGACCTCCTCGCCGATGCGCCGGATGCGGTTGTTGATGGCGCAGAGGGCGGCGTCGGGGCCGCCGTCGATGATGCCGGTGAGGATGAGGTCGCGCGGCGCGCTGTCGGTGGCCGCGGGGATCTCCGGGTGGGGGGTTGGGTCCACGCTGGGCCGGGGGTCGGCGTCAACGGACGGGGCCTGGTCGGGTCGATCCATCGGCGAGCGCCGCATGGCGGTGTCGGGGCGGGCGTCGAGCCACCTTAGAGCCTCGGCCTGGGCGGGGGTGAGCGCCTTGGCGCCCGCGGGCGCGGGGAGCGCGGGCATGTCGGGCGCGCCGGCGGAGGATGTGGCCGCGCTGGCGGATGCCGGTGCCGCGCCGGTGAGGACGCGAACGCCCTGCACCGCGACGACGGGGGAGAGGAGCGTGGCGACCCACACGAGTTTCGACCGGCTTCTGGAGTCGAGGTTGAGCATGGCGGGCTCTGGATCAGTCGGGGGCCTGGGTGGTGGTGGTCGGGCGGACGGGGGAGGCCGGGCGTGGGGCGGGGAGCTTGAAGGCGGAGACGTCGAAGGCGAAGTGCTCGGTCTCGAGGCGGCGTGGAGCTGGTCGGGGCGGGCGATGTCGGGCTGGGAGAGCCGCAGGGAGCGAAGGGTCGAGTAGCCCGCGTGCTCCGGGAGTTCGGCGAGGAAGGCGGAGATGCCCGAGTAGGGCCCGATGAGCGTGATGGAGTAGATGACCGAGGAATCTCTGGGGGCGGGCCCGGCGGGGTCGGAGCCCGGCGGGGGCGCGGCGGCGGGGGTGCCCGCGTGGACGCCCGGCGGCAGGTTGGGCGCGGCGCCGCCGGAGACGCTCGAGCGGGCGGGGCTGAGGACGTCCACGCGAAGAGAATGGGCGAGGGCGAGCTCGGAGACGCGCGCGAACATGACGGCCTCGTCGGAGGCGGGCTCGCTGCGGGCGCGGATGTCGGCGACGCGGGCGGCGGTTGTGTGGCGGAGGTCCTGCACCTGGGCGTCGGTCAGGTTGCCGACGCCCGCGCGGGCGGACTCCTTGACGAGGGCCTCGGCGACCTCGGCGCGGACCTTGGCCAGGCGGGCGCCGGCGGAGTCGGCGAGGAAGTAGTAGGCCGAGCCGCAGACGGCCGCGGCGATGAGGAACTCGCAGGCGATGCGTCGGTTGTCGTTGGGCTTGGCGTCGCTCACTGGGCCTCCGTGGGGTGGGCGGTGATGGCGCGGGGCGCGGCGGCGGTGCGGGGCGGGATGGCCACGGGGGTGACGGTGAGGTCGAAGACCTGGGCGTCGTGCCCGGCGATGGCGATGCGCTGGGTCGGGCCGAGCCGCACGGAGGAGATGATGGGCATGGACTCGAGGGTTCCGACGTAGGTGTGGATGAGCGGCGCGGGGTCGCGGACCTCGTCGAAGCGGGAGTAGGCGCGGATGGAGAGCGCGGCGGGGGATGACGCGCCGGCGGGGGTGGTGTCGCGGCGCATCTCGATGGTCTGGAAGCGGATCTGGGCGGGGGTGTGCTCGGCGATCGCGTCCATGACGGCGGCCCAGTCGGGGGACTCGCCGAGCACCCTGCGGATGCGCTGCTCGGTTTCGGCGAGTTGCTGGTGGGCGCTGAGAGCCTGGCGGCGGACGGCGAGGGGGCCCTCGTTGCTCTGGAGGGTGGAGTTGAGCGCGTCGAGGCGTGTGCGTGCGGCGCCGAGGGCGAGGGAAGAGTCGATGGTTTCGTAGCCGACGTAGGCGAGGGCGATGGCCGCGCCGACGAGAAGGGCCTTGCGTGAGCGACGCAGGCGGAAGGCCTGGCGGGCCAGGGTGGGCATGAGGGCGAGGGTGAGGGCTGGGCAGCGAACCAGGGCCGCGATGGCGCCGCCGGTGCTCGAGTCGAGGGCGTCGGGTGGGGCGGCCTCGTCGTGGGCGGACTCGAAGGGGAAACCGGAGAGGCGGGAGATGGACTCGCCCAGGCCGGGGACGGCGGCGCCGGGGCCGGCCAGGCGCAGGCGGACCCTGGCGCGCTGCGCCTCGGGGAGACCGAAGCGGAGGGACTGCTTGATCTCGATGGAGAGGCGCTGGAGGACGGGCTGGAGGTGGGGCAGCAGGGAGGAGCCGCCGAGGGTGGGGTAGAGCGGGATGGTGGCGTCGGGGGAGGGGACGCCGACGGAGAGGAAGAGGAGGCGGGCGGCGTCGTGGGGGAGCGTGACGGGCTGGGCCTCGGGATCGCGCGGGCGGAGGGGGCGAGTGAGGACGTCGGCGAGGCTCTCGGTTCCGGTGGAGATGGTACGAGAGAGGAGCAGGCGTCCGGGGGTGCCGACGGCAAGGGTGGTGGAGTGCTCGCCGATCCAGACGACGGCGACGAGGTCGTCGGGCGTGGCGCCGGAGGTGGCGGCGCGGACGGAGTCGGCGAGGCAGACGGCGTCGGCGGGGAGGAGGCGATCGACGCGGATGTTGGCGGCGGCGAGGGCCTCGGCGATGGCGGCGGCGCGCTGCTCGGCGTCGGCGGCGGCGATGATGTGGCGCTGGGCGACGGGGGCGGGCTCGTCGCCGACGGGCTTGGCGGGCTTGTCGGAGAAGACGAGGCAGGTGTCGGAGGGGGCGTCGTCGAGGGGGAAGTCGGCGACGTTGGCGAGGGCGAGGGTGGCGGCCTGCTCGGCGGCGGCGCCGCCGACGCTCGAGGCGCAACTGGTCAGGGCGCTGACGGAGCCGGGGGCGGAGTAGACGACGGTGGCGGCGCCGGACTTGACGTTGAGTTCGGCCAGGAGGCGGGAGAGGGAGGCGGTGGTGTCGGGGAGGGCGGTGGTGTAGGGGGAGGGCCACTCGGCGCGGCCGGTGCGCTCGCAGCGCCACTCGCGCGGGGCGTGTCCGTGGAGGAGCGAGACCTCGACGCGCGAGGGGGAGAGTTCGATGATGAGACGGGGCGTGGGCAAGGTGTCTGGTCTGGAGGGTGGGCGAGACGGTCGGGGGGGGATCGATGCTCCGACTGGACCACATCGGACGTTGGAATAGGGGACTTTGGGGGAATCGGCGGTTATTCGGAACAGGGGAGGGAGGGGCCGATCGGGACCGCGGGCGTGGTGCGAGGGGTTGCTCGGGTGTGTGTGGACCCGGGGAGCGGGGATGTCGATAGACGCCAGCGGGGGGCCGGCGGGGAAAAGGACCCACCCTTGGAGCGCAAGAAGTCGGGGGGGGCGATCGTTGTGGGGGCGGTTCTTGGGTCTCTCGCCGTCGCGGGGCGGGCGGGGGGCGCGGTGGGGACGGTCCTGCTCGTGGTGGTGAACTCGGGGTCGCTGACGGCGCAGGAGACCGCGAAGAAAGCGTTGTTGGAGGGGTGGGGGTACACGGTGACGCCGATCTCGGCGAGCGCGAGCCAGGGGACGTTTGACACGTCGTGCCTGACCTCGAGCTGCGCGTACATCTCGTGCACGGTGTCGTCGGGGACGCTGGACGAGAAACTGACGGCGACGACGATCCCGGTGATCGTGGAGTTGGATGCCCAGGCGGTGGAGATGGGGTTCTCGTCGTCCACGTCGAGCTTCACGGGCAAGGCGATCGACATCACGAACACGTCGCACTACATCACGAGCACGTTTGCGTCGGGGTCGCTGTCCCTGTTCTCGTCGAACCAGGCGTTGCGGAACCTGTCGGGAACGACGGGAAACTACACGGCTCTGGGCGAGAAGCCATCGTCGTCGAGCGTGGCGCTGGCGCTATTCGAGCGGGGTGATGACATGGGGGGCTCTCACTCGGGAGAGATCGTGCCGGGCCGCCGAGTGTATCTTCCCTGGTCGGGATCGACGGTGGACATCACCAAGCTGACGAGCAACGGGCAGACGTTGCTGCAGCGGACTGTCGAGTGGTGCCTCATGCCGGTGGCGTGGTACAAGCTCGACGACGCGGCCGGGAGCACCGTGGTGGACTCCGCGGGCGGGTACAACGGCACGCGGAGCGGGGGGGCGTGGACGACGGGGAAGTTCGCGGGGGGGCTGAGTTTCAACGGCAGCAACGACTACGTGTCGATCAACAACGCCACGGCGTTCCAGGTCACGAGCGCCTTGACGATCACCGGATGGGTGAAGGCGACGGGCGCGTGGGGCACCGGAACGGATGTGGACATCGTCCTGCGCAAGGGTGACGCCAATCCGAACAACTGGCAGCTCGCGATCTGCAACGGCAAGGTGGAATGCCTGCTCGACGGCAATGACGACGGTGGATTCAAGGGGAACACGACGCTGTCGCTGAACACCTGGCACCACGTGGCGGGGACGTGGGATGGCGCCAAGGTGCGGATCTATGTCAACGGCGTGCTGGACAACACCCCGGCGTCCAAGGCGGCGCCGATCGGCACGGACACGCGGGCGGTGTACCTGGGCGGGCGCATCGGCTCGACGGACGTGATCAACGGGGTCGAGGACGATGTGCGGTTCTACAACCGGTGCCTGACGGCGGCGGAGATCGCGGCGCTGGCGGCGAGCGGGAAGCCGACGATCATGAGTTGGGAGAATGTGGCGCCGTGAGGCGCGGGGGCGGGGCGGTGGCGGGGGGGGCGGGGATCAGGAACTGAGCTTGGCGACGACCTTGCGCGAAGCCGTGGGCGCGTTGGCGACGGCGGTGAGCGTGGTGGTGGAGCCGGAGGTGGAGGAGGTCACGGTGACGGTGCATCCGTTGACGGTTTTGGCGGAGATGGTGCCGATGCCGCCGTCGGTGTCCTCGTCGGCGCCGTTGTAGACCTCGCGGAGGGCCATGCTCATGGCGCTCTCGGCGGCGTACTGGGCCTGCTCGGATTCGAGGCGGAGCTTGGTGAGGTTCTGGTCGCGGGCGGCGAGGGTGACGACGCCGATGACGACGATCTGGACCATGATGAGGGTGATGATGACGGCGATGAGCACCGAGCCTCTGCGGCTTGGGTGCGGGTTCGTCGGTGTGGGGCGATGGCGGTTCATGGCGTGGCTCAGGATGATCCGGACCCCAGCCCCATGCAGCGGAGGTAGATCTTGGTTCGGAGGGTTTCGCTGATGGAGCCGCCGGTGTTGGTGGCGGAGGCGGTGATGGTGATCTGGACGCGCCGGATGGTGTCGCGCTGGCCGGCGGAGGGCGTGGCGGGGAGGGCGGAGTTGGCCGCGTCGTAGGTCTGGACGGTGAAGGCGGTGACGTTGGAGGCGATGGTCTGGGTGGCGGCCGCGCTGCCGGTGAGGACGAGGTTGGAGCCCGAGAGGGTGATGGTGCGAGTGGCGTTGGAGGTATTTCGGAAGGTGATGGAGGAGGCGGTGCAGGCGGGGGTGTGGGGGGGGGGGGGGGGGGGGGCGGGGGGGGGCGGGCGTGGGGGGGAGTCGCCGGGGGTGGGGCCCCTGGCGGGGGGGGGGGGGGGGTGGAGCCGGTGGCGGCCTGCATGGTGCGGAACTCGCCGGAGATGCGCTCCATGGCGGAGGCGACGGTGTTGGCCAGGTCGGTGCGGGTGGAGGCGTGGTCGAGGGCCTGGAAGGCCTGGAAGAGGACGCGCGAGGCCGCGACGCCGATGAGGGCGATGACGACGAGGGTGGTGATGGCCTCGACGAGGGTGAAGGCTCGGCGCGACGTGGGGGCTTTTCGGGATGGCGCGGGGGCGGGGGGCATGGGAGTTTGGGGAGAGGACCTATGGGACGAATAGGACCTATGGGGTGTAGCTGGTGACGACGACGGAGAGTTGGAGGGAGCGGGAGACGTTCTGGCCGTCGGTGTAGGCGACGGTGACGGTGCAGGTCTTCCAGCCGGTGCCGGCGAGGAACTTGGGGGCGGTCTCGACGATGGAGACGGAGCGGTTCATGCCGGTGAAGCCGGAGACGGGGTTCTCGGCGGAGTAGTTGGCGTTGACGATGTAGGAGTAGCCTCGCGTGGGGGCGTGGGCGTCGGCGATGATGTCCTCGAGTTTTTCGGCGGCGAGCCAGCGGGCGCGGGAGAGGAGGATGGGGTCGGCGCGGCGGCGGATGGAATCGCGGATGGCCCAGAGCATTCCGGGCATGGCCAGGGAGAGGATGACGACGGCGCTGATGGCCTCGATGAGGGTGAAGGCGCGGCGGCGGGGGGTGTGGGACGGGCGATGTACGATGGTGGGCGCCATGGGCAACTCCGGCGTGTACTTCGGCCTGATAACCATGGCACTTGAGGGCGGCTCGACGGCTACCACGAGGTCGTGAGCAGGCCGGACTCGGCGGCGATGGAGAGGGTGATGGTGGACTGGCCGGTGGCGACCACCGTGATGGTGGTGGCGGAGGAGAGGAGGGCGCCGCCGCTGTTGACGGGGCGGCCCTGCCAGTCGAAGCCGAAGATCTGGGCCGAGGCGGAGGTGGAGCCGTTGAAGGCGCCGATGCCGACCTCGGAGAGGTTCACGCCGGAGGCGGCGGAGCCGAGGACGGTGGCGATCTGGGCGCCCGTGGCCGGATCGGTCATGGCGACGACGGAGCCGGAGACGGTCTCGTGGTAGTTGACGCGTTCGGTGTTGGTGTAGACGTAGCACCAGGTGGAGCGGCCGGTGGTGAGGGCACGCTCGCGGGCGTAGTTGATGCCCACGGCGAGGGCGCGGGCGGCGGAGCGCTGCTCGTTCTGGCGGCTTTTGGTCATCGAGGCGATGGCGACGCCGGAGACGATGCCCAGGAGCACCATGACGAGGATGACCTCGACAAGCGAGAAGCCGCGCCCACGGTGGTGGGCGCGGCCTCGTGATGGACGATGGAGATAGAGCATGTCGCTGCCGAGAAGGGTCGGCGGGCGGAGATCGCGGGCGCGGGGCCCGTGATCACCAGAGGTTTTCCACAACACCGGTGGTGTTGGAGTTGAGCCAGAAGCGGCCGAGGGCGGCGTCGTAGGCGTATCCCTGGGCGCCGGCGGTGGGGGGCGTGGCGTTCCAGGTGGCGGCGACGATGGCGTTGGAGTTGTTGTAGGGGTTGGCGGGGAGGGTTTCCTGCATCACGGTGCCCAGGGTCTGCATCTGGACGAGCGTGGGGTAGGTGGCGGTGCCGGTGAGGGCGGAGTTGGCGTAGAAGTTGGCGATGGCCGAGCGGACGGCGCCGAGGGTGGCCTTGGCGGCGGAGGCCTTGGCGCTGCTGGTGTAGTCGATGTACTTGGGGATGGCGACTCCCGAGAGGATCGCCAGGACGACGATGATCACGATGAGTTCGACGAGGGTGAAGGCGCGGCTCTTACGGATGTTGGCGGCAAACATTCTGCATCTCCTGAGGGGTTTGGAGCGGGGGCGCCCCGCGTTGGGGCGTGTGCTCAGAGTGAGGATCGTCACGGGCACGGGCGAACTTCAGTTCGACTCTGGAATTCCGGATTCAACCGACGAGTTTGGCCATGTCCCACATGGGGAGGAAGATGGCGAGGGCGATAACCAGCACGACGCCGGCGATGCCGACGATGAGGATGGGCTCGATGAAGGTGGAGAGGTTTTTGGTGAGGTGGGAGGTCTCGCGGTCGTAGTGGCGGGAGACGACGGCGCACATGCGGGGGATCTCGGCGGACTGCTCGCCGGCGGTGAGCATGCGCTTGGTGAAGGGGGTGAGGTAGGTGCAGGCGCCCAGGACCTCCATGAGCCGGCCGCCGGAGCGGACCTGGGCGATCATGCGGGTGACGTCCTTGGAGAGGAGCGGGCGGCCGGCGGCCTTGCCGGCCAGGTCGAGGCTCTCGATGAGGCCGAGGCCGGACTGGAGGCTCAGGGCGAAGATCTGCGAGAAGCGTGAGATGGTGGACCCGATGAGGATGCTCTTGAGGTAGGGGATCTTGTGGCAGAGGCGGTCGATGGCGGCGCGTCCGTCGGGGCGGAGCCACACGAGGCGGACGCCGAAGATCGTCAGGCCGATGCCGAGCAGGTAGAGGTACCAGTAGTTCTGGATGGAGATGCCGAAGGCCATGAGCAGCTCGGTGAAGAGGGGGAGCTGGAGGCTCTTGGACTGGAACATCTTGGCGAACTTGGGGACGACGAATCCGCAGAGAAAGAGGACGGCCAGGGCGAGGACGCTGACGACGCAGATGGGGTACATGAGCGCGCTGCGGACCATGCGGGCCTGTTCCTGGCCTTTTTCGAGCATCTCGGAGAGGTGCTCGAGGACCTTGGCCAGGTGCCCGGACTTTTCGGCGGCCCGGATGGTCTCGACGTAGACCTCGCCGAGGGCGGCCTTGTGGGCCTCCATGGCGACGGCGAGCTGCTCGCCGGCCTGGATGCGCTTGGCCAGGTCCATGACGATGGCCTTGAGGCGGGGGTCGGTCTCCTGCTGGGCGATGTTGACCAGGCCTTCGGAGATGGGGATGCGGGCCATAACGAGCACGCCGAGCTGGTAGGTGAAGTTCGAGAGGTCCTTGGTGCGGATGCGCCCGGAGCGCAGGCGGATGCCGAAGGCGTGGCCGGCGGGCGTGATGGACAGGGGCGTGAGGCCCAGGCCGGCGACCTTTCGGAAGGCCTCGCCCTTGTTGGCGGCGGTGGTCTGGCCGCGCCGTTTGACGCCGGCCTTGTCGAGGGCGATGTAGTCGAAGTTGACGGCGCTCATGCGGCCACCTTGAGCGGGGCGGGCGCGGCGGGTGCGGCGGGCGCGGCGGGTGCGGCGGGTGCGCCGGGAGCGGCCTGCTGGGCGTCCTCGGTGGCCTGGATGGCGACGACGCGCGAGACTTCCTCGAGCGTGGTGAGTCCGAGGCGGGCCTTCTGCAGGCCGTCGTTCCACATTTCCTTCATGCCGTCCTCGATGGCGGCGCGCCGGATGTCCACGGCGGGGGCGAGTTTCTCGACGAGGCGGCGGACGCCGGGGGTGAGGCGGAGGACCTCGTACATGCCGACGCGCCCGCGGCTTCCCTGGTTGGCGCAGCGGGCGCACCCCGCGCCGCGGACGAAGCGGCCGTCCTCGGGGCGGAGGTTGAACTTGTCGAGGAGGATCTTCTCGGGCGTGTGCGGCTGGGCGCAGTCCGGGCAGACGCGTTTGACGAGTCGCTGGGCGAGGACGCAGAGCAGGGCGGCGTTGGTGGCGAAGGGGGGCACGCCGAGGTCGCGGAGGCGGGGGATGGCGCCGGCGGCGTCGTTGGTGTGGAGGGAGGAGAGGACGAGGTGGCCGGTGAGAGCGGCCTGCACGGAGATGCGGGCGGTCTCCTCGTCGCGGATCTCGCCGACGAAGACGACGTCCGGGTCCTGGCGGAGGATGGAGCGGAGGGCCCCGGCGAAGGTCATGCCGATCTCGGTGTTGACCTGGACCTGGCGCATGAGGGGCATGCGGATTTCCACGGGGTCCTCGATGGTCATGATGTTTCGGTCGGGGGTGTTGAGGCGCTTGAGGGCGGTGTAGAGGGTGGTGGTCTTGCCCGAACCGGTGGGGCCGGTGACGAGGATCATGCCGTAGGGGGACTCGATGACGTCCTCGAAGTAGGCGGTGTGCTCGGGGGGGAAGCCGAGCTCGGCGAAGCCGCGGATTCCGGCCGCGCTGGCGAGGAGGCGCATGACGACGTTCTCGCCGCAGACGGTGGGGATGAGGGAGAGGCGGACGTCGACGGTGCGGCCGTTGTGGACGAAGCGGAACTTGCCGTCCTGGGGGCGGCGGGTCTGGGTGAGGTCGAGGTCGGCCATGACCTTGAGGCGCTGGACGAGGCCGGAGTGCATGTCGATGGCGGGGCCCTTGAAGACCTGGAGGGAGCCGTCGACGCGGTAGCGGAGGTGGAGGTCGCGCTCGTCGGGCCCGATGTGGATGTCGCTGGCGCCGAGGTCGATGCCCTGGGCCATGATCTGGTTGACGGCAGCTACGACGGGCTCTTTGCCGGTGGTGAGGGCCTCGTCGCTGGCGGCGGCCTGCTCGGCGGCGCGCTGGGCGTTGTCCTGGCGGGGGCCGGCGGTGAGGGCGTAGGCGCGCTCGATGAGGTTCTGGAGGGTGCCGTTCTCGACGAGGACGGGCTCGACGTCGATCTTGAGGAGCGAGCGGAGGAGGTCCACGGCCTTCAGGTCGAGCGGGTTGGACATGCCGATGGTGGCGATGTCTCCGACGACGAAGAGGGGGAAGGCGTGGAGCGACTCGGCGGTGGCGCGGGGGAGGAGCTTGGTGTTGTTGAAGTTGACGTCGAACTGGGCGGGATCGACGAAGGGGTATTCGGCGACCTGGGCGCGGACGAGGGCGATGGTGCGGGCGTCGACGAGTTTGAGGTCGCTCAGGGCCTCCGAGGGCGAGCGATCGCTCTGGGCCGCGTGCTTGCGGGCCTGATCGATGGCCTCCTTCGAGGCGATGCCCTCTTCGATGAGAGCGGCGAGAACGAAATCGTCGTGGCCGACCACTCAGGCGCCTCCTTTGCCCGCGGCGGGCGGAGGGGCCACGAGCGGCGACGCGGCCGCGGGCGTGGTGGCGGGGGATGAGGTTGGAGCGGGCGGGGGCGCGGCCCGACGGGCCATGTCGAGGAGGATGCCGACGGAGGCGTCGTGCTCGGGGCCCTTGGAGACGAAGGAAACGCCGAGGTAGTAGGTGGGCTTGCGGTCGAGCATGGAGACGCGCTGGACGCGGACGACCATCTCGGGGCCGGGGCCCTCGTAGGCGTCGATGGGCTTGACGCGGACCTTGAGGCGGCAGCCGCGCGGGAAGAAGACGGTGGACTCGACGCCGAGGCCGCCGCGCGAGCAGTCGGTGACGAAGGCGTCGAGAGATCCGGAGCCGTCGCCGACGATTCGCGCGAGGATGACCTGCTCGGCGACTTCCGCGGCGACGCGGAGTTGCGAGGCGAGTCGGCAATGGAACCGCTCGTGCTGGCGAACAACCAGTTGTTCGGCGCTGTTGGGCATTCGGGTCTTTCGAGACAGGGACGGACGCAATGGCTATCGACGGTCACGCACGCCGGATTCAGGGCGGGTCGAGAACCAGTGGGAAGTCGGTGTGGATAACCGGCGCGGACGTTGGGCGCGGCTGGTGGGGTGGGTGGGGAGTCCGCCGGAACGAGGGGGCGATCGGCGCAGTCCAAGGGGCCGGACTTTGAGACTGACTTTGGAGTCTCGGACTCGACGCTCGTGTCTGTGGCCTGGGCCCTGTTCCCTGTGGCCTCAGACGTCGCAGAGGCGCACGGCCTGGCGGAGGCTGGTGAGCGGGTCTCGCCCCTGCGTGGGGATGAACTCTTGGGCGAGGTAGCCGGTGAAGCCCTTGTTCACGATGGCGTCGCAGATGGCGCGGTAGTTGAGTTCCTGGTTGTCGTCGGGCTCGTGGCGGCCGGGGACGCCGGCGGTGTGGAAGTGGGCGATGGAGTCGAGGTTGGCGGTGACGGTGCGGATGACGTCGCCCTCCATGATCTGCATGTGGTAGATGTCGTAGAGGAGCTTGAAGCGCGGCGAGCCGACTCTTTGGACCAGGTCGAGGCCCCAGGGGGTGCGGTCGCCCATGTAGTCGCCGTGGTCGATCTTGGAGTTGAGGAGTTCCATGATGATGGTGACGCCGTGCTTCTCGGCGGCGGGGGTGATGCGGCGGAGGCCGGCGGCGCAGTGGTCGAGGCCGTCTTTGTCGCTCATGCCCTTGCGGTTGCCGGAGAAGACGATGAGTTGGGGGATGCCCGCGGCCTTGGCGAGGGGGAGCGTGCGCTCGAGTTCGGCGATGAACCTGTCGTGGTTCTCGGGGCGATTGAAGCCGTTCGAGATGGACGTCGGGCCGTTGCCGATGGCGCAGGTGAGGCCGTGTTTGGCGGGCGTGTGCCACTCTTTCTCGGAGAGGAGTTCGACGGAGCGGAGGCCGATGGCGGCGGCGGCGGCGCAGAGGTCGTCGAGTTTCATGCCGCCGTAGCACCAGCGGCAGACGGATTGATTGAGGCGGCCCTTGAGGGGATGGGGGGGGTCGGCGGGTTGGGCGCGGGCGAGGCGCGGGGTGATGGCCGCGGCGGTGGCGAGGGTGGCGGAGG
>CALMPG010000085.1 GCA_937871915.1 uncultured Phycisphaerales bacterium
CAAGGTGTCAAGGTGTCGAGGGGTCGAGGGGTCGAGGGGTCGAGGTGTTGAGGTGGAACGGCGGGAACGACCGAGTCAGGCGAGGGGGGTTTTGCCTGGCACTGCGACATCGGGTGTTGGCAGCGGGCCGAGGGCGAGCGTGGAGGGGAGGAGGTTGAGGGGGGAGGTGAGGGCGTCGGTCCAGGAGAGGGCCTTGCCGGAGTAGGCGCTCATGCGGCCCATGATGGCCATGAGCGTGGAGTGGGCGATGCGCTCGCCGTGGTTGAGGTAGGGGCCCGAGCCGGTGATGCTGGCGAGAAGGTCCTTGTGCTCCTGCTCGTAGGGGTTGGTCTGCTGGCCCTTCCACTTCCAGGGGTTCTTGCCGTAGATCTCGGCGGTGCCGAACTGGGCGAGGCGGGCGTAGCCGTCGGCGCCGTGGATGAACTCCTCGACGCGCGAGGCGCACCCGTCGATCTGGCGGCAGTAGGAGGTGACGCGCCGGCCGCCCTCGTACTCGAACTCGCAGGCGAAGTGGTCGAAGACGTGGCCGTAGTCGGGGCTGGTGCGGACCTGTCGGCCGCCCATGGCGATGACGCGCTTGGGCGGGCCGCCCATGTACCAGTGGGCGATGTCGAGGTTGTGGACGTGCTGCTCGGTGATGTGGTCGCCGGAGAGCCAGGCGAAGTAGAGCCAGTTGCGGAGTTGCCACTCCATGTCGGACCACTCGGGCCGGCGTTTGTTCATCCAGAGGCCGCCCTGGTTCCAGTGGACGGCGGCGGAGTGGACGGGGCCGATGGCGCCCTCCTGGATGCGCTGGTAGGCCTCGTTGTAGGCGACCTCGTGGCGGCGCTGGGTGCCGGCGACGACGGAGAGGTTCTGCTCTTTGGCCTTGGCGGCCGCGGCGATGACGGTGCGGACGCCGGCGGGATCGACGGCGACGGGTTTTTCCATGAAGACGTGCTTGCCGGCGTCGATGGCGGCGGCGAAGTGCTGGGCGCGGAAGCCGGGGGGCGTGGCGAGGATGGCGATGTCGATGCCGGAGGCGAGGACGTGCTGGTAGGCGTCGAAGCCGGTGAAGCAGCGATCATCGGGGACGGCGGCGCGATCGGCGAGGCCGCCTTCGAGTGTGGTCAGGGACCCGCGGGAGCCGTCGAGGCGGTCCTTGAAGACGTCGCCCATGGCGTGGAGTTCGACGTCGGGGGAGGCCTTGAGCATGTCGCTCAGGGCGCCCGTGCCGCGCCCGCCGCAGCCGATGAGGCCGACCTTGAGGCGGGGGGAGGAGTTGTGAGGGGTGGAGTGGGCGCGGGCCCGGGTGGAGAGGCCGACGGCGAAGGAGGCGGAGGTGAGGGCGGTGGCGGCGGTGAAGTCGCGGCGGGAGAGGGACGGGGGCATTTGGCGTCCTTTGCGTGAGCGGTGGGCGGGTGAGCGGGTGAGCGGGTGAGCAGGTGAGCAGGTGAGCAGGTGAGCAGGTGAGCAGGTGAGCAGGTGAGCAGGTGAGCAGGTGAGCGAATCGCTACTGCAGCGCGAAGAGTTTGTCCATTTGTTTGGCGATTTCGGTGAGGCGTGTGAGGTCGCCGCCGCGGACTTCGGCGGTGGCCCAGTTGCCCTTTGGGGCGGTGGAGTAGCCGGTGGCGTCGAGGGCTCTCATGACGGCGGGCCAATCGGCGTCGCCCTCGCCGAGCTCGACGTCGAAGCCTTTCCAGAGGCCCTCTTTGTCGCGCTTTGTGCGGCTGAAGTCCTTGATGTGGAGTTTGGTGATGCGGGGGCCGAGGGTGGCGATCCACTGCTCGGGCCAGCCGAAGTTGATCATGTTGCCGATGTCGAGGTGCCAGCCGACCATGTCGCTCCGGAAGTCGTCGATGTATTTCGCGGCTTCGAGGGGGGACATGATGAAGTTGTTCCAGACGTTCTCCATCGCGATCTTGACGTTCTTTTCCTTCGCGAGGGGGAGGACCTTGCGGATTTCTTCTTGCGTGAGGCGCCAGGCGTCGGCGTAGGGGTGGTCCTTGTTCACAACGGCGGGGACGAGGAGGATGCTGATCGCGCCGAGGGTGTGGGCGTCTTCGATGGCGGTGCGGAGCGCGTCGAGGGCCTGGGCGCGGACTTTGGGCTGGGGACTGTTGAGGTAGAGGCGCCAGTGGACCGAGTCGCAGAGGCCGTGGACCTTGACGCCGGTCTTTTCGATGGCCGCGCGGATCTCGTCCATGTGG
Source organism: uncultured Phycisphaerales bacterium (assembly GCA_937871915.1). Classification (GTDB taxonomy): domain Bacteria; phylum Planctomycetota; class Phycisphaerae; order Phycisphaerales; family UBA1924; genus UBA4658. Next base: position 2,190 of record CALMPG010000085.1, read on the forward strand.
ATCTTGGTGGGGCTGTCGAGTTCGGCGCCCTCGAAGCCGGCGTCGCGGAGCATGGAGAGGCGGTCCATGACCGTTGGGGCATCGACATGGCCGTAGAAGGCTTTGCGGAGGGTGCGCTTGGGGGCTGCTGGGTTTGCAGGAGGTGTGGGCGCGTGAGATGGAGTGGGCGGTTGGTTGATGCGGGCGAGGGCGGGGGCGGCGAGGGTGACGCCTGCGGCGAGAGATGCGGAGGTGGCGAGGAAGTCGCGGCGGTTGAGGGGCGAGCTGGGCATGGGGGCTCCCTGAGGCGTCCTCCGCTTGCGCGGAGGGCTCGTAGAGGCGATCAGATGAACTTGGTCTTGCCGGGGATGGGGATCGGGGCGAAGGGGAGGTCGGAGGCGAAATCGAGATTCTGGGGCATGATGGACTCGGTGGAGGCCATGGCTTTGCTCCACGTGATGGTTTGGCCGGTGTAGGCGGCCTGGCGGGCCATGAGGGAGAGCATGGTGGAGTTGCCGGCGCGCTGGCCGTCGTTGATCGGGGTGCCCGCGCGGAGCGAGGCGAAGAGGGCGTTGTGCTCGGACTGGTACATGTCGGGGATGGCGCCGGCGTGTTTCCACAGGACGTTGCCGGCGCGGTCCTTGAGGCGGTAGATGGGTCGCCAGCCCTCGACGACGGCGGAGCCGGTGGTGCCCTGGATGTAGTCGGAGTTGTCGTGGGGGCAGGCGTCGATCTGGCGGCAGGAGTGGAAGGCGCGGACGCCGCTGGCGTACTCGAAGGTGGCGAAGAAGTGGTCGAAGGCGTTGCCGTGCTCGGGGCCGCTGCGGGCGGCGCGGCCGCCGAGGCACTCGCACTTGACGGGGAGCTCGTCGCCCATGGCCCAGGATCCGCGGTCGATGGAGTGGATGGCCTGCTCGACGATGTGGTCGCCGGAGAGCCAGTTGAAGTGCCACCAGTTGCGGAGTTGGAACTCCAGGTCGGACCAGTTGGGCTGGCGCGGGCGGCGGGAGAGGGTGCCGGTGTGGTAGGTGGTGTGGACGGAGACGATCTCGCCGATGGCGCCGGAGTTGATCTTGTCGAAGGAGGCTTTCATGCCCGCGTTGTGCCGCCAGCAGAGGCCGACCATGAGGGCGAGGTTCTTCTGCTTGGCCTTGGCGGCGGATTCGTAGACGCTGCGGAGGCCGGGGCTGTCCACCGCGAGGGGTTTTTCGGCGAAGACGTGCTTGCCGGCATCGACGGCGGCGCGGAGGTGCTCGGGGCGGAAGCCGGGGTAGCCGGTGAGGATGACCAGATCGACGCCGCTGGCGATGACCTTCTGGTAGGCGTCGAGGCCGATGAAGGTGGAATCGGGGGTGACGCGGACCTTGGCTGCGGCGGACTCCTTGAGTTCCTCGCGGATGTGGGCGAGGGCGGAATCGGCGCGGTCCTGGAAGATGTCGCCGACGGAGACGAGGACCGTGCCGGGGTCGGCTCGCAGGGCCTCGATGGTGGCGCCGGTGCCGCGTCCGCCGGCGCCGATGAGGCCGATGCGGATCTGATCGGAGCCGGCGGTGTACGCGGCGGCCTGGACCGCGACGGGCGCGGCGAGGGGCGAGCGGGAGCATGCGCCGAGGATGGGGGCGGTGATGGCCGCGGCGGCGGAGGCTTTGACGAAGTCGCGGCGGGAGAGGTTGGGGCGGGGCATGGGAGAGTCCGATCTCAAATCTCAGATTTGAAATTTCAGAGGAAGGCATCAAGGCATCGAGGAATCAAGGCATCGAGGCATCAAGGCATCAAGGCATCGAGGCATCGAGGCGTCAAGGCGTCGGGGCGTCAGGGCATGCTTGGCGGTGGGTTTGCGCGGTTTGCGTCTTTCGAGGTCTCGGTCGCGTCGGGCTTGCTTGTGGGTGTGGCGTCCGGGGAGTCGCAGACGATGCGGAAGCCGATGTGGGTGGCGCTCGCGAGCCACCACTTGCTCTTGGGGACTTGGGGGTCGGCGGCGTTCCAGGCGGGGTTGTCGGGGGCGCGGGTGGTGGGGCGGATGTCGTCGGCGGGGTCGAGGTAGGAGCCGCCGCGGACCGCGCCCTTGCCGTCGGGCGTGTCGCACCATTCGGCGGCGTTGCCGAGCATGTCGTGGAGGCCCCAGGCGTTGGGGAGTTTCTTGCCGACGGGGTGGGTGGTGTCGGCGGCGTTGGACTCGCACCAGGCGTGGTCGGGGAGTCTGGCCGCGTCTTCGAAGGGGAGGGGGCCCTTTGCGCCGGCGAGGCAGGCGTGCTGCCATTCGGCCTCGGTGGGGAGGCGGTAGTGACGGCCGGACTTGGTGGAGAGCCACTGGCAGAAGGTGGCCGCGCTGTGGTGGGACATGCCGATGGCGGCGTAGCCCTCGTGGCCGAAGCCGCGGTCTGGGGGGATGTAGGGCTTCGAGGGTCGGGAGACGGCGTCGGGGGTTGGGGTGGAGGTGGACTGGGGTGCGCCGGTGTCGGCGGGCTGGTCGAGGCGGTAGATGAAAACGTCGAAGGCCTCCCAGGTGACTTCGGTCTTGGAGAGATAGAAGGGCTTGATGTTCTTGGTTGGGTCGCCGGGGACGGGGAGCATGTCGAGGGCGTAGGCCGCCGCGGGGATGGGTTGTTGGAAGGGTTTGGGGTCTGGAGATGCGGATGACTTGGGTGGCGGCGGTGCGGGTGGGGCGTGGGTTTCGGGTTGTCGGCACAGGTTGCCGCTCAGAGCAGCGGCAACCTGTGGCACGGCGAGGAGTGCGATTCGGGTACAGTTCATGCGTGCGGCCGGGGATGATGGTGGGACGGGTGAGATTCAGAGTACCCGCAAATGGTCGGTGTCGCAATCCGAATCGTGGTGGTGGGGCTTGTGAGCATGGCCTGTTGGGGGTGTGCGGCGGGGGTGGCGGAGCGGGGGGGGGGGGGGGGGCGCGGGGGGGGGGGGGGGGGGGGGGGGGGGGGGGGGGGTGGGGGGGGTGGGGGGGGGGGGGGGGGGGCGGGGGCGGGGGGGGGGTTG
>CALMPG010000086.1 GCA_937871915.1 uncultured Phycisphaerales bacterium
TCTCGGTGCACACAGACGATTCGGAATGGGCGGCACGCGCCCGCGACATCCTCGAGTCGACCGCGGCCGACGACGTATCCAAGGTCGCGGAGGCGAAGGGCGACTATGCCAACTCGGAGCGTCCTGCTCCGCGCGTCTCGCCGTAGCACACCCTCCACCGGCGTGTTCGCGCGCCGGACGGTCGGCGGATGCGTTGCACCTGAGGGCGCCGCAGTGCAGTGTCGGGAAGAAGCCGACGGTGCCGCTGTGGCGCCCTTTCCCCATACCAACCAACAGAGCCGCATGTCCACACACAGCGTTGCACGCCGCGCCCTGCGTCGCCCCCGCGAGCGAGCCACCGCCGATCGCACGCCAGCGTCCGTCGACCCCGCGCCGTTGGAGGGGCCGCACCGTCCAGGGCGCGGGCCGATCCATTCCCCCACCACGACCCGGCCCAATTTTGCAAACGAAACCGCCGCCCCGCCGCCGATCAGCAGCCAGCGGCGGTTGTTTGGCGGGGGCGGGGTGGGAGGGTGGGGTTGTGGTGGGCTCGGCGCGGGGGTCTTCGAATATTGGGTCGAGGTCGGAGAGGTTGGGGAAGAGGCGGATGCGCGAGGGGGTGGATGTGGGAAGAGTGGGATTGTGATTGGGATTTGGGTTCGGACCGGAGTCAGAGCCGGGAGCAGGAGCAGGAGCAGGAGCAGGAGTAGGAGTAGGAGCAGGATTGGGAACAGGATTGGGAGTTGGGGTGGTGGGCTTGGGTGAGCGGGGGGGCTGGGTGAGGAGTTTGAGGGTGTAGAGGTGGATTCTGGCGGCCATGAGGGCGTTGGCGGCGTTGCGGGTGTGGATGGCGTGGGTGGTTGGGTCTTTGTAGTCTTCGGGGCCGCGGTCGGGGGCGCGGGAGAAACGCTCCATGACGGTGGTGCACGCGACGAGAACGGAGTTGGCGGAGGCGAGGGCGGAGAGGCGGAGGCGGCGGCGGATCATGGACTCGATGGCGTCGAGGCGGGCGGCGATGTCGGGGCGGGCGAGCCAGAGGGCGAGGGACTCGAAGCTGGTGTTGGCCTTGTGGGCGATGTCGCCGAGGGCGAGGTCGGGGTTGCAGACGTCGGCGAGGATCTTCTCGGCGGGTTCGGGCGGGGGATCAAACTCGTGGGCGGGGATGGGGGTGGGGGCAGTCAGCCGCGCACGCCAGAGGGCGCGCGCGGGGTCTTCGGTGCGGGTTGAGCATGTGGACATTGGACCCCCCGAGCGATGCGCTGCGTTCCCCCGATGGCCGGCCCTGGTGGGGCTGGCGATGGGGTAGTATGGCATGTGTTTGGGGTGGCGTCAAGGGGTTGATTGGGTTTTGATAGTATTATCATAAAAATCTGGCAGCGATGGAGTTACGGAGCGGCGGCGCCCTCAAGCCCGCCACTTTGAGGCTGAGAGTGCTCGCAAAAATGGGCGGTATTGCAGGGCGATGGCACAGGAGGCTGCCGTCCCCCCCGGCACCCTTCGCCGGATCAATCGAACAGCGCGGCGGTGTCCTCCCGCCGCACGATTGCACTCAACTCAGACCAGCGTTCAACGAATGACGCCGCCGAAACGCGCCCAAGTTCGCTCGGCTCGATCTTGTTCAGCCCGCCGCCGTAGACCCGGCCCTCGCCTCGGAGCTCGTGGCCGGTGACTTGGCCGAGAAGTTCATGCACGTCTGCACCGCGCTCGGGGTGCTTGCGGAGCATGGCCGCGAAGCCGCTCAGCGGGTAGAGCATGAGGTACAGATTCGTCCCGATGGCGCGGGAGCGGTTGTAGATGAACCGGAAGGGCTGCTTCTCGTCGGAGCCGCGCCCCATGTAGGTGCACAGGAAGGGGCACGGCTCGCGCTGCTCCTGCTTGTACCACGGAGTGCGCTTGCCGACGAGATAGCCGTCCTTGACGCCGAGCAGTTCGGCGGTTTTCAAGTATTCCCACAGGGCCGGATGGCGCTGCTCGACCACATGCTCGGGAAGGTCGCAGTCGATGACGCAGAGTTGGCGGTCGATCACCGGATAGCCATCGTCGTCGGGTTCGATGACGGTGGTCTTGAGGTGACGCGGGCTGGGGAGGATCGGGCGCAGGAACTTCGCGGGAAGGCCGCGCCGCTTCGCGTCGGCGCGATCCAGCACAAAGAACTTATTATCGCCGGTGGCGATGCCGCGCTGGACGCGGAAGAAGTCGGAGAGCGTCGGGCCGGTGCCGTCGCTGAGCGTGTGCCGGTCGTTCTTGGCGTGGGTTGGATAGATCGTCCATTTACGCGACTCGCGCAGGCGGTCGAGAGAGATGAGATCGCTGGCGTGCGGCTGCTGGAGAGTGCCGCCAAACGTGAACTCGGGTGAGTGATCGGGCGGCGGTGGGGCCTTCTTGAAGACCAGGACGACCGAGGACACGAACGCATCACCGAACTGAACGTCTTCGGGATCGAAGCGGTGAGCGCGGATCAGCGTGACGCGATCCGTCAGAAAGCCCTTGAGCGAGGCTCCGTAGTTGACATCCATGAACTCCGACGGGATGAGCCACGCGGCATAGCCGTCGACTTCCATCCATGCCGTGGCGAGCAAGAGGAAGTAGACGTACAGACCGGCAAGCCCGTTGACCTCGACGTCGGTCATCATGAACGCGAGCCGTTGCAAGCGCTCCTTGTCCTCGCGATCGATGTGGTGGTGGCGGACGTAGGGCGGATTGGCGAGGACCAAGTTGGGCGCGGGCGGGCAGGTGTCGTTGGCGATGATGCGGGTGAAGTCGCCGCGTACCACTTCCAGCCCGGCATCGGCCCACAGATCGCGGGCGGCGTCGGCGAAGGCGGGATCGAGCTCGATGCCGACGGCGCTGTCGATCCGCTTGGGGCCATAGACCGCGAGCGCGGCGGAGAAGAAACTGCCCGAGCCGATGGACGGGTCGGCGAAGCGGATTCCACGCTTTCGCGAACCGATCAGCGTGCCGACGTAGCGGGCGATATCGACGGCAAGTGCGTTGGGCGTGGCGAACTGGCCGAGGCGATTCCGCTCGGCTGCCGACTTGGTTGCATCAATCGCCGACTGAATCGTCTGGCGTTGCGCTTCGGTCGCTTTGTCTTCCTGCGCGATCATGCTGTTCACAGCCCCAGTTTCGCAAGGTCGTCGATGCGATGCTCCCACACCCAGTCGATCCCTTCGGCCGCCTCATAGCCGAGATAGTCGCTGCCGAAGTACCCGCAGAGGAAGAGGGCAAAGCACACGTCCCTGCCGAAGGTGGCTTGGAGTTGGTGGACTTTGGTCGCTTCCTCTTTGCGCCGCTTGTTGGTGTTGGTGAAGTCGCCCGCCGACTTGGCCTCGATGAGAGTGGGCAGGCGGTCCTTCCGCGGTTTCTTCGGCTGGATCACCACATCAACCGGGATGTTCACCTTGACGCTGGTCCCGACACCGAGATTCATGCGGAATGAGTACGTTCCCGCTTCCATCTCCGTCAGCGGCTTTCCGGTCGGGTGGGATTGCTTCCGATAGCCCCGCTTGTCCAGCCACTCGCCGACCATCTTGAGCTGGCGCTGCTCTTGAGCGTTTCGGACGATCGGGTTCGCGACCGCGCTACACAGGCGGTCGGCGACGATCGTGGATGCTCGGTCACGCTCGTGGTCGGTCGGGTCTTTCTTCGCGTCAAGCCACGGGAAGATGTCGCGGTCCAAGAGTCTCGCCAGCACGCGGCACACTTTGCCCAAGTTCTCGTCGAGCAGTTCCGCCTTCATGCGGGCGGCGAGTTTGCCTTCCTCCATGCTGCCGATGAGCGACTTGCTCGCGCTCGCAAGCCCCACCAAACGGTCCACCGCGAGCGGCGGCGCGGTACACATGCGGAGCGTGGGCAGGGCGCTGGGATTCGCTCTGAGCGTGGCCGCATCGAGGTTGCGGAGATCGTGTGTGGCGATGAGCGAGGCCTTGACGTGCTCGGTCGTTTTGACGCGCGTCGACCGGAACGCTTGCGGCGCGAACTCCATGAACCACTGATTGAACTGGTCCACGGATGCCGCGACATCGGCCTTCCAGAGGTGCGGTTTGTCGGCATTGACGCGCGGCGGCGGCAAACGGCCCGTTGGCTTCCGGCTCCGGGCTGTCGGCTTCTTCCGTTGGGCCATAGAGTGAGCATACGGAATGTGTTTGGGTGTGTCCAACTGTGCTGTCGGTTGGCATGGCGACACCAGTGACCTATTGCCCCGGCAGGTTCTTCTCGATCCAATCATCCTGGCGGAGGACTTCGGCGCGGCTGACTCGGCCGCGGCGTTCGGCTCTGCGCTGGGCGAGGGTGAAGATGGCGGAGGCTCGGGAGCGGGCCATGCCGAGGAGTTCTTCGCTGGCGCCCGCGCCGGACTGCATGGCGCGGATGGTGGCGGCGAGTTTGGGGGCGTGGAGGCGGACGATCTCGTCCTCGAGGCTGACGAACATCTGGGCGCTGCCGGGGTCGCCCTGGCGGCCGGCGCGGCCGATGAACTGGCGGTCGATGCGGCGGGCGGTGTGCATCTCGGAGAGGATGACGTGGAGGCCGCCGGCGGCGCGGGACTCGCGGTCGAGTTTGATGTCGGTGCCGCGCCCGGCCATGTTGGTGGCGACGGTGACGGAGCCGTGGTTTCCCGCGCCGGAGATGAGGTCGGCCTCGTCTTTGTCGAAGTTGGCGTTGAGGACGCGGTGGAGGATGTCGCGGGCGGTGAGGCGGGTGCCGAGGATCTCGCTGGCCTCGATGGAGCGGGTGCCGACGAGGACGGGGCGGTGGGCGGCGTGGAGTTTCTGGATGGACTCGACAATGGCGTTCCACTTGGCTTCCTGGGTGCGGAAGATGCGGATGGGCCAGCGCTCGCGGATGAGGGGGCGGTTGGTGGGGACGACGGTGATGGGGCGCTCGTAGACCTTCTCGATCTCGATGGAGGCGTCGGCGGCGGTGCCGGTCATGCCGCAGAGGAAGGGGTAGGACCGGAAGAAGCGCTGGAAGGACATGCGGGCGAGGGTCTCGCGGTCGGCGGTGATCTCGACGTCTTCCTTGGCCTCGACGGACTGGTGCAGGCCGTGCTCCCACGAGCGATCGGGGAGGAAGCGGCCGGTGTATTCATCGACGATGACGACGCGGCCGTCGACGATCTGGTACTGGTGGCCGTGGAGGTAGCAGTGGCGGGCGACGAGGGCCATGCGGACGAGTTCCTCGGCGCGCCGGGTGGCGCGCCAGATGGGCTCGTCGAGGGCGTTGGACATTTCCTCGACGCGGTGGCGGCCGCGCCGGGTGAGTTCGGCCTTGCGGCGGAGGTGGTCGATGGTGTAGTCGGCCTTGTCGTCGAGTTTCTTGGCGAGCCAGGCGGCGTCCTTGTAGACCTTGGACATCTCGTCCTCGCGGCGTGAGCGGGCGATGATGAGGGGGACGACGCCCTCGTCGATGAGTACGGCGTCGGCCTCGTCGACGAGCGCGGCGCGGAGGCCGGGGATCATGGGGCCCGCGCCGGCCGCGCCGCCGCCGGCGAGGAGGCGGCGTCCGGCCCAGGCGGTGGTGAGTTGGCCGAGGCGGAGTTGGTCGCGGAGCCAGTCGGCGGTGATTTGTTTGGGCGTGCCGTAGACGATGGGGCGGGCGTAGACGCCGAAGCGCTCGTGCTCGTCCATGGACTGGACGATGGCGCCGACGTCGCAGCCGAGACGGCGATAGATGGCGGCGCGGCTGTCGGCGTCGCGCTGGGCGAGGTAGTCGTTGACGGTGTAGACGTGGACGTAGCGGTGGGACCAGGCGAGGAGGGGGGCGGTGAGGGAGCCGGTGAGGGTCTTGCCCTCGCCGGTGACCATCTCGACGACGCGCCCGTTGTACATGGCCAGGGCGGCCATGACCTGGACGATGTAGGCCTCCTCGCCGGTGGCGCGCCGGGCGACCTCGCGGACGACGGCGAGGGCGCGCCGGATGGCGGGCTGGTCCTGGCGGCCGCGCACGAAGAGTTCGCGGGTCTCACGGACGACCTCGTCGAGAGCGGCGTCGGAGTGGTTGCGGAGATCGGGGGAGAGGAGGTCGACGGCCTCGGCTTCGGAGCGGAGCCACTTGAGGGAGACGTGGCCGGTGCGGACCTTCATGCGGAGCATGGACGCGAGGATGTCGAGACCCTTGGGGTTTTCGGGGCGTCGCCTGCGGGAGCGCAGGGACTCGAAGAGGGCGTGGTAGCGGGTGACTGTGGACATGCGAGGTGTCGAGGTGTCGAGGTTTCGAGGTTTCGAGGTGAGGGGGCGCGCCGTTGACACCTTGACACCTCACACCTGGGCACCTGCTAGAGGTGGACTCTCCCCTGGATTTCGTTGTGCAGGCGGTCGAGCCATTGGGCGAGGAAGGGCTTGTTGGGGAGCTTGAAGCGGACTTTGACGCGTTCGCCGGGGTAGGTGAGGGCGGCCATGTTGGCGGGGTCGGCGGCGTAGATGGTGACGTTGAACTGGGGGCGTTTGGTGACGCGGCCGGACTCGTCCTTGGAGTCGGTCTCGAAGGCGCCGCCGCCGGAGAATCCGAGGGCTCCGCTGGGGAGGACGCGCTGGCCGGCGGGGACGACGACGAAGCGGTCGGCGGGGAGGATCTGGTTGACGTCGGAGATGAGGCGGACGTCGCACTGGAGGGGGAGGCTTTCGGCGGCGGCCTTCTCGAAGAGCCAGGCGGCCTGGCGCTGGTCGAGGGTGGCGGCGACGCGGACGGTGGAGGGATCGACGATGTCGCAGACGGGGTCGCCGCGTTTGACGAAGCCGCCGAGGCGATCGGCGGGGTCGGCGCCGGCGACGCGTCCGTCGTGTGGGGCGCGGACGACGAGCATGTCGATGCGGCGGTTGACCTCCATGAGGTTTTCGCGGGCGACGGTGATGCGTTCGACGGCCATGGAGACGGTGGCGGGGTCGCCGCGGTTGACGGCGTCGCGTTCGGAGATGGCGAACTCGTCGAGCTGGGACTGCATGGAGCGTTTGCGTTCGAGGAGTTCGCGGTTTTCGAGGGTGACGATGGGGTCGCCGGCGGCGACGCGATCGCCGGGGCGTTTGTGGACGGCGAGGACGAAGCCGTCGGTGCCGTAGTGGAGGGAGTCGCGGACGGTGCTCTCGACGACGCCGGTGCCGTGGCGGCGGTCGGGCATGGGGATGACGCCGAGGCCGACGGCGAAGAGGGCGACGATGGCGAGGGTGGTGAGGACGGCGCGGGCGCGGTGCTCGGCGAGGGCCGGGGCGGAGGCGAGCCAGTGGATGAGCTTGCCGACGGGGAGGATGAACCAGGCGGCGGCGGTCCAGATGGCCAGGACGAGGCCGATGGCGAAGAACTGGCCGAGGATGAAGAGGGTGATGGAGAAGAAGAGGAAGATGCGGTACATGCCGGCGAGGATGCCGTAGACGACGAGGATGGCTTTTTCGGCGGGGTCGGTGGCGGGGGGCGTGAGGTTCTTGAGGCGGTAGATGTGCTTCTGGATGGCCTGGAGGAGGATCTTGTTGGAGCGTTGGGCGAGGTTGGGGACTTCGAGGAGGTCGGCGAGGATGTAGTAGCCGTCGAAGCGCATGAGGGGGTTGGCGTTGAAGAGGATCGTGGCGAAGCTCGAGGAGAGCATGACGTTGAAGGAGAGGCGGGCGAGGATGGAGTTGTCCTGGTTCTGCTGGACGGACCAGACCCAGGCGAAGGCGGCGAGGGCGGCGACGGTGAGCTCGAACATCATGCCGCCGGCGCCGACGGCGATGCGCTGCCACTTGCTGGGGAAGGCCCAGGCGGCGGAGGCGTCCACGTAGGGGGAGGGGAACATGACCAGGAGCATGAAGCCGAACTCGGGGACCTGGCCGCCGAAGCGTTTGCAGATGACGCCGTGGCCGAACTCGTGGATGGCCTTGGTGACGACGTACGCGGCGGGGACGAGCCAGAGGAACTCGGGGTCGAAGATGCGGTTCTCGGAGAACTGGCGGGCGAGGGCGGAGAAGTGGGGGACCAGGGCGTAGACGGCCCAGAGGACGAGGGCGCACCAGGCGATGAAGCCCCAGCGGTTGAGGACGGGGCGGAGGATGGGCTCGCAGGCGGTGAGGATGCGGTCCGGGTTGAAGGCCCGGATCTTGAGATACATGATGCCGATGACCTGGGCGGCGGCCTTCTGTTTGAGGCGTTCGCGGCCACGCCGGAGGAGTTGCTCGGTCTCGGGGGAGGTGTCAACGGAGAGGAGGTTGGACTGGTAGAGCTGGCCGATGAGCTGGATGATCTCGTTCTGGGTGGGGGCGGCGTCGCCGAACTTCTGGAGGGAGGCGTTCCAGGCGGTCTCGACGTCGCGGGAGCCGTCGAGCATTCCGACGAAGTCGTGGGCGATGGGGTTGAGGCGGTAGAACTGGTTGGAGGTGGGGTCGTGGACGACGTGCCAGCGGCGGCCGCGGTAGTGCTGGCGGGTGATCTGGACGTGGGGGCGCAGGCGGGGCTTCATGAGCCGGACGCGGTGCCAGAAGGGGGAGAATGTGGGGCGTTCCTGGGTCATGTGAGGGAGGGGGCGTCGCCGATGTTTGGCGTAGAATCTGCGGGAAGGAGCCGGATCATGTGCCTGATGGGAACGATTCGAAACGGGAAGATCGTCCTTGACGAGGACGCCTCGCTGCCCGAGGGCACGCGGGTTGAGGTGTTGCCCGCGTCGCCGGTGGAGACCGGCGCGCCGGAACTCCGGCCGGGTTCGCCCGAGGCCGTGCTGCGTCTGGCGGGGACGTTGACCGACGAGGAGGCGGACGCGATCATGAAGGTCGTGGACGAGATGCGACAGCAGGATCGGGAGTTCATGCGGCGGGAGTTCGCGGGCGAATGAACTACCTGCTCGACACGAACCAATGGAGCCACATCCAGCGAAAGACTCCCGGCGCGTTGGCACGCACTGCTCTGCGGCCGGCCGGGTCGTCGCTGTTTATCTCGGTCGTGTCGCAGGCGGAACTGCTCGCGGGGGTGGAGAGGCTCGCCGACGGACAGCGAAAGACGGATCTTCGGGGCCTGTACGAGGTGGCGATGCGGTCGAGCGCCGGCGTGTTGCCGATCGACTCTCGCGTTGCGGAGCGATACGCCCTCGTCGCGGCCCAACTTCGGCGCGACGGCACGCCGATCGGGGCGAACGACATGTGGATTGGGGCGACGGCGATTGTGCATGATCTGGTGCTTGTGACGAACGATGCTCACTTTGGGTACATCAAGGGCGTGCGGGTTGAGGACTGGACTGTTGCGTGAGGGGTGGCTCGTGTGTCGCCCCCCCCCTCCCCCGGGGCTTGAAGACCTCGCGGCTGGGTTCCGTGGGCTTACGCCCACGGCAAGGGACTTGGGCCCCTGCGGGGTCAAAGGCAGTTACCACCAGAGCCAAAGGCGGACCTGGTCGAGGATTCGGCGGGTGCCGATCCAGATGAGGGGTTTCTCTTCGGTGTTGAACTTGGCGATGCCCTCGATGCCGGGGCGGAACCAGTCGGGGACCTTGGTGAGGCGGCAGCGGACCTCGAAGAAGTTCTTGCCCTCGGCGGCGGCGGCGAGGGGGACGATGCGTTCGATCTGGAAGGGGATGGCCTGGTCGGGCTTGGCCTTGGTGGTGACCTCGCCGGTGGCGCGGTTTTCGAGAAAGGCTTTGCGGATGAGGGCGATGTCGCGCTCGTCGGCCTTGACGGTGACGATGATGTCGTCGAGGGGGGCGACCTGGAAGAGGAGGTCGCCGGTCTTCATGGTGGAGCCGATGCGGTCCTTGAGGTCGCCGGCGATGATGGTCCCGGCGATGGGGGAGACGATGCGGGCCTTGTTGATGCGGTAGTCGTAGACGTCGGCCTCGGCGCGGGCGCGTTCTTCCTGCTGCTCGGCCTGGGCGACCTTGCCCTGGGCGCCGGGCTCCTTGGACTTGCGGGCGGCCGCGGCCTGGGTGCGGGCCTGCTCGATCTTGCCGAGGGCGTCCTTGAGGCCGAGGGAGAGCTCGGCGGTGTCGAGCTCGACGAGGAGATCGCCCTTGGCGACGACGGCGCCGGGCTCGATCTTGTCGCCGAGTTTCTTGATGACGCCGTCGAAGGGGAGGGAGACGATGCGGCGGACGCGGGGCTCGAGGATGGCCTCGGCGCTGGGGCGGTAGGTCGTCTTGTAGACGCTGATGAAGACGAAGAGGGCGAGGACGGCGACGCCGACGAGTTTCCAGACGGTGTGCTTGGTGCCGACGAGCCAGGCGCCGGCGCGCCGGGCGGAGTCGTAGGCGCGGAGGGGGAGGGCGCGGTCGTCGTTGCGGCGGACGCGGAGCATGGGGCCGATGAGGTCCATGGCGGCCTGCAGGAGTTCGACGGTGGTGAGGTCCATCTGGACGTCGCCCGCGGCTTCCAATGTGAGGACGCCGACGATGCCGCCCTCGCCCTCGGAATCGTCGATGTCGCGGAGGGGGATGGAGACGACCTTGAGGCTGGCGTTGCCGGCGGCGAGCTCGCGGTGGGCGTGGACGATGGCCTGGGAGAGGAGCATGTCCGAGCCCTCGCCGCCGCTTGGAGGCGGGGGGAAGAGGACGGGCTGTTCCTGGTCGAGGCACTCGTCCATCGCGCTGGCGAGTTTCTGGACCATGGCGGTGCGATGGTCGAAGTGTTCTACATCAGAGATTGCCTTGACCTTCACGATGTCGTTGGTGACCCAGCCGAGGGCGACGCGATCGACGGCGAACTGCTTGGCGAGGTCGTTGCAGAGCTGGATGCACGCGCCTTTGAAGTTGGTGGCGGTGTTGACGCTGGCGATGAGGCGCGTCGCAAGGTCGAGGGCGAAGCCGGACATGAGGCTCTTGCGGAGTTGCGCGCGGGAGTAGTGGCCGGCGACGTAGCCGGAGAGGACCTCGGCCATGGCGAGGGTGGAGCGGACGGCGTCCTGCGAGCGGGGCTCGATGAGGAGGGTGGCGACCGCGGCGGGCACGGGTGCTGGTTGCGGGACGCCGCGCGGATTCGGCTGCGCGGGCATCCCCGAGTGCATGGGGACCGCGAGGACGAAGCCGGAACTGGAGCCCGCGCCGTAGTACTGCTCCTGCTTGTCGAGGCCGAAGGCGCGGGCCTGGGAGGTGGAGAAGGCGGCGCGGGCGGCGGTGCGGGATTCCTCGGCGAACTGGATCTGGGCCTGGGGGCCGGCGGGGGCCGCGGCCTGGGCCGCGGCTTCGGCGTCCTTGTCGAGGCCGGAGGGGGGCCAGACGAGTTCGACGCGCGGGTCGACCTCCTCGCCGTCGGACTTGTCGGGGACGTAGAGGACGGCCTGGCGGGCCGCGCTGACCTGGGCGAGGATGCGGAGCATGCGCTCGAAGTAGACGCGATCGTCGGGGGCGGGCGCGTTGAGTTCGGCGACGATGCGCTGCCAGCCGGGGGCTTTGAGGGAGGAGAGGTCGATCACTTGGGAGAGCCTCCCGCTGTGGATGCCGTCGTCGGATGGAGCACTTCATTCAAGTCGAGACCGCCGCCGGGAACCTGTCTGTACGGCTCGGCGGTCGCCGCTGTCGGAGCGGCGGGTTTGTACTTCTCCCATTCTTTGCCCGGATCGGTGAAGCGGACGCGTGCCTGCGTGCCGGCGGGCCATGCCTGGGGGTTTTCGATTTCGACGCGGACGCGGCGGGTTTGGCTGACGGAGTCGGCGACGGGGGAGACGTAGAGGACCTTGCCCATGACCAGGCGGGGGGCGTCGGGCATTTCGACGAGGACCCAGGCGGGGGAGCCTTCCTTGAGGTTCAGGCGGATGGTGTCGGCGGTGTCGGCGTAGGGGTCGAGCCAGAGCTTGTCGATGTTCACGAGTCGCAGGACCTTGGTCTGCTCGGTGACGCCCTCGCCGACCTCGACCATGACCTCCTCGATGATGCCGTCGAAGGGGGCGTCGAGTTTGTAGCGGTCGTACTGGGCCTCGGCCTGCTTGAGTTTGAGGACGTTCTGCTGCTTGTTTCGCTTGGCCTGCTCGTGCTGGACGCGGGCGACCTCCATGCCGATGCGGGCCTCCTCGAACTCGGTGGGGGAGAATGTGTTGGAGCCCTTGATGCGGTCGAACTTGAACTGGGCGAGTTGGGCCTGCTTGGCGGAGCCCTCGATCTCGTTGTCGTTCTCGGCGAGGTCGCGCTGGACGGCGATGGCGGCGAGGATGTCGGCATCGCGGGCCCGGATGAGGATGTCGCCCTTCTTGACGTGCTGGCCGCCGACGGCGATGACCTCGCGGATCTCGGTGGCGGAGGGGAACTGCATGGTGACGTCGCGGCTGGGGCGGGTGTCGGCCTTGAAGCCGCCGAAGTCGGCCGCGATGGTGTCCCAGGAGGGGTCGGCGGCGGCTTGCAAGCCCTGAATCGGGGGCTGTTGAGGTTGGTTATCGGACCTTGCTGGGGAGGGGAGGGCGGCGAGGGTGAGGAGGGCGGCCGCGGTGAGGAGAGTGGAGGCCCCGAGATTTCGCGTGGTCATGGGGGGAATCCTATGGGTGGAGGTGTCGGTTGCCCAATGGGAAGGGGGGGGTTGGCGGGGAGGAAAAGGGGGGAGGAGGGGGGGGGTTGTTTCGGCCCATTTGGGGCGCGGGCCGTACCTCTCGCTTACGCGAGAGGCTCTTTGGTGGAATGCGGGGGAGAGTGTCGATTGTTGGGCGTCGGGGTCGCTTGGCGGGCGGAGCCTGCTCGGGCGTTTGGCCGCGGCAGGTCTGTACGTGCGCGGGAGGGGTGCGGTTGATGTAGATGGTGCGGCGTGTGGGCCGGAGGCCTGTGCGTCGGAGTCGGCCCGGGCCGCGGCGGTTGGGCGCGCGGGTGGTGGGGTGTGGATTTGCGGAGGAGCCAGTCATGTCGCCATCGTCATTTGGCACACCGGGTCGGACACCTGCCACGCACGGACGGGTGAGCGGGGGGAGCGGGCGGGGTGCGCGGCCGATGGGGGGGCGGCCGGTGAAGATTGATTTGACGGGGCTGGCCCGGGGCGGGAGCGCGGATCCGTTTGCGCCGCTGGGCGGGGAGGGCGCGGGGACGGAGACGGCGGCGGTGCTGGGGGAGATGCTGGACCGGGCGGCGACGCAGGTGGCGACGCTGCGGCGGGGGGGGGAGGACGGGGCGGGGGGGGGGCGGGGCGGGGGGGCGGAGCCCGGGGGGGCGGGCCCACCGGCGGCGCAGGGG
>CALMPG010000087.1 GCA_937871915.1 uncultured Phycisphaerales bacterium
CGAGGGGGGTAGGGCGAGGATTGACGGCCGAAAAAAGGTCTTCGGGACCTCGGACCCCTCACTGCGTTCGGGGCTCGTATCATGAATGGATGTCTCTCTCTCCTCCGACCTCGGGCACCGGCATTCCGGAAGAAGCGACGCCGCGGGTGACGTTGCAGACGCTGCGCCGGATGGCCAGAGCGCGGGAGCCATTCGCCTGTCTGACGTGCTATGACGCGACGACGGCGCGGTGGCTGGCGCGCGGGGGCGTGCACGTGCTGCTGGCGGGGGACACGGCGGCGGAGGTGGTGCTGGGGATGGCCCGGACGATCGACATGCCGCTGGATGTGCTGCTGGCGCTGACGGCGGGGGTGAAGCGGGGCGCGCCGAAATGCGTGGTGATGGGAGACATGCCGTTCATGTCGTACCAGTCGGACGACGCGACGGCGATCCGCAACGCGGGGCGATTTCTGACGGAGGGGCTCGCGGACATCGTGAAGATTGAGGCGGATGCTCGCTTGGCGGATCGAATCGGGAAGATCGTGCACGCGGGGATTCCCGTGTGCGGTCATGTGGGGTCGCGCCCGCAGTATGTCGCGCTCACGGGCGGGTATGCCGCGGCGGGGCGCACGCCGGATGCAGCCAGACAAGTGGTGGACGATGCGGTGGCGCTGGAGCGGGCGGGGTGCGCGATGCTGCTCGTCGAGGCGGTGCCGGCGGAAGTGACCGAGGCGGTGCTGGCAAGGACAACGGTTCCGGTGATCGGGATCGGGGCGGGGCCGGCGTGCCACGGGCAGGTTCTGGTGCTGCAGGACTTGGTGGGGATGAGCGAGCGGCCGCCGCGGTTCGCCGAACCGGTGGCGAGCCTTGGCCGTAGCTTTCAGGACGCGGGCGCGGAATGGGTGTCGCGGGTGTCCCGTCGATCCATCGGGGGGCAGGGATATCGGATGCTCGGGGGAAGCCCTCCGGGGGTGGAGGCCGGACGGGCCGACGGAGTGGAGGGTGTGGCGCATCAAGGGGAACGGAGTGCGACGGCGAAGGATGTCGCCGGTAACACGTAGCACGGGCATCCTGCCCGTGCTGGATTGGAGTCGGGGGCGTTGGGGTACGGGCCGAGGCAGGCCGTCATGGCAGGGGCCAAGTGCGCCCGGCACGGGCAGGGATGCGCGTGCTCCGACAGAGGGGATTCACATGCGGAAGATCATCGCGTTCGGACCGGCGCTGGTTGTGCTTGTGACCGCGTTGATCACGCTGGTGGCCGCGCCCGCGGCGGTGCGACTGGTGGGGTATGCGGGGACCGATGCGCAGATCCGGCTGGCGGCGCAGACGCTTGAGAGCGACAACGTCCTCAAGCAGATCGACCGGGCGGTCCGGAGCATCGCGGACGTGGTGGAGCCGTCGGTGGTGCACGTGAGCGTGGAAGAGGCGGTGATGGATCAGTGGGGGCGCGGCCGGCGCGGCGTGGCGACGGGATCGGGATGGGTGTACGACAAGCTCGGGCACGTGGTGACCAACACGCATGTCGTGCGGAACGCGACGCGGATCACGGTGCAGTTCTCGGATGGGCGGGCGGCCGACGCGGAGGTGGTGGGGCGGGACGCGGACACGGACATCGCGGTGCTGAAGGTGGGGACCAGCGAGGGGCTGTTTCCGGTGGGGCGGGCCTCGGGCCTGGACCTGCACCAGGGCGACCGGGTGTACGCCTTCGGCTCGCCGTTCGGGTTCAAGTTCTCGATGTCGGAGGGGATCGTGTCGGGGCTTGGGCGGGATCCGCAGCAGATCCTCAGCAGCTCCGGCGGGTACACGAACTTCATCCAGACCGACGCCGCGGTGAATCCCGGGAACTCGGGCGGGCCGCTGGTGAACGTCGAGGGGAAGCTGGTGGGGATGAACGTGGCCATCGCGACGGCGCCGAGCCGGCAGGGAGAGGGACAGAACTCGGGGATCTCGTTCGCGATCCCGCTGACGACCATCGAACGGGTGGTCGAGCAGATCGTGTCCGACGGGATCGTGATGCGCGGGTACATGGGGATCGGTCGGCCCGGGAACGACGAGATGAACCGGCGGGAGCTGGAGCGGCTCGGGTTCGTGGGGCGGGGCGTGGCGGTGACGCGGGTGGAGGCGGACAGCCCGGCCTCGAGGGGCGGGATGCAGCCCGACGATGTCATCATGAAGATCGACGGGGAGGTGATCGGGAGCGTGCCCGCGCTGCGTTCGGCGATCGCGAACAAGGCGCCGGGGGAGGAGACGAAGGTGGAGGTGTGGCGCGCGGGCAAGACGGTGACGGTGACCGTCGTGCTCGACCGGCTCATCACCGAGGCGGACAAGGGGAAGGCGGCGGTGGCGGCGGCGAAGTTCGGGATTCTGGACGTGGCGGACACCGACAAGGGCGAGGTGTACGTGACGAGGGTGCAGGTGCCCTCGGCGGCGTACAGCGCGGGAGTGCGCCCGCAACTCAGGGTGGTGTCGGTCGGGGGGACGCCGATCACGAACCTCGAGGGGTTCTTCACCGCGCTGGCGACGAACGATCTGCACCAGGGGCACGACGTGGTGATGAAGCTGGCGTCGCGGGAGGGGGAGGAGCTGGTGGTGACGATCAGCGGGAAGTGAGAGCCGGGCCTCTCGCGGGGACGCCGTGCGGAGAAGTTGGAACACGGAGCACGGCGTTCACCGGCAATGGCGCCCGGGTGGGCTTTGGAACCCGATCCAACGCCACCTCGCTTCGTCTTTCTCTGTGGCCCTCCGTGCGCTGTTGTCTTCCTCCGCGCCCTCGAGCCTGCGTGGGTCGGGCTACTCCGCCTTGCGGAGGCGGACTCTCACCCTGGTGTCGGCGGGCGGGGTCTTGGCGAAGTCGGCGATCCACTCGGGCTCGGTGGTGGCCGCGTCGGGGCTGATGACGCGCGACCAGGCGATGACCTCGGAGCCGAAGGTGGTCAGGCCGATGATGGTGCCGGAGCCGTCGGCGTCGTAGAAATCCTGCGGCGCGGCGTCGGGCGATGAGCCCGGCGGCTTTCGCTTGATGAGCCTGGAACCGGCGAAGACCCAGCCCGGGGCGGGGAGGTTGCCGGACCTGGCGACGGCCAGCTCGGACTCGGCGAAGCGGGCGGGTCTGGCGCTGCTGGAGATCCAGTCGAGGGGATCGGACTCGGTTGTCGCGCCGGCCTTGTCGGTGGAGATGACGCGGACGCTGACGCGGTCGCCGGTCGGGGGCGTGGAGACGAGGACGTTGTCCTTGAGGGCCCACCTGGCCGGCCGGCCCGGGGTGAGGCCGATGAGCAGGAGCGCGGCGTGGAGGTGCGAGGGCTTCACGTCGGAGACGATGAGGGTTTCGTGCTCGCGCGTGTTGGGGGAGCAGGCGATGACCTCGAGAAAGAAGAGCGGGGCGCGCTCGTCCCTGACGAGCATCGGGGTGATGCGGGCGTCAAAGTCAACCGTCTTGGTCGTGAGGTTGACGTGGACGCCGGGGAAGAGTTCGCGGTCGGCGATGGGGGAGGGCGCGGTGAGATGGCCGCACTGCAGGACGAGGGCGAGGAGGAAGGGGCCGGTGAAGCTCATGTGTGGGCTGGTTGGGAGGCGAGGTGGGTTCGGACGAGGGCGATGAACTCTTGGCCGCGGGACTCAAAGTTTACGTACTGGTCCCAGGAGGCGCACCCGGGGGAGAGCAGGAGACAGTCGCCGGGGAGGAGGCGGTCGAAGGCGGCGGCGACGGCTCGGGAGAGGGTTTGGCACTCAAAGACGGAAGAAACCGCCGCGGAGCGGCGGGCCGCCCCGGCGATGGCGGGGCCGGTGGCGCCGATGGTGTACAGACCGCCGAGCCCACCCTCCCGCTCGCGGGCGAGGTTGGCGATGGGGAAAAGGTCGGAGCCCTTGTCGTAGCCGCCGGCGATGAGGTGGATGTGGGCGAGGGAGGCGCCGGGCGTGGCGGTGAGGGCCTCGACGGCCTTGAGCGTGGCCTCGGGGGTGGTGGACTTGCTGTCGTTGTAGAAGCGGATGGGAGGCGTGTCAGGAGTTTGCGCGACGAGTTGGAGGCGGTGGGTGAGGCCGGTGAAGGAGGCGATGGCGTGGCGGAGGGAATCTTCTTCGGAAGAAGAGCCCGCCACGGAGTGTCGGGATACCCCAGAGCCCACCACGGGGTGTCGGGATATCCCGAGGCAGGCCGCGAGTGCGCCGGCGGCGTTGGTGCGGTTGTGGTCGCCGGGGAGGGCGAGGTCGCCGGTGAAGTCCGCGGCCTCGAAGCGGATGGCCTTTGCGCGGGTGTGGGTTCGGAGGTCCCAGATAGGTGCGCCGAGGATGGCGAAGTCGTCCGGGGTCTGGTGCTCGATGAGGTGGCGCTTGGACGCGGCGTAGTGATCGATGTCGCCGTGCCAGTCGATGTGGTTGGGGGAGATGTTGGTGATGAGGGCGACGTGGGGGGACCACTTGGGCGTGAGCGTGCGCTCGAGCCAGTAGAGCATGGCGGAGGAGAGTTCGAGGATGACGGTGGTGTGGGGGCCGATGGCGTCGAGCGCCTCGAGGAGGGAGCCGCCGATGTTGCCGCCCATGAGAATCTGAGATTTGAGATTTGAGATTTCAGATGCGGAGACCAGGGCATGATGGATCATCGCCGTCGTGGTGCTCTTGCCCGCGCTGCCGGTGATGGCGATGGTGCTCGTGACGCCGCGGGCGCGGAGTTCGCTGATGGTGAGGGAGATTTCGGTGGTGATCGGGATGTTGGCGGCCTCGGCGGCGCGCAGGAAGCGGTTGTCCCACGGCTTGGAGACGGCGGCGTTGGCGACGATGAGGTCGGGAGTGGTGAAGTCGGCGACGTTGTGCTCGCCGAGGCGGAGGGTGACTTGCCCTTTGTCGATCAAGGGCTGGATGCGGGCGATGGAGTCGGTGAGTGTGTCGGGGCCGTCCAGGTCGGTGACGAGGACGTCGGCGCCTCTGGCGCAGAGGTATCGGGTGACGCCGATGCCGCCGCCGAATCGGCCCAGGCCCATGACGGTGACGCGCTTCCCTGCGAGGTCGGTCATGCAGGGAGGATACGAGCCCCGAACGAAGTGAGGGGCCTTCGGGTCGAAACATTGCCCGACCCCTCACTTCGTTCGGGGCTCGTCGATGTCCTTGCCCGCCTGGATGGCCGCGATGAGGGCTTTGAGGAGGGCCCGGGCCTGGGGGCCGGGAGCGCCGTCGCCGATGGGCTTGCCGTTGAGTTCGATCGCGCTGGCGACGGTGGTGATGGTGCCGAGGAACATGATCTCGGTGGCGTGCTCGAGTTCTTCAACCCGGATGGGCCGCTCGCGCAGGCGGGGCTCGACCCTCAGGAGGATCTCGCGGGTGATGCCCGCGAGCATGGGGGCGCTGTCGAGGGCCGGAGTGACGAGCTCATCGCCGATGGCGAGGACGATGTTGGTGGCGAGGCCCTCGGTGATGAGGCCGTCGCGGGTGAAGATGGCCTCGTCGCAGTGCTTCTCATCGGCGCGGTGGGCGGAGATGACGTTGCCCATGAGCGAGGTGGATTTGAGCCAGCCCATCTCCCAGCGGATGTCGCGCAGGGTGACGGCCCTCTTGACGGGCGGGGTGGTCTGGTCGGTGAGCGGGGGCTGCGGGGCGCAGTAGCCGAAGATGGTGGGCGTGGTGTTCTTGCCGCGAGCGCGAGAGCGGACGGGGTCGCCCTCGCCGGGGGCGCCGCCGGTGACTTGCCAGTAGACGAAGGCGTCTCGAAGGTTGTTGGCGGCGCAGAGGTCGGCGGAGCGTTGGCCGAGGGTGGAGAGATCGAAGGGAATTCCGGCGGCTTCGAGGCCGCGCCGCATGCGGCGGATGTGCTGGTGGAGACCCACGATGCGGGTGGAGTTGTTCCACGGGATCGAACGCAGGCCCTCGTACACGCCCTCGCCGAAGATAAAGCCGCGGTCGAAGGGATCGAGGCGGGCTTCGGAGCGGGGGAGGAGTTGGCCGTTGAGGTGGATGAGCATGGTGGAGAAATAGGCACTCGGCGTTCGGCACTCGGCACTCGGCGAGGGTGTATCGGTTACATGAGCGAGATGGGGTCGATGTCTATCGCGGTGTGGGCATCGCTCTTGCACAGCCCGTTCGCCCGGGCGTCGGCGAGGATGTTCTGGATGGCCGCTCGCGATTGGGAGAAAAGCAGGAGTTCGAGGCGGTGGTGGCCGGCGATGCGGGAGATGGGGCAGGGAGCCGGGCCGATCATGCGGACCTTATCGTCGCGCGCCTTGTTCGCCTCTTCGAGCGCGGCCTTGAGGCGGTCGGCCGCGCCCTCGGCCTTGTGCAGGTCGGTGTCGCGGATGACGATCCGGGCCAGGCGGGAGGCGGGGGGCAGTCCGGCCTCGCGGCGTTCGGCGAGTTCCTGGGCGGCAAAGCCGGCGTAGTCGTGCCGGGCGGCGAAGGTGATCGAAGGGGCGGCGGGGTCGAAGGTCTGGACGATGACGCGCCCGGGAAGGTGTCCCCGTCCCGCGCGGCCGGCGACCTGCGAAACGAGCTGGAACGTCCGCTCGGAGGCGCGAAAGTCGGGAAGGCTCAGGGCGGAGTCGGCGTTGATGACGCCGACGAGGCGGACGTTGGGGAAGTCGAGCCCCTTGGCGATCATCTGCGTGCCGACGAGGATGCGGATGTCGCCGCGTGCGAAGCGGGAGAGGACGTTGAAGTAGTCCTTGGCGCTGTTCATCGTGTCGCCGTCAACACGAACGAGTGCCGAGTGCCGAGTGCCGAGTGCCGAGGGATCGGACGGGCCGAGGATGTGCGCGAGTTTGGCGTTGAGTTCCTGCTCCAGCCCCTGCGTGCCCATGCCGAGGGTGATGAGTTTCTTGTCGCAGAGGGGGCAGGCCTCGGGGAGGAGTTTCTGGGCCAGGCAGTGGTGGCA
The DNA here is from genome assembly GCA_937871915.1 of uncultured Phycisphaerales bacterium. Lineage (GTDB taxonomy): Bacteria > Planctomycetota > Phycisphaerae > Phycisphaerales > UBA1924 > UBA4658. The sequence continues at coordinate 6,839 of CALMPG010000087.1, forward strand.
GCGGACGACACCCTTGAGCGGGGTCTTGCCGGCGATGACGCGATGCTGCACCATCTTGACATCGCAGTCGTCGCAGGTGAGGAACCACCCGCAGGTGGTGTCGGGGCAGGCGATGTAGGAGGCGTAGCCGCGCCGGTTCAGGAGGAGCAGGGCCTGGCCGCCGGCCTCGAGGGTGGTGACGAGGGCCTCTTCGAGCGTGGGGCCGATGAGGTGGGGGAAGGTCTCGCGCTTGCCGGTGAGGCGTTGGCGGAGGCGGCGTTCTTCGGCGAGATCGACGATGTCAACGGGTGGCAGCTCTCCGCCGGTGGGGCGGTCGGTGAGTTGCCAGAGCGCGTACTTGGCGCCACGAGCCCCGAACGAAGTGAGGGGTTTCGGGGAGTGTGCGTCGCCGGACCCCTCACCGCGTTCGGGCCGCGTTGATGGATTCGCGTTGGCCCACGATTCAAGGCTCGGCGTCGCGGTACCGAGAACGATGGGGCAGCCCTCCATGCTGGCACGCTTGATGGCGACGTCGCGGCCGTGGTATCTCGGGAGCTGGTCCTGCTTGTAGTCGCCGGCGTGCTCCTCATCGACGATGATGAGGCCAAGATTGTTGAGCGGGGCGAAGATGGCCGAGCGGGCCCCGACCATGACGCGGGCCGCGCCGGTGGAGGCGCGGACCCACTCCTTGTGGCGCTGGCTGGCGCTGAGGCCCGAGTGCAGCACGCCGACGCCCGCGGCGCGAAAACGCTCGACGAAGCGCCCGGCGGTCTGCGGGGTGAGCGAGATTTCGGGGACGAGGACGAGTCCGGACTTGCCCTGCCGGAGGACCTGCTCGAGGATGCGGAGGTAGACCTCGGTCTTGCCCGATCCGGTGACGCCGTGGAGGAGGTGGACGCCGAAGTGGCCGAGCGTGGCGGCGATGCCGGTGACGATGTGGGTTTGCGGCCCGGTGAGAATGGGGCGGTTGGGGGCGAGGACGCCGCTCGGATCCGATTGCTCGATGGAGAGTTGGGCTTCGACGCCGCCTTGTTGGCGGACTTCCTCGACCTCCATCTCGGTGAGGAGGCCGAGTTTGATGAGACGGTTGATGGGGGCGAGGGTGCGGGCGGAAATGCGAGTGGCAAGTTGGTCGGGGGACATGGGGAAGGCGGCGTCGGGGAGCGCGGCGATCTGGTCCCAGGCCTCTTGAGTTTGGGGGGAGAGTTTGGGGGGCGCGGCGGATGCGTTGCTGCTCCTCTCGCTCACGCGAGAGGCTCTTTGGAGGACGGTGACGGAGCGGAGGCCCGTGCGCTTCTTGACCGCGGCGGGGAGCATGGAGCCGAGCACCATGCCCAAGGGGCAGACGTAGTAGGTGGCCATCCACCGGGCGAGTTGCACGAGGTTTGGGGGGAGGCCGGTCCCGGTGTCGCGGAGGATGCTCTTGACGCGCTTGGCGGGGAAGCCCTCGAGGAGTTCCTCGCCGCCGGCGCGGATGACGATGCCGGCGGAGGGCTTGTCGCCCCGCCCGAGCGGGATTTCCACGCGCCGGCCGATGTCGATGGGGGTGGGGGAGCGATAGGTGAGGCCCTCGCCGGGGGCGCCCTCGCGGGTCTGGTCGAGGCCGCGCTCGATGGCGATGCGGAGGTATGTCCACGCGCCGCCGGGGGGCGGAGCGGGGTTGGGGTGGTCCTCGATGCCGAAGAGGTTTGGCACGCGGAAATCTATGCGGGGGGGAATACGAGCCCCGAACGAAGTGAGTGGGCTGGCGATTCGCCGGCGTCCCGGCCCCTCACTGCGTTCGGGGCTCGTTTCGGCTGGGCTCCGTGCTGTCGGAAGCGGGCGGGCGTGCGCGAAAACGCGGGGAACGCGCACTATGCTTGCGGCTGAGATGACCAACACATCAGCAGTTCAGCGTCCCGGCCGCCTCGCTTTGGAGGACGGCTCGGTGTTTCATGGGCGGGCGTTCGGGGCTGTTGGGCGTGGGATCACGCAGACGGCGGAGGTGGTGTTCAACACGGCGATGACGGGGTATCAGGAGGCGCTGACCGATCCGTCGTATTGGGGGCAGATCCTGGTGATGACCGCGCCGCTCATTGGCAACACGGGGATCAACGAGGAGGATGTGGAGTCGGTCAAGGTGCAGGCGTCGGGGTTTGTGGTGCGGGAACTCTCGCGGGTGGTGTCGAGCTTCCGGGCGACGACGGACCTCTCGACGTATCTGGCCAGGAACGGGGTGCTGGGGATCGAGGGGGTGGATACGCGGGCACTGACGCGCCGGCTGCGGGTGCGCGGCGTGATGCGGGGGGCGATCACGGATGTGGCGGTGGGGGAGTTGTCCGACGAGGCCCTCGTGAGCGCGGCGAAGAACGCGGCGGACATGGCCGGGGCGAACCTGGTTCCGAAGGTCGGGTGCGGCAGCCCGCTCAGGTGGAGCGAGACGCTGGGCGAGTGGTCGCAAGCGTCGTTGCACGCCGGCACGACCCTGCCCAAAGCGGCAAGGCCGTGGCGCGTGCTCGCGCTGGACTGTGGGGCGAAGCGGAACATCCTGCGGAATCTGGCCGATCGCGGGTGCGTGGTGGAGGTGGTGCCGCACGACATCTCGGCGAAGGCGATCAAAGAGAGGTTCGCACGCGGGGAGGCGGATGGGTTGTTCATCTCCAACGGGCCGGGGGACCCGGCGGCGGTGGAGAAAACGATCTCGACGCTCAGAGAAGTCCTGGGAGGCGGGGAAGAACACCACGCGGAGCGTGGTGGTACCCGGGTCATCCCGACGTTCGGTATCTGCCTCGGGCACCAGTTGTTGTCGCTGGCGCTCGGGGCGAAGACGTACAAGTTGCCGTTCGGGCATCGCGGGCTCAACCAGCCGGTGCTGAACCTGCTCACCGGGCGGGTGGAGATCACCAGCCAGAACCACGGGTTCGCGGTGGATCCGGAGTCGCTCAAACAAATCGCGGGCGGGAAGGCCCGGGTGACGCACATCAACCTGAACGACCAGACGGTGGCGGGGTTCGCGACGACTGATCGGCCGATCTTCGCGGTGCAGCACCATCCGGAGGCGTCGCCGGGGCCGCACGATGCGGGGTACCTGTTCGACGCGTTTGTGCGGATGATGGGCGATCGTAAGCCGCTGGGAAACATGGACATACAGACACACAGCGGGGCGATGGCCGGGGCCGGGGCGTAGGCAAGGCCCGATCAGAGAGCGAAAACCGACAGGGCGAGCGGCAATATCCGGTCGCCGCCGCGTTAGCCTTGGGTGGGAGTGGGGACTCCGGCGCGCGCCGGGGATGGCGATGGCACATCGGCGGCGACGGCCGCGTTTTTCTGAAGGATACTTTCCATGAACCGGCTGTTTAGAACCAAGTCGATCGCACTGGCAGCGATCTCGGCGTGCTCGCTGTTTGTGCTGGCGGATGTGGTGTCGGCGCAGCAGCCGGGGACCGGACAGCCGGGCGGGCGGGGACAGCGCGGGCAGGGGCAGCGCGCCCAGCGCGGGGGCGGCGGAATGTTCGGGGGCGGCGGGCGGGCGATGTTCGATCCGAGCGTGTCGTCCGACGACATGGACAAGTACGGGCAGATGCTCAAGCTCAGCAAGGCCCAGCAGACGGCCGTGAAGGCTCTGCACGAGTCGTTCGTCCAGGACTACACGGCCGCGGCCGAGAAGGTGCGCGACGAGATGGACGCGATCCGCGAGGACGCGCGCGAGGACCCGTCGCGGTTCCAGGAGATGGGGGAGGTGATGCAGAAGTTCCGGGCCAAGCGCGCGGACATGGAGAAGGCGTTCTTCGCGGACGTGAAGACGACGCTGACGCCCGAGCAGGCCGGCCAGTGGCCCGCGATCGAGCGGCTGCGCCGGCGCGAGACCTCCATGGGGCGCGGGATGATGTCGGGCGAGCGGGTGGACCTGATCAAGATCGTGGACGGGCTGAGACTGACGCCCGAGCAGCACACCGCCGTGGAGCCCGTGCTGGAGCAGTACTCGATCGATCTGGATCGTGAGTTGATCGCCCGCAACGAGTTCCAGGACAAGATGCAGGGGGGCCTGCGCGACCTGTTCGGCCAGGACGCCGACCCGGCCAAGGCCGAGAAGTTGATCACCGACGGGCGGGCGGTGGCGAACAAGCTCCGCGAGGTGAACAAGCGGTACGCACGCCAGGTCGAGAACACGCTGCCCGACGATGCGAGCAAGGCGAAGTTCCAGCAGGAGGTCCGGCGCGAGTCGTTCCCGCAGATCTATCGCGGCTCGCGGACGATGCGTCAGATCGATGACGCCCTGGCGATCAAGGACCTGACCGCCGAGCAGAAGACGGCCATCGAGGGGATCAAGACCACCCTCGAGCGTGACGTCGCGGGCGTGAACCAGCGCATGGAGACGGCCTACGAGCAGCGCGAGCAGACGATCACCGCGGCGGACATCCTGGGCCGATTCGGGCAGGGTGGTCAGGGCGGCGGTCGCGGCGGGCGCGGCGGCTTCGGGATGGTGGACAGCGAGGAACTCACCACGCTGCGAGACCAGCGAGACACGATGGAAAAGGCGGCGGTGGACAAGGTGACCGCGCTGCTCACCGAGGAGCAGAAGGCGGAGCTGCCGCGCGGCGGTCGCGGTGGCCGCGGCGGCGACGCCGGCGGGGACAACATTGCCCCGCGTCGCGGCGGTCGGCCGGGCGGGGCGAATCCCCCGGCCGCGCCGAGCGGGCGGACGTGAAAACCGTGGGGTGAGGCCGCCGTGGGCGATTGAAAGATCGACCAGCACCGTGTTCCCCGACGGGAATGCGGTGTTGGTTCGTCCTGATGGCGCCCGGGGTTGAGGTCAACGCCGGGCGGTTTGGGCGGTATGCTCAGAAGGCGGGGGGCTCGTTGGCGGGGCTTTGTGGGTGGCTTTGGAGGCAGTCATGGCACGGACTCGAACAGCGCTCGCGATCATCGCCGGTCTGGGGCTTTCGGTGGGGATGCTGGCCGGGCCCGCGGCGCCGGCCGCCGAGGCGCAGGTGCGGATGGGGATGGGCCGGGGCATGGGGATGGGGACGCCCGAGCGGATCACAACGGCGGATGTGGAGCAGTACAGCAAGATCCTGCGACTGACCGACACGCAGCGCGAGGCCGTGAAGGACCTGCACCAGGCGTACGAGCGTGAGTTCGACGCGGCGGAGAAGGTGATGCGGGAGAAACTCGAGAAGATCCAGCAGGACTTCCAGGACACGCAGGACCCGTCGGTGTGGACCAAGGACATGCCGGAGGTGCAGAAGACGTATTCCACGCGGACCGAGGCGCTGGAGAAGTCGTTCATCGGCGACCTGAAGTCGCTGCTCACGGGCGAGCAGTCGGCCCGGTGGCCGGCGGCGGAGCGGGCGCAGCGCCGGGCCAGGTCGCTGGGCGGGGGAATGGCCGCGATTCCGGGTTTCGGGCTCGCCGGGGAGTCGGTGGACCTGATCAAGATGGTGGACGAGCTCAGGCTGGCGAAGACGCCCGAGACGCTCTCGCAGGTGTTGGATCGGTACGAGTTGGAGATCGACGGCGCGCTCGAGGCCCGCGACAGCAAGCGGAAGGAGATCGCCGAGACGATGCAGAAGCAGCAGCAGGACCGGATGAAGGACGGGGGCGGGATGATGCCCGACTTCCAGAAGTTGCAGGAGCAGATGGGGGAGATGCGCAAGTCGGGCCTGCCGGTTCGGAACATCAACGACCGCTACTCGACGCTGATCGCCGCGGCCCTGCCCGAGGCGCAGCGCGACGACTTCGTGAACGGGTACAAGAGGGCGAAGTTCCCGAACATCTACAAGGAGCCCTACGCGATCAAGGCCCTCAACGCCGCCAGGGCGTTCACCGACCTGACCTCGGAGCAGAAGGCGGGGATCGGCGAGATCACGGCCTCGTACCAGCGCGACGTCGCGGGGGCCAACGAGCGCTACGAGCGGGCCCAGATGGAGGCGGAGAAGGACGGGGGCGGCGACGACATGGTGTCGGGATGGATGAGGATGATGGGCGGGGACCAGGGGAAGGACGAGTCGGAGCTTACGGTGGCCAAAAAGGAGCGCCGGAAGCTTGATTCGGACGCGCTGGCGAAGCTCAAGGACATCCTGACCCCGGAGCAGAAGGACCGGCTGCCGGAGCGAGAGAACGATATGTTCGGGTTCGGCGGGCCGCGCCGACGATAAACCGGTCGGGGCGCGGATGCCGGAGGTCGAGGCGGGCGGCAATCCGGGTTCGACCGGCGCGTTTTGACTTTCGATTTCCGGAGATCATGTGGCCCAACCCGCGACCGCCAACCCAGAGTTCCCGACCCTGACCGACATGCCGAAGGTGGACCCCGCCGCGGCGGGGATCATCGGGGCGGAGGACGCCGTGCGCCTGCGGGCGGTGCCGTACGCGTTCGAGGGCGAGAGCCTGCTCGTCGCGCTCAACGATCCGACGGACTTTGTGGCGGCCGACGAGCTGTCGATCGTGTCCGGACGGCCGGTGCAGCGCCGGGCCGTGGCGCAGGAGTTGTTCGATTCGCTCCTCCGCACGGCGTACGGGGCCACGGCGGCGCAGATGGCCATGCGTCTGGCGGGCGGGGCCAGGGACGCCGAGGACGACCTGACGGCGAACCTGCAGGCGGTGGACGCCGACGACGTGCAGCGGATGGCCGAGCAGCCGACGCTGATCAACCTCGTCAACCTGATCATCCTCGAGGCGATCAAGGAGCGGGCCAGCGACATCCACGTGGAGCCCTTCGAGAAGGCCCTGACGGTGAAGTACCGCATCGACGGGATGCTCAAGCCGAAGAACTCGCCGCCCAAGCACCTCCAGCCCGCGATCACCAGCCGCATCAAGATCATGGCGGGGATGAACATCGCCGAGCGGTACGTGCCGCAGGACGGGCACATCACCCTGCGCTTCGAGGGGCGCAAGGTGGACATCCGCGTCTCCACGGTGCCGACGATCTACGGCGAGAGCGTGGTCATGCGTCTGCTGGACAAGGAGGCGATCAAGCTCGACCTGAGCGCCCTCAACTTCCGCGAGGCCGACAAGACCGCGATCCAGCGCCTCATCGACCTGCCGCACGGGATGGTGCTGGTGACGGGACCGACCGGGAGCGGCAAGACGACGACGTTGTACGCCGCGCTCACGAGGCTCTACGACCCATCGCTGAAGATCATCACGATCGAGGACCCGGTGGAGTATGAACTCAACGGGGTGAACCAGATCCCGGTGAACCCGGAGCGAGGGCTCTCGTTCGCCAGCGGCCTGCGGTCGATCCTGCGTCAGGACCCTGATGTGGTGATGGTGGGCGAGATCCGCGACAACGAAACCGCGGACATCGCCGTCCGGGCCGCGCTGACCGGGCACCTGATCTTCTCCACGCTGCACACCAACGACGCGGTCTCGGCGATCGGGCGATTGCTGGACATGGATGTGGAGCCGTTCCTGGTCGCGAGCGTGATCGAGGGCATCCTGGCCCAGCGGCTGGGGCGACAACTCTGCCAGAACTGCAAGCGGCCCGCGCCGCTGATGGAGGCCGCGCGCCACCGTCTGAGCGCGTCGGAACAGGCCCTCTTCCAGGGGGGCATGGCGTGGGAGGGCGGCGGGTGCGATAAGTGCGACAACTCCGGCTTCAAGGGTCGCATCGGCTTCTTCGAGGTGCTGCTGGTGACGCCCGCGATGCGGACGGCGATCACCGAGGGTCGCACCGCGGCGTACGAGATCTCCGCGACGGCGGACCCGAACCATGTGACGATGCGCCGGGATGGGTTGATCAAGGCGGCGAGCGGGCTCACCACCGTGGATGAGGTGCTCCGCGCCACGCAGGACACGGACTTGGGCGGGGGCAACGGCAAGAAGGCGTGAGGCGGGGCGTTTGGCCTCGGGGTGTTTCCGGGGGTTGGGGGACGAGGGTCGGTCGCAACGGAGTGTGATTCAAGACGATGCCGACGTTTCGCTATCAGACACTCGCGGGGAACAACGGGACGGGCGCCGCGGTGATCGAGGCCCCGGACCGCGCGGCCGCGCTGCGCCAGTTGCGGTCGCAGGGCGTGGTGCCCAAGAGCCTCGAGGCGCTGAGCCGCCGCGAGGCCAGGAAGGCGGCGGCGGAGGGGGAGGCGCAGGCGTCGAAGGTTGAACTGGTCCCGCCGAGCGGGAGGGCGGGGGCGAAGCCCGCGGCCCAGCCGGCGCGGGCGTCGTTCACGTTTGCGCCCTCGGGGATGTCGCGGGTGGAGATGGCGACGTTCATCCGGGAACTGGCCACGGCGGTGCAGGCGGGGCTCCCGCTGGTGCAATCGCTCAAGACGATCGAGCGGCAGATGCGGCACCCGCGCCAGAAGGCGATGGTGGGGAAGATCGTCCACGAGGTGGAGCACGGACGGAGCCTCGCGGACGCGTGCGCGAAGGTGGGGCGGCCGTTCGGGGATCTGACGATCAGCCTGATCCGGGCGGGCGAGGCGTCGGGGCGGCTGGGAGAGATCCTCGAGCAGACGGCGAACCTGCTGGACCGGGATGTGAAGCTGCGGCGGCTCTTGATCTCGGGGTCGATCTATCCGGCGATCCTGTTCGTGCTCATCTTCATCGCGATCACGGTGATCGTGGGCGTGATCGTGCCGAACATCATCAAGCCGTTCGCGGGGAAACTGCCCGAGAGCGCGCTGCCGCTGCCGACGCGGATCGTGCTGCTGGTGGGGCACGGGTTCAGGGACTGGTGGTGGCTGATCGGTCTGGTCGTGGTCGGCGCGGTGTTCCTCATCGTGCGGGCGTACAACACCCCCTCGTCGCGCCTGAAGATCGACCGGGGGCTGCTGAAGTTCCCGATGATCGGGCCGGTGGTGCGCGACGTCTCGGTCGCGCGCTTCACCCGCACGCTCGGCACGCTGGTGTCCTCGGGGCTGCCCGCCCTGCAGTCGCTCAAGGTGACCAAGGCGACGCTGGGCAACAAGGCGATGGAGCAGGTCGTCGAGCAGGTGTGCGAGCAGGTGTCCAGCGGCAAGACGATCTCCGAGCCGATGGAGAAATCCGGCTATTTCCCCTCGCTCCTGACGCAGATCATCGGTTTGGGTGAACGATCGGGGCGGCTGCCGCAGATGCTCAATCAGGCCGCGACGGTGTTCGAGGACCGCACCGAGAGCTCGGTGAAGGTGTTCACGAGCATCTTCCCGATCGCGATGGTGCTCTTCGCGGCGGTGATCATCGGGTTCATCATGGCGTCGGTTCTTCTCCCGCTTATTCAGATGCAGGACTTCATCGGATGATGCAGACACACACGACATCCCGCTCTTCCCATCGTGCCCGCGGACTCGACCGGGGCTTCACGCTCATCGAGGCGATCGTGGTGATCGTGATCATCGGCGTGCTCGCCGGGATCATCGCCCCGCCCCTCTTCCGCCGGATCGTGCAGAGCAAGCAGTCGGCGGCCGCGGCCAACGCGGCGACGATCGCCGGCGCGGTCGAGAACTACCGGCTCGACTACGGCGAGCTGCCCCAGTCGCTCGATGCGCTGGTGGTCCGGACCAACGACGGCAAGGGGCACGGGCCGTACATCAACAACTCCGACCAGTTGCTCGACCCGTGGGGGCGCCCGTTCCGGTTGGTGGTCCCGCCGCAGAAGAACGCCGACTTCGACATCGTGTCCGACGGCGAGGACGGACAGCCGGGCGGGCCGGACGACATCGTGAAGCCGTGAACCATGATGGCGATGTGTGTGCACAACTCCGCGGCTCATCGGCGAGCGTTCACGCTCGCCGAGATCATCGTGGTCGTGGTGATCATCGGGATTCTCGCCGGCGTGATGGCCCCGCGGATGATCAGCATCGGGCCGCGCCAGGCCGAGCAGGAGGCCAAGGCCGTGCGGAGCCTGCTGACGGTGGCGGCCGACAAGGCCAGCGTGATGCACCGGACGGTGGCGGTGGACTACGCGGAGGCGACGACGGGGACGAATGCACGCGGGGCGAGCCTGACGATCTGGGTCCGGCGCGAGGACCCGAAGGCCGCGCCGGACGCCGTCGGGGCGGCGCGGGTGACATGGGAACAGGACCGGATGTCGCAGGTGGTGGAGCTCACGCGCCTCCGGGTGGCGCAGGCCCTGGAGGATGGGAGCGTGCTCTCCGGGGGGAAGTGGCGCGTGGTGTTCACGCCGGGGCACCCCCGCGCGGCGATGGAGCTGCGGCTCGAGCCGATCTCGTCGCGCGATGGGCCGGTGTGGACGGTGGCGCTGGGGCCCGACGACACGGCGGCGACGCTGGGGGTTGAGGGGGAAGCGCCGGGGGCGGCGGGGACGGGCGCGTCGGCCCGCACGATCGATCTGGACGATGCGGGGAAGGGGGATGCGAAGTGGTGATTGTGCTCGACAAGCCCCGCGGATTCGGCGCTCGCCACGGGTGGCGAGCTGCCCGTGCCACCCCGCGCTTCGGCGGCTTTGCGCTGGTGGACTGCATCGTGGCGACGGTGCTGCTGGGCGTGAGCCTGGCGGTGGTGATCGGACTGGCCGGGACGGCGCTGTCGAGCCAGGCGACGGGGGAGCGGCTCTCGACGGCGGCGATGCTCGCCGACGAGCAGCTGCAACTGGTGCTGGCCCGCGGCGCGGACAACTACAAGGATCAGTATCCGCTCGACGGGGCGTGCGATGCGCCGTTCCAGGACTACAAGTTCAAGCTGGCGTTCGATGGGGGAACGGGGCCGGGCGTGCCGTTCAACGTGGCGTGCACGATCACCTGGGGCGGGGGGAGGATGGGCGGGTCGGAGCAGTCGATCAGGATCGACACGATGATCGCGCCGCGGAATGTGACAGGGGAATCCCAGGCGACGCCGGTGCGGGCGCCGCGGGCGACGGTGGATCGGACCGGAGACGCGACGGCCACACCATGATGAACGCGAGACGGACATCTCTTGCGGGCCGCACAGGTTGCCGCCCAGAGCGGCAGCAACCCGTGGCACGGGCGTTCACGCTGGCCGAGTTGATCGTCGCGACGATCATGATGTCGGTGCTGATCGGGGCGACGTACCTGGCCGTGTCGCAGACGATCCGGTCGCGGGACACCTCGCAGAGCCGCGGCGAGGCGATGTCGCGGGCGCGGGCGGCGGTGGACCTGATCGCCGAGGATGCGCAGAACGCGCTGCGAGGATCGGACCTGAGGGAATGCCGCGTGCTGATCACGCGCGATGGCAAGCCGGGGGATGGGAAGGACGGGCTGCTGCTGTTCTCGCACCTCGAACGAGTGGTGCGCCCGTCCTCGACGCAGGCCGAGGGGGATGAGGGAGAGGTGCAGTTTCGGTTGCAGGCGGGCGACAAGCCGGATTCCTCGTCGCTCTGGCGCAGGAGCGATCCGGTGATCGACGAGTTCCCGGATGCCGGCGGCGTGGCGAGCGCGCTGGTGGACGGGATTTCCTCGCTGAACATCCAGGCCAACAACGGAACGGACTGGGTGGACGACTGGGACTCGGATATCGACGGGCTGCCCTACGCGATCCGCGTGACGGCCGTGGGCACCGACGACAAGGGGTGCTCGTCGATCACGGCCCGCCGGGTGATCGCGATCGACCGGCCGCCGCTGCCCAAGGAGAGCGAGGATCTGGCGGACGCGGCCGCGGCGGCGTCGGAGGCCGCGGCGGCTGCCGCGACCGCCGCCGCGAGTGGGGGTGGGGGGACCAGCGCGGGCGGGAACACCGGCGGGGGGGGTAGCAACCTGGGCGGCGGGCGCGCCGGGTTCGGTCGTGGCGGAAATGGCGGGGGCGGGCGTCCGAATGATGGGGGAGGGCGTGGCGGACAGGGCGGAGGACGAGGAGGCGGGCAGGGCGGGCAGGGTGGGGGGGGGGGGGGGCCGGGGGGGCCCGGGGGGGGGGAAGGGGGGCCGGGCAAGCCGCGGGGGGG
>CALMPG010000088.1 GCA_937871915.1 uncultured Phycisphaerales bacterium
GATTGGCCATGCGCTCGCAGGCCTTGCGGATTCGCACGAGGTGGTCGCGGCTCGTGTCGTCCAGGCGGTCCGCCAGGTCGTCCTCCAGGATGTGGGCGAAGCCGTCGATGGCCCGCAGCGGTGCGCGCAGGTCGTGCGACACCGAATAGGAGAATGCCTCGAGTTCGCGGTTCGAGGCTTCCAGCTCCGCCGTGCGCGCGCGCACCCGGGATTCGAGCTCCTGGTTGAGGTTGCGCAGTGTCAGCTCGGCGACCTTGCGCGCCGAGATGTCATCGATGATGCCGGTGAGGCTGGGTTCATCGCCGGTCTCGTCGTCGATGACCCGGCCGGCGAGCTCGGCCCAGCGCATTTCGCCCTCGCGCGTGCGCAGGCGCAACTGGCAGGTGCAGGCGCGCGTGTCGCCGCGCATGATCGCGGCGAATCGCTCGCCTGCCGTGTCGCGGTCGTCGGGGTGCAGGAAGTCGATCAACGGCCGCCCCAGGCTGTGCGCGACCAGCGTCCCGAGTTGGTCAATGCCCCGCAAATCCGCCCCATCGCCGCAAACCGCCGCCACGGCATCGAGCGGATGAACGATCCGCGCTGCCAGCCGACCAAGACCCAAGTGGTCGAGGCGGCCCGGACGCTGGCAGGGCTGGAGGAAGCGGTCGTCCAGGCGCGGGTGGGCCACCGCCCCGCCCCCGCCGAGCCCGGCCGCGGCGTCGGCGATGCGGATGAGGTAGGTGTGGCCGGCCAGGAGGAGGGCGACGGCGCTGGAGCCGCCGGCGGGGCAGACCTCGGGGGTGCCCAGGCCGCACCCGAGGCTCCCGCCCGCCCCGGGGGGATAGCAGGAGTCGTGGATGCTGATGAGGGTGGAGGCGACGGAGCCGCAGGTCTGGACGCGGTAGTGGCGGGTGAGGGTTGGGGAGAAGGAGAACCAGACGTCGCTGGAGGCTGGGCGCGAGCAGGCGGAGACGCCGGAGGCGGTGGCGCCCGAGAGGGTGGAGGCGAGGGTGACGCCGAGGGAGACGGGGGTGGCGGCGGCGCACTGGTCGTTGGTCGGGACGGCGCGAGAGACGGCGAGTTGGAAGGGGCCGGCGCCGGAGTTGTTGCCGGCGACGCGGAGTTTGTAGGAGAGGCCGGCGGTGAGGGGGGCGGTGATGGTGGAGCCGGAGGCGGATGCGCCGGGGCCGCAGAAGGCGGGGGCGTTGTCGGAGCAGGCGAGTTCGGGCCCGCCGCACGCGTCGTAGAGGGAGAGGACGGTGTCGATGGAGGATCCGCAGGTGTGGAACTCGTAGGTAGTGGTCGCGGCGGGAACGAAGGCGAACCAGACGTCGGCGGTGGCGGTGAAGGAGCAGGAGGAGATGGTGGAGATGGTGGCTCCGGCGGAGGTGGCGGCGACGGGGACGCCCTCGAAGAGCGGGGCGGCGGCGGGGCACTCGTCGTTGGTCGGGGTGAGGATGGCGCTGGAGAGGGAGTAGTTGCCGAAGGCGCCGTTCTTTCCGGCGACGCGGATCCAGACGACGGTGCCGGCGTTCACGGCGACGGCGACGCTGGAGCCGGAGGAGCAGGCGTTGTCGCTGCAGGCCAGGAGGGTGGAGCCGGGCGAGGCGGGGCAGGCGGAGTGGATGGAGAGGACGGTGTCGAAGTCGGTGCCGGTGCAGGTGGAGAAGGAGAAGAGGCCGGTCTGGGTGGCGAAGAAGGTGTGCCAGGCGTCGAAGGAGGAGGGGGCGCAGGCGACGGCGGCGTCGGTGGAGAGCGCGGGGGTGGTTGTGCCCGGGGCGGGTACGCCGAGGGAGATGGGCGTGGCGGCGGAGCAGAGGTCGTTGGCGCGCGGGGAGAAGGCGGTGATGGTGAAGTCGCCGAAGGAGCCGCGCACGCCGGCGACGCGCACGAGGAAGTTGCCGGTGGACGGGGGCGTGTAGGCGAGAGAGGCGGAGCCGCCGAGGGCGCAGTTGACGGCGGAGCCCGAGGCGGAGCAGGAGGAGGACGGGGCAGCGCAGGAGGAGTGGATGGAGACGACGGGCTGGAAGGCGCGTGAGCAGACCTGGATGAGGTACTGGCCGGGCGTGCCCGCGCTGAGGGTGAACCAGACGTCGGAGGTATCGAGGGTTCCGCAGGCGGAGAGGTCGGATCCGGCGGTCGGGACGTTGGAGGCGGCCAGGGGCGTGTTGAGGGGGAGGGAGAGGGAGGAGCCGCAGAAGTCGTTGGAGGGCGCGGCGGCGGCGGGTGCGGAGATGAGCACGGAGTAGGCGCCCGTGGACGTTGCGCCCTTGGAGGCGACGCGGAGGTAGTAGGTCTGTCCGGCGGTGAGGGAGGCGACGAGGACGGAATCGTCGCCGCAGGTGTCGTCGTCGCAGGCGAGGAAGGTTGGGGCGGAGGCGGCGGGGACGCAGGAGGCGTAGAGCGTGGCGACCGAGTCGATGGAGGAGGAGCAGAGGCTGATGGTGTGGACACCGGAGACGGCGGGGACGAACCAGTGCCAGGCGGAGGCGGAGGTGGCGGCGCAGAGGCCGGAGAAGCCGTCGCCGGGGCTGCCGGCGTTGGAGCCGGAGATGGGCGTGCCGACGGGGATGTTGGTGGCCGTGGCGCAGGTGGATTGGGCGCGGGCGAGGGGGACAAACACGAGCGCGGCCAGACTCCCCGCAAGCGCGGCGAAGCGTGGGACGAGACGGCGGAACAACGTGCCGGGCATCGAGAGCCTCCGGGATGGGTGGACGGACGGGCGTCGGCGCTCGGTGCGCCGGTGAGAGAACCGGCCGCGGCCGGGCGGCGTGGCCCGGGCGGAAGTTTATTGGAACACAATCTGGACAAGAGGACAAGAAAAACCCGCGGATTCATGCGGAAGGCGTTGTCTTATCGGGAGTTACGATTTGGCGGGGCGATACGAAAAGGCACCCGAATGGGTGTTGGTGGGGGGATGGGGTATTCGGATTGGGCGCCCGGCGTGAGGCCTCAGAGGTTGCCGTTTCGAGGCGCGGCTCCCCGTGGCCCGGAATCAGGAATGCGGCGAGGCCACTCGGCGTCGCCGATCATCGAACACCACGAACGCGATTGCGATAGCGGCGACAAGCGATGTCCACGCGCTGACCACACGGAGAGTTCCGAATGACGCGCCATCTCCGTACAGGAAGTTCGCGAGCGTGCGCTGGTCGTCGAGCGTTGGCGGCTGCGGTGCGGCGGTCGCCGGCGAGAGTTCCGGTCCACTCGTGAGCAGCAACCGGTTCATGACCGCTGGGTCCACGGCGCGATGGGTGAGCAGAAGCTTGGCGGTCTCGAGTTGGCGGTATGCGGACGGCGCTTGGGTCACGGACAGCACACAGGAGCAGAGCACACTGGCCAAGAGCAGGGCGCACAGCGTGTGCCGGACGATCCTTGAGTTGCGCATGATTGCTCCGGAGTGCAGCGCCGGGCTCATCGGGTTTCAGCAATCCGGCGAGGTGAGCCAGCAGTTGAGGAACTCGAAGATGTCCTGGGTGTTGCTGACGCCGTCGGAGTTGAAGTCGGCCAGGCCGAGGAACCAGTCGTTGAGGAAGTCGAAGATGTCTTCGACGTCGCGGCCGGTGGATGGGGTGTTGGTCCAGTTGCAGGGGCAGGGCGGGGGCGCGCCGTAGATCTTGAGTTGCCAGGAGTTGAAGAAGCCGACGGACCCGGCGCGGGTGTCGATGATGCTGAGCGTCCACTGGCCGCGGGCTCTCTCGTCCCAGTGGCGGACGGTGGTGAAGACGAAGTTGTTGTAGCCCGAGGTGGTGTCGAAGCGCTGGTTGGCCAGGAGGCTGGTGGTCCCGGAGGGAGAGGTGAGGGTGATGCGGAGGTCGCCGATGTTGGGGTGCGGCGCGGAGAGGACGAGTTGGACGCGCTCGACGAGGAGGTTGGCGCCGATGGTGATGGAGGAGGAGACGCCGGCGGGGGCGTTGTCGGGGATGGCCGCGCCGACGGTGAGGGCGGGCGGGGCGAAGGTGCGTTCGGGGGGGCGGGAGGGGAAGGTCTGGGCGAGGGCCACGGCCGCGCCGGCGTCGATGGCGCCGAAGCCAAAGCGATCGTGGACGAATCGCCCCGCGCCGTTGACGGACCAGCCGGGGTCGGCGGGATTGATGTGGCGAGCGGAGCGGATGAGAATGTGCTGGACGTCGCGCCAGGTGAGGGTGGGGTTGGCCTGGAGCATGAGGGCGACGACGCCGGCGGCGATGGGGGCGGCGGCGGAGGTTCCGCCGAAGCCGGTGGTGTAGGCGCCTGGGCCGGAGGTGTCGGTGCCGGAGGTGGTGTAGATGCCCGAGCCGCCGGTGCCGGCGAAGTCGTAGGAGGAGGTGGTGACGAGCATGAGGGCGGAGCCGGGCTCGGAGTAGAGGGCGGCGCGATCGAGGTTGTCGATGGCGCCGACGGCGATGGAGAAGCGGTTGGAGCCGTAGCCGTCGTAGTCGACGCGGTCGGAGTTGTTGGCCGCGCCGTTGCCGGCGGCCCAGACGAAGACCTCGCCCTTGCCGGCGCGCCCGGTGGTGACGGATTGGGAGAGGGCGGAGAGCTCGATGGAGGACATGGGGTAGATGCGGCCGATGTCGGAGGGGCCCCAGGAGTTGGTCTTGATGGAGGAGAGGTCGTTGCGGAAGAGGAAGGCGGCGGCGTTGTCGGACTCGAAGCCGTAGTAGAGGCGGGCGACCTGGGCGTTGTAGGCGACGCCCGCGCCGCCCTTGGCGTTGTTGGCGATGGCGGCGACGAGGCCGGCGGTGGAGGTGGCGTGGTCGAAGGAGCCAAGGTCGGGCTGGCTGGCGGAGGCGTTGTAGTTGGCGGCCAGGTCGGGGTGGAGGACGTTGAAGCCCTCGTCGATGACGCCGACGACGACGCCGGAGCCGGTGAAGCCAGTGGTCCAGGCGGGGACGACGTTGATGGAAGCGGCGGGGGTGACGGGGTTGATGAGATACCACTGCTGCGGGAGGCCGGGATCCGACGGGATGCCGCGCGGGGCGTGGGGGGAGGACTCGACGAAGGCCTCGTCGATGCGCGGGGCGGCGCGCAGGGCGGCGGCGAGGGCGCCGGCCTGGCGGATGGAGGCGCAGTCGATGAGGTAGAAGCCGGGGAGGGTGGTGCCGGCCCCATCGTCGAATGGGCGCGGCTTGGCGGCGGATTTGGCGGCGGCGAGGGCGTCGGTGAGCGCGCCGGGGTCGGAGGTGCGGGCGACGATGCGGGCGCGAACGGTGAGGGATGCGCCGGAGTCGTCGGTGGCGGGGGAGATGACGAGATCGGGAGAGGCGATGGTGAGGGGGGATTGGGCGCGCGAGGTGGGGAGGGTGAGTCGCTCGGCGGTGGCGGCGCGCGCGGGGAGATCGGGCGGGGCGGC
>CALMPG010000089.1 GCA_937871915.1 uncultured Phycisphaerales bacterium
ACCCTCAAGCTCCGCGGCCTGGACCCCCGCGCCGAGATCGAGAAAGCCCTGCGCGAATGGTCCGCCACGGGTCACCTCCCGCCACTCCCCGCGCCGGTCGTTGCAAAGGGCTGAAGAGTTACGAGGGGGACTTACGCACTCCCCAACCCGCCCATGCCAAAACTCGCCCTCCGCGCACTCTTGCTCATTATGTGGCTCTTTGTCTCGCTGGTGGCGTCTCGCGCCCCTGGACAAGGAATGGAATGGACTCCGCGATCCGTCGGCCAGCGGTCTTCCTTCGCGATGGCCTATGACTCTCACCGCGGCGTGACCGTCATCTTCGGCGGCTCTAACTTCAGCGACACTTGGGAGTGGGACGGCACCACGCTCCTGCAAAGAGCTACCAGCGGCCCATCGGTACGGCGCGGCTGTTCCATGGTGTTCGACTCGCAACGCAATGTCACCGTGCTCTTCGGCGGATCGGACGGAAGCTATTCCTACCTCGCCGACACGTGGGAGTGGGATGGCACCAGCTGGACGCAGCGCAGCTCCGTAGGCCCCGCTCCCAGGATGCAGCACGCGCTCGCGTTCGACAGTGCTCGCGGAGTAACGGTGCTCTTCGGCGGCATGTCCTTTGTCGCGGGATACTCCAAGCACTACGACGACACATGGGAGTGGAACGGTTCCGTGTGGACGCGCCGGCAAACCGCCACCGGCCCTTCCGCTCGAGCCGGCGCCTCCGCCGCATACGACCCGCAAGGCGGGGTCATCACGTTGTTCGGTGGTGCCTCAAGTGCAGGCACCCTCGGGGATACATGGGACTGGAATGGCTCTTCCTGGACCCAGCGATCCACAACCGGTCCGTCGCCTCGATCAGCCTCCCAGCTTGTGTACGACACCCAGCGTTCGATGGTGGTCCTCTTCGGAGGCTACTCGTCGTCCCCGCTGGCCGATACGTGGGAGTGGAACGGCATCGCATGGTCCCAGCGGCCGGGTGCCGGACCTTCCGCCCGACGCAACCACGCGATGGCCTACGACGCGGTGCGCCATGTCTCGGTTCTCTTTGGCGGTGACGCCGGAACGACTTGGTCCTTCGCGGACCTTTGGGAATGGAACGGTTCGGCGTGGACCCGGCGATCCACGGAAGACCCTCCCGCTCGCTCCGGCCATGTCCTGACCTTCCTCTCGCAACAGGGGGGCGAGTTGCTCTTCGGCGGATACTCGGGTGCCGCCACCCTGGGGGATACGTGGAGACGCATCGGCCCGACATGGTCACAACTCTCCGGCGCCGGCCCCTCCGCACGCCGTTACACCTCCATGGCCTACGACTCGCAGCGCGGGGTCGCCGTGCTCTTTGGCGGAGAATCGGGCGCTCCATTCGCCGATACGTGGGAATGGGCCGGCGCATGGGCACAGCGAACCGCCTCCGGGCCGACCGCCCGTGCACGACACGCCATGGTCTACGACTCGAACCGGGCCGTCACCGTGCTCTTTGGAGGCATTTCTGGCTCAACGGCACTCGGTGATACTTGGGAATGGAACGGCACGGCGTGGACGCAGCGTCAGGTCGCTGGGCCGTCCGCTCGCTATTGGCCCGCATTGGCGTTCGACTCGCAGCGCAACGTCGTCGTGCTTTTCGGCGGCAGCAACTCCACCACAACCTATCTCGCCGACACCTGGGAGTGGGACGGCTCCGCGTGGACCCTCCGCGCCACCTCCGGTCCCGATGGTCGGTATGCCGCATGCCTCGCCTTCCACCCTCCACTCGCCCGGACAGTGCTCTTCGGCGGCGGCAGTTCCTCAAGCGTTTTGTCGGGCCGGTATCTTGTCGACCCCTGGCTTTGGGATGGTGCGACCTGGACGACCCATGCCTATCCGACCACCACCTACTTCCCCCAGCGATATCTCTCTCCCATGTGCTACGACGACCAGCGCAACGCGCTCGTTCTCTTCGGCGGCGTTCCGTCCTTCCAGAACCTGGTTTTTCCGGACACATGGGAAGGGCGACTGATTCCGTGCC
Source organism: uncultured Phycisphaerales bacterium (assembly GCA_937871915.1). Lineage (GTDB taxonomy): Bacteria > Planctomycetota > Phycisphaerae > Phycisphaerales > UBA1924 > UBA4658. Next base: position 2,000 of record CALMPG010000089.1, read on the forward strand.
AGGTTCCCACGATCTCAATGTCGCCGTCTCCCGGCAGATCGTGCCATGGAGGTCCAACATCCTTCGAGCTGTCCGTTCAAGACCCAACATCCACAGGCTACCTCTGGCAAGTGCAGACATCGTCCGGTTGGCAATACGTCACGTCCGTCCAAGGGACCACCGTCTCGTGCTTCACGCTCTACACCATGCCCTCCAACTCACCCGTAGTCTCCATCGCCCTCCGCCCGTGCGCAAACGTGCCCACCCCGGCAACCACCCTCCGGCTTCGCGCGATTGCCACCGGTCCGGGTGGGTGTGACGCGGCCATAAGCGCCGAAACGACCTACACGATTTGTCCCCCAGATTTCAACTGCTCCGGTGCTCTCGAAGTCGAGGACATTTTCGACTACCTCAACGGCTGGTTTCTCGCCGACGCAGCAGCCGACTTCAACAACAACACCCATCTCGAAATCCAGGACATCTTCGACTTCCTCAACGCCTGGTTCCAAGGCTGCTAAACCCCCAAACTGGCCGCGATTTCCTCCCGCGCCTACCCTCTTTCCCCATTCCTGCTGGGGCGGCCGGTCGCTCGCACTCCGCGAAACACCCGCGCTCCTAACTTCCGCCCAAAGGGCGAAGGACACCGACCCATGGCCAAGACCATCGAACTGTTGCTCACCGAGTCCGTCGAGAACCTCGGCATCGTCGGCGATGTCGTGAAGGTCCGCCTCGGCTACGCCCGCAACTTCCTCCTCCCCAACAACGTCGCCACCACCCCCAGCGAGGAACTCATCAAGTCCCTCATGGTCAAGCGCGCTGAGGCCCAGGCCGCCGTCGCCCAGGAGCGCAAGGTCCGCGCCGAAACCATCAACAAGCTCGAAGGCTTCGAGCTCACCCTCGAGCGCGCCTGCAACGACCAGGGCATCCTCTACGGCGGCGTCACCCAGGGCGACATCGCCACCGCCCTCGTCGCCGCCGGATACGGCGTCCGCGCCCGCGACGTCCGCCTCTCCCACGCCATCAAGCGCGTCGACAACTACGACATCCACATCAAGTACGAGACCGAGCTCGAAACCACCATCAAGCTCCACATCAAGCCCGACCGCGTCCTCGCCAAGGACGAGAAGCCCGACCTCGACTTCGACATGGAGGGTAACCTCATCGAGAAACGCCCCGCCGGCGAAAAGCGCGACCGCGGCGGAGACTGGCGCGACAAGCTCAAGAAACCCGCCGCCCCCGACGCCGGCGACAAAGCCGCCAAGGCCGACAAGGACCACGAGCCCGCCGCCCCCAAGAAGGCCGCCGCCGCCGAGGACGACGCCCCCAAGAAGGCCGCCAAGAAGCCCCGCGAGGACGCCAAGAAGCCCCCCCCCGCCAAGAAAGCCTGATCCCCTCTTCCCAGCCCGCCCGCATCCCCACAGCCCCGACCCCGCGTCGGGGCTGTTTCTTGGTGGCCAAACAGGTTCCGGGGCGTTCCGACCGCCTCCCCCGCACGCCAACCGCCTGCCCGCAAAGACCCTCAGCCTGCGACCTCGCGCCCGCGCAGATTGCCCTTGCACCCCAAGGAACCCCGTGGTATGTTCGGGTCATACCGAACAGGGCTCAAAGTGCGCCCCTCGGTGCGCCCATTCGAGGAGATCGCGCCATGTCGTCCAGCCCCGAGAGCATCCGTCCCTGTGATGGGTCCATCCCGCCAGCCGAGCCGACCGCGCGCCCCCCGATCACCCACGCGCCCGACGCGGGCCCTTCCTCATCGATGGACCGCCGCATCCTCCTCGGCCTCGCCGGCGTCGCGGGCGTCGCCGCGCTCAGCCGCTTCGCCCGGGCCGGCGATCTGGACCCGCCCGCCGGCCCCGTCTCCCCCACCGGCGTCTCCCTCGGCCAAATCGACACCAAACTCGGCACATCCTCGGCCAAACTCTCCGAGGTCAGTTCCAAGATCGGCCCCTTCACCCAGACCGTCGCCGAACCGCGCACGCCCCTCTCCGCCGTCGCCTGCACGCCCGGCGACTCCTGCCTCTACCGCATCACCCAGCCCGGCACCTACTGCATGACCGAGAACGTCGCGCAGGTCCCCGGCGTCGTCTGCGTCAGCATCGAGTGCGACGGCGTCGATCTCGACGGCCAGGGCTTCTCCTTCGTCGGCGCCCCCGCCGGCTCTCCCCCCTCCTCCTGCGTGCGGGCCTCGGGCCGACTCGACATCGAGATCTACGACTGCGCCTTCCGCGGCTGGCAGGGAGCCTGCTGCGACTGCGACGACTGCGACGACTGCTACTTCTCCGACATCCTCTGCCTCGGCTGCCGCTGCCCCGCCGACGCCGCCACCGGCGCGGGCGGCTGCTGCGTCTCCTGCCGCGACCGCTGCGAGATCGACGACGTGTGCGTCAGCCTCTGCACCTGCGACAACGCGGCCGTCCGCTGCCGCGACAAGTCCACCGTCCGCGACCTCTCCGTCACCGACTGCGTCGGGCGCGCCTGCGAGTGCCGCGACGCCTGCTGCGTCGAGTCCGTCTCCGTCCTCAGCTCCAGCGTCCTCGCCGGCACCTCCTCCTCGGGCATGATCGCCTGCGGCGACGACTGCTCCTGCCGCGACATCGAGGGCCGCCAGTGCTCCTGCCCGCAGGGCTACCTCACCGCCGGCCAGCGCTGGGTCTGCGAGGACGCCTGCCTCTCCCACATCACCGGCCAGTGCGCCCGCTGCGCCGACGGCTGCTGCATCGGCGACATGGAGTGCCGCGCCTGCGTCGGCCCCGGCCTCACCTGCGGCTCCGGGGCCTGCGTCGAGTGCGTCGCCTTCTCCGGCCACCAGGGCGACTGCGTGACCGTCCTCTCCAACGCCTGCGTCTGCGACGTCGAGTGCCGCGCCTGCACCGGCGTGGCCATCACCTGCGGCTCGGGCGCCTGCGTCGAAGAAGTCGCCGTCTCCTCCCACACCGGCGACTGCGTCCGCTGCGCCGACGGCTCCTGCGTCACCGAGGTCGAGTGCCGCTCCTGCGCCGGCCTGTGCATCAGCGTCGGCCAGAGCTCCCTCATCGAGGACTGCGACGTCTCCGGCGGCACCGGCGCCGGCTCCTACCGCTGCGCCGACGGCTCCTCCATCCGCCGAAGCCGCAGCATGAGCCGCGACCAGAGCATGGACATCGCCGTCACCGACCGCTGCACCGTCGAGGACTGCACCGTCACCCGCGGCCAGGGCATCCGCTGCGGATCCAACTGCTGCATCTCCAGCAACGTCCTCTCCGCCTGCACCGGCGGGCTCGACACCACCGCCGGCATGGGCGGGGCCATCCTCGTCCTCGGCGCCCACTCCTCCGTCGAGGAAAACCAGCTCACCGACTGCCGCGTCGCCATCAGCGTCCGGTCCGGTGCCCACTTCTGCTCCGTCGACGACAACCACGTCAGCGCCTCCGTGGGCGGCATCACCGGTGGCGTCGTCGCCGGGATCGTCGTCGCCGCCGCCGTCGATCGGGTCATGTGCACCTGCAACCACCTCCGCGTCCCCGCCGGTGCGATCGCCTTCAGCCCCGGGAGTTCCTCCTACGGGCCGCTCGTCAGCGTCCAGCAGGCCGGCGGAGACATCTCCCTCAGCCCCTCCTCCGCCCACCACCTCGCCAACTACATCGTCTCCTGATCCGTTCGCGCCGCCGATGATGCCCGGCACGCGCCCGCCGGACTCTCCGCACCGCGCGGTACCATCCGCCAACATGCACCCACGCCCCACCCCCACGCCCGCGCGTACCCACGCGGCCCACGCGTTCTGCATCCTCATCGCGGCCGCCACCGCCGCCTGCACCCCCGCCCAACGCACCGACCCGACCACTCCCCACGCCGCCGCCACACCCACCACACGCTCCCTGCCCGACCTCCGCGCCGCCGCCCAAAGCCCCTCCGCCTCCACCTCCGACCTCGTCGCCCTCGGCGAGCGACTCATGAACGGCGACGGCGACGGCCTCGGCTTCGACGAGGCCGGCGCGGCCGTCTGGTTCACCAAAGCCGCCGACCGCAACGACCCCCGCGCCCAGACCCGCCTCGCGGACCTCCTCATGTCCGGACGCGGCGTCGTCATCGACCGCCCCCGCGCCCTCGCCCTCTATCGCCTGGCCGCGGACGCCGGCGACCTCGAAGCCATGTTCTCCCTCGGCATCGCCCTCTCCGAAGGCCGCGGCACACCCGGCGGCGTCAAGAACATGCCCGAAGCCGTCCGCCGGTGGACAACCGCCGCCAGCTCCGGCTACGCCCCAGCCCAGTTCCAGATGGGCCTCTGCCGCCAGAACGGAATGGACGGCACACCGCCCGACCACACCGCCGCCTTCGCCTGGTTCCAGCGCGCCGCCACCCAGGGACATGTCGCCTCCGAGGCCAATGTCGGGCGCGCCTACTTGAAGGCCGAAGGCGTCCCCAAGGACGCTCAGCAGGCCTACATGTGGTCATGGCTCGCGCTCGAAAACGGTGCTGCGCTCGCCAAGCGCACCTGCGACGCGGCCGCCAGGGAACTCTCCGAATCGCAGATCGCCGATGCCAAGCACGCCGCCGCCGAGTTCACCCCTCACCCCGAGCGCGCCAAGTGTCCCTAGCCCGGGTACCCCGCCGGTCCCTCGGCGGGCGTCTTCCTCGAACCACAGGAGATCGAGGTGATGCACGCCCTCCCACCGCTCAACTCCGCGCGCGTGTTTTCTTGGATTCCGCCTTGTCGGATGCGCTCGCTCGCCCCATTCTCTCGCGATTCGGGCCAAACCGCGCCGCTGGCCGAAATACCCCCATGCCGCTCACTTGGTATCCTCCCGTCATGCTCACTCGGCCCGGTCGTATCGCCTGCCTGCTCGCCTGCGTCGGCCTCGCCGCCGGCGCGCCGGCCCAGCCCCCCTCCCCCGAATACCGCCTCGACGCCTCCGGCAACTGGGTCCAGGTCGGCGCTCCGCGCCCCGGCACCGACGAGGCCCTCATCGCGGGCGCCCGCACGGCCCTCGCCGAAGACCGCCCCGCCGACGCCCAGTCCCTCATCGATCCCTTCATCGAGCGCAACGACCGCACCGGCAACCCCCTCCTCGCCGACGCCCTCCTCGTCCGCGCCGACGCCCTCACCGCCCAGGGCGACGAGTACGAGGCCCTCTACGACTACGAGCGCGCCATCAAGGAGTTCCCCGCCAGCCCCGCCTTCGTCACCGCCGTCGAGCGAGAGCTCGACATCGCCGTCCGCTATCTCTCCGGCCTCCGCCGCAAGTTCCTCGGCGTCCGCCTCCTCGGCTCCAGCGACATCGGCGAGGAACTCCTCATCCGCGTCCAGGAGCGCATGCCCGGCTCCCGCCTCGCCGAGCGCGCCGGCATCGAGCTCGCCGACTACTACTACCGCGAGCACGACCTCAACCTCGCCGTCGAGGCCTACGACCTCTTCGTCGAGAACTACCCAAAGTCCCAGTACGTCCAGCGCGCCATGCAGCGTCGCATCTACGCCACCATCGCCCGCTTCAAGGGCCCCAAGTACGACGGCTCCTCCCTCATCGACGCCAAAATCCTCACCCGCAACTTCGCCAACCGCTTCCCCGCCGACGCCGAACGCGCCGGGCTCGACGACGGCCTCATGACCCGCCTCGACGAATCCGCCGGCCAGGCCATGCTCGAGTCCGGCAAGTGGTACCTCAAACGCGGCGACGACCCCTCCGCACGCCTCGTGCTCCGCAGGCTCGTCCGCGACCACCCCAAGACCTCGGCCGCCCAGGAAGCCCTCGACATCATCCAGTCCAACGGCTGGTCCGTCGCCATTCCCCTTCTCCCGGGCGCCATCAAGAAAGACGCCGACCTCGAAGCCGGCCCCGTCGGCGCCAAGGTCGAGGGCGACGCGATCAACCCCGACGCCAAGCCCGAAGCCCCTATCGCCCCCGGCACCCGCCCCCCCCCCGCCGAACCCCGTCCCCGCAAACCCAACCGCCCGCCCCGCGCGCCCATCACCGCCCCGC
>CALMPG010000090.1 GCA_937871915.1 uncultured Phycisphaerales bacterium
AGAAAAGGACGATTCCGAAAACTCGGAATCGCCCTCGATCAGTGCACACGCTGTGAAAAACTGGCGTTGTAAAGTCAGCAGCCCGCGAACCACAGATTCAGGAACGCGAAGATGTCGCCGACCGTCACGTCGCCAGAAGAGTCGAAGTCCGTCCGCGGATCGCGCGAGAACCAAGCGTTCACATAGGCGACAATGTCTTGGATCGTCACGCCGCCCACGCAATCGAAGTCGGCGGGGCACAGCGAGAGCATGGCCGCGTCGCTCAGGACCGTTCGGCACGGGTTGGAGACGGCACAGTCGTACGCGCCCGCATCCGATGTGCGGACCGGATCGATGGTGCAGGTCGGGCCGATAGCCCCGGCCAATGGCTGGCCGTTGAGGTGCCACTGGTAGGAGAGCGGGCCGCTACCGCTCGCCGCCACCGTGAACGACGCCGGCGATCCCAAACACCCCTGCATCGGCCCCGGATGGGCGTCGATGCGCGCCGGCGCGAGCACGCTTCCCCTTTGCGCCCAGAAGCACGACAACGCGCCGCCGGCCATCGTGAAGTCTCCTCCCGCCGCCAAGCCACCGCCCGGCAGGAGGACCATCCTGCACACGCGGCTGCTCAGACCCATGCCGAGGGCCGACCACGCGCTGCCGTTCCACCTCGCGGCGTTGCTCACCGGCAAGCCGCCGGCGATGCCGAATACACCCCCCGCCACCAGGTCTCCGCCGGGCAGGACCGCCAGCGTGCGGACGTGCCCGTCCGTGCCCGTTCCCATCGCCGACCAGGCGGTTCCGTTCCAACGGGCCACCCGGCTTGCCGCGACGCCGTCGGCGAGCGTGAACTCGCCGCCCGCTACGAGATCGCCATCGGCCAGCACCGCCAGATCCCGCACCGCACCGTTCATTCCTCCGCCCAGCGGCCACCACGCGACGCCATCCCACCGGGCGATGCGACTGGCCGGCACTCCGCCCGCCGTCGTGAACGCTCCGGCCGCCACAAGATCGCCGCCGGGCATGGACCCGACGGCGTACACGCTGGCGTCCATTCCCGCGCCCAGCGCGGTCCATGCCGACCCGTTCCAGCGGGCGATCCGATTGGTCGCGACGCCGTCGGCGGTCGTGAACGATCCGCCGGCCACCAGATCGCCGCCCCCAATCTCCGCGACCGCCAGCACCATCCCATTCATCCCCGCCCCCAGCGCGGACCACGCGGATCCGTTCCAGCGGGCGATTCGATTCGACGTCACCCCGCCCGCGCTCGTGAAGTCTCCGCCGGCCACGACATCACCGTTGGACATCGCCGCCAGGGCCCGCACCGGGCCATCCAGCCCGGGGCCCAGCGGCGACCACGCGATGCCGTCCCATTGCGCGATGCACTCGGCGGCCACGCCGCCCGCGACCGCGAAGTCCCCGCCGGCCACGACGTTCCCGTTGGGAAGCGCCGCGGCCGCACGGACCACATCGTCCATGCTCGAGCCCAGGTTCGCCCATGCGCTCCCGCTCCAGCGCGAAACGTGGCTGACCGCGAGGCCACCCTCGGTGAAGGTGGGAGAGAGCCCCGCGGCCGCAACATCGCCGCTGGTCAGCACGGCCAGCGCGTGCACGGAGTCTTTGACTCCCGGCCCCATCGCCGACCACGAAGCGCCGTTCCAAGTCGCCACGTGATTCGAGGAAGCGCCGCCCGCCGTGACAAAGTCGCCCCCCGCCACGAGGTTCCCGCCGGGAAGCACCGCGAGCGCGAACACCGGGTCGTTCGTGCCGGTTCCCAGGGCCGACCAGGCGATCCCGCTCCAGCGCGCCACGGAGTTGGCGCTCACGCCCCCGGCGGTGGTGAAGTAACCGCCGGCGACCAGGTCGCCGCCGGGCAGCGTTGTGAGCGCGTACACGAAGGCGTTCATCCCCGTCCCCAGTGCCGACCATGCGGTCCCGTTCCATTGTGCAACTCGGGCGGCGGATACGCCGCCGGCGGTCGTGAAGTTTCCGCCCGCGACGATGCTGCCGGACCGGACCGTCAGCGCGCGGACCTCCACGTTCATCCCGGTCCCCATCGCCGACCACGAAGTCCCGCTCCACCTGGCGATGCGCGCCGCGCTCACTCCGCCCGCGGTGGTGAAGGCCCCGCCCGCCACGAGCTCGCCCGAGGGACCGATCGTGAGGGCGTACACCTCCGCGTTCATGCCCGTTCCCAGCGCCGTCCACGCCGTTCCGTTCCACTTCGCGACGCGGGATGCGCCCAAGCCGCCCGCCATCGTGAAGTTCCCGCCCGCCGCGAGTTCGCCTGTGGGGAGCACCGCCAGAGACGAGACCCATGCGTTTACGCCCGCCCCCAGGGCCGACCAGGACGTGCCGTCCCACGCGGCGATATTGCCGGCAAACGCGTCGCCGGCGACCGTGAAGTCTCCGCCGATCACCAGGCGGGCAGTCTGCGGCCCCGCGCCGTCGGGGTCCCAGTTCGCCATGGCGTAAACCGAGCCGTTCACGCCGGGGAGCCCATCACCGGGAAGCCACTGCTCCGGGCACTGGGCTCGCGAGATGCCGGGCACGAGTGCGGCCAGCGCCGCGGCCGCGAACGCGCCAAGGCCCGCCCGAATGCCGCCGCCTTGCCACCGTGAAGTGTTCCTGGTCATGTGGTTGCCGGGGTTCATGGAAGGAGTGGGATGCACACGTTGAAGGTCACGCTGCTCGTTGGGATCGCCGGCGGCGGGTCGAGCGGGGTTGGCGGGTACGGCGACTTGTAGAGGCGATCTCCCACCGACGCAATGCATGTCAGGTGCGTCGGCTTGCCCGTCGCGTCCTGAAGGATGAACGGGCGCTCGAGGGAGGTGAGCGTGGTGGTCGTCCCGTCGCTCCACGCCAGTTGCCGGGCGCTGATCTGGTAGTTGGCATCCGTCGCGCTGGGCACCGTCCAGGTGATCGTGTGCCCATCGGCGCCGATGGTCCCGTACAGCCACGCAACGCGCGACGGAGTCGTCCGCGCGTCCTTGAACGCGACGTATACGACCCCGTTCCACATGAACGCGGCCGGATCTTCGACCGCCGCCCCGGAAGTATCGAGAATCACGCTCGGCTGGATCGTGAACGGTCCGGTCGGCTTGTCGGCCAGGGCCCAGCCGGTGCGGTAGTTGCCCATCGTGTCGGATCCGGCGGCGAGATTCTGGTTGGCCGCGCGGCCCTTGAGCACCATCAGGTACTTGCCCCCCGGGAGCCGGGTCACCGCGGGATTGACGACGTAGCCCAGGAGCGGAGACTGCGGAACGCACACCGGGTCCGCCCGGCGCTCCCACGGACCGTTGGGCGAATCTGCCACCGCCACGCCGATGCGATGGTTGATGATGTGGTCGTACCAGTCGTTGAACGTGTTGTTCGTGTCGCGGTTGGCGATGAAGTACAGGTAGTAACGGAGTTTCCCGCCCGAGTCGGGGTCGGGTAGGCGCACACAGGATGCGTTGCCCGCGTTGACCGCGTCCCACCTCCCCGTCGGATCGTCGCCCGGGCTCTGCAGCGCGATGTCCTGGAACTTGTACGGGCCTTGGGGCGTCGGACTGGTCGCGTGCGCGATCTGCGAGACGTACAACCAGCCGCGGAAGAGCCGGCCGTTGTTTCGTGGGATGCGATCGTAAAACAAGTGATACTGCCCATCGTCTCCCAGCACCGGGGTGCCACTGCCGGTAAACCACGCGGGATCGGCCAGCACGTTCGCCCGTGGCGTCAGATCCGTCACACTCGCCTTGCTCGCGGCGGGCAAACTCCCCGCCACGCCGGGGCGAGGCACCGCCTGCGCATGGGCAAGCCCGGAGATCGCCGCGAGCGCGCCGAAGGCGGCCATCGACGCGCAGCGCCCTCCGGCGGTGTGAGACTTGGGGGACAGACCCCGCATGGCACCGGCAGCATGGGCACACTGCCTGGCCGCAGACTTGATCAAGTCCAGCAAGTCGAGTGTCACGGGGCAGGCCTCCTCTTGGGTGTGATTGCCACACATGCCAGCCGCTGTACGGCGGAACGTCGCTTGAGTGCGGACATCGGATGGAAGCACAGGGGCATCACTTTCCTTCTCGCTGGGGCTCAAGCGGGATGCACACATTGACCGGCAGGTTCGGGCCCGGCAACTTCGGCGCCGGATCGATCGGCGTGATGCTCGAGCCTCGGAACGGATCCTCAACCGCGGCCGCGGCGAACAAATGCGTCGGACGCCCCGACGCATCGCGCAGGATGAACGGGCGCTCGAGCGAGCGCAGCGCCGTCGAAGCGCCGTCGCTCCACGTGAGCACGCGTGGGCTGATGAGCGCATGCTCCGGCACGCTCCACGCGATCGAGCCGTCCGCGCCGATCGTTCCCGAGAGCCACGCGATTCCCTTGGTTCCGGAGAGTTTGCCCTCCCAATCCTTCACGGCCGCGTACACGCGCCCCTCCCATACAAACACGCACGGGTCCTCCGCCGGGATGCTGCCGGGAAACAGGAGCGTGGGCTGGACGACGAACGGGCCCGTGGGACGATCCGCCAGGGCCCAGTCCTGCAAATACGCCCCCATGCGCCCGCGGGGCTCCGTGTCGAGCTGGCGGCCCTTGAGGAGCATGAGGTATCGACCGTCGGGTAGGCGTGTCACGCCGGGGTTCACGACGTAGCTCCGCAGCGGCGGCTGCGGCACGCACGCGGGAACAGGGCTGCGAGTCCAGGGGCCGCCCGGCGAGTCCGACCAGGCCACGCCGATGCGTTGGTTGACGATGTGGTCGAGCCAGTCGTCGCTGGTCGTGTTGTCGTCGCGATTGGCGACGTAGTACAGGTAGTAGCGCGCCTTGCCCGTGTCGGGGTCGGGCAGGCGCACGCAGTAGGCGTTGTGCGCGTTCACGGCGTCCCAGCGCCCCGGCGGGTCGTCGCCGGCGCCCTGCAACGCGATGTCCGCGAACGCGTAGGGTCCCTCCGGCCGATCGGCCGTCGCGTGCGCGATCTGCGAGACGTAGAGCCACCCCCGCATGAGCCTCCCGTTGCTGCGCGGCCAGCGGTCGTAGAACAGGTGGTACCGGCCATCGTCGCCCAGCACGGGCGTGCCTCCCCAGATGAACCAGTCCGGATCGCAGAAGACATGTGGCCGGGCCGTCTGGTCGGTCAGGCTCTGCCTGCCGGCCGCGGGCAGGCATCCCGCCACGCCGGGGCTCACGGCGCCCCGCGGGGTGGTCGCGGGCCCGGCGGGCGCCGGCGCATCGCTCACGCATCGGAATCCGAGGTGCATCAGGCTCGTGTCCGGGCTTGTCTTCATCCTCGCCGACACGCGATAGCCGGCGCAGTACGACTCGTTGCACAGGAACGACCCGCCTCGAATCACGCGCTTCGGGTTCGCCGGCTCGTCCGGGTCCAGCCCGCTCGCCGGGCCGCGCGGGTTGTCGGCGATGCCCGAGTCGGCGTCGGGCGCGTAGGCATCGGGGCGGTACCAGTCCGCGCACCACTCCCACACGTTCCCGGCCATGTCGTGCAGACCGAACCCGTTGGGCGCGAACGACGCGACGGGGGCGGTGCGTGCGAATCCATCTCCCTTGGGTCGCCCGTTCGCGTCCGATTCGTCCGCGTCGTTGCGCATCGGAAACTCGCCCTGCCAGAGGTTCGCCCGCCACGTCGAACCGACCGCTCCCGTCGCGGCCGAGTCCCAAGGGAGAGGCTTGCCCTCCAGACCGCCGCGTGCCGCGTATTCCCACTCCGCCTCTGTTGGAAGCCGCTTGCCCGCCCACGCGGCGTACGCGCCGGCGTCGGCGTAGGACACATGGACCACGGGGTGGGCTTCGCGCCCGGAGATGCTCGATCCGGGGCCCTCGGGGTGCCTCCAGTCCGCCCCCGGGGTCCATCGCCACCAGAGCGATGGATCGCCGAGCGCGACACGAGCGCCGTCATCGGATTTCGCCGGAGCATGGAACACCAGCGACCCCGGACGGAGCCTCTCTTCCGATGGCTTTGGGGTTCCGGGGGGCACCTGCGCTCGCAGCGCGGCCCAGTCGATCGGTCGCTCCGCCGTGGTGACATAGCCCGTGGCGGCGACAAACGCCGCGAACCGGGCGTTGGTGACCTCCGTGCGGTCCATCCAGAATCCGCCGATGCGCACGCGGTGCGCCGGCTTTTCGTCGGGCCTGGCGTCCGGGTCGCCGGGGGAAGCGCCCATCGTGAACCACCCCCGCGACGGCGGCGCGATCCACACCATCCCATCCGTCCAAGCCCGCGTCGGGCGCGGGCTGGTCGTGGCCTCGCCGGCGGGCGCGGGCCGCGCCGGCGGCGACGGCGTGCGGCACGCCAGGGACGACGCCCCGCATCCCGCGAGCCACACGCACGCGAGGCTCCCTGCGGCCCACGCCGCGATGGACCGGGCGTCTCGCACGCTAGTCGCCCTTCCTCTCGAGCCGGCCCGGCTCGCGCGTTCCCGGCCCGCGCTGCGTGCCGTTGCCGAGCCTTGCGATCGCCCCCGCGGCCATGGCCTTGAGTTCCTCCACCACGTCCGGGTGCAGGTCCGCGACGTTCCGACGCTCCGCCGCATCGTCCTTCATGTTGTAGAGCTCGTAGCTGGTCCGTCCCTTGCGTTCGGGCGCGCGGGCGGAGGTGCGTGTGGGCGGGATCCCCTCGTTGTTGCGATAGTCGTGGGGGACATGGAGCTTCCAGTCCCCACGCCTCACCGCCTGGAGCGTGTTGCCGTAGTAGTAGTAGAACTCCTTGCGAGGGTCCGCGTCGGGCTCCCCCTTGAGCAGCGCGGCGGCGTTCACCCCGTCGATCTCCCTGTCCGGGCCTTTCAGGCCGGCCATCGCCGCGAAGGTCGGAAGGATGTCGATCGTCGAGAGGATCCGGTCGCTCACGACGTTCGCCGGGATGGTGCCCTTCCAGCGGAAGATGCACGGCTCGCGCACGCCCCCCTCCCAATCGCTTCCCTTCCCTTCCCGCAGCGGATAGGCGGACCCGGCGCGCGGGCCGAAGTTCAGCCACGGCCCGTTGTCGCTGGTGAACACGACCAGCGTCTTCTCGGCCAGCCCGTCGCGGTCGATCGCCCCCACGATCTCCCCGACCGACCAGTCCAGTTCCATGATCACGTCCGCGTACAGCCCGTGCCCGCTCTTGCCCAGGAAGTCGGCGCTGGCCGCGATCGGCACGTGCGGCATCGGATGGGCGACGTACAGAAAGAACGGCCCGTCCTTGTGCTCGTGGATGAACTTCACGGCCCGCTCGGTCACCCGGCGTGTGAGCGTGGCCTGCTGGTCCATCGACTCGATCGTTCCGACTTTCTTGTCGCCCTCCATGATCGGCAGCGGCTGCCAGTGCTTGGTCGTCGAGGGCTTGCCGTCGTAGTCCCGCGGCCAGTAGTCGTTGCTGTAGGGGATCCCCCACCACGAGTCGAACCCGTGGGCCGTGGGCAGGAACTCCGGCGAATCGCCCAGGTGCCACTTGCCCAGCGCGCCCGTGGCGTATCCGCCGTCTTTGCACATCCTCGCGATGCTCCGCTCCGCGGGGTCCAGGCCGATCCTGGCCCCCGGCGAGAGCACATAGTCGATCCCGACCCGGTTGGCATAGCACCCCGTCAGCAGCGAGGCCCGCGACGGCGAGCACTGGCCCTGCGTCACGTAGAACGACGTGAAGCGCATGCCCTCCGCCGCGAGGCGGTCCAGGTTCGGCGTCACCCTGTCCTTGGCCCCGTTGCACGCCATGTCGCCGTAGCCCATGTCGTCCGCGAAGATCACCACCAGGTTCGGCCTGTCATCGGCGCGCGACACGCCCCCGAGGACGAGCGCCGCGCTCGCGAACGCCACGATCGACAGTATCTTCACGCTCGACCTTTCACTTGGTGCCGGCCGGAACCGCCGGCGCATCCGCGGGTGCTTGTCTCGGCGACTCGGTGGTGTCCCCGTACCGGGCCTTGAGCCTCTCCAGGCGTGCCTTGAGATCCGCCACGATCGGTGCGTACGCCGGGTCGTCGTACACATTGCGCAGCTCCCGCGGGTCCTCCCGGAGATCGTACAGCTCCCACGCCCTCACCTCGGAGTAGAAGCGGATGAGTTTGTACCTGTCGGTCCGCACGCCGTAGTGCGCGGCCACGTGGTGCTCCGTCCCCTCCTCGTAGTAGTGGTAGAAGACCGCCGGCCGGTCCCACGGACCCTCCCTCCCCTCCAGCAGCGGGCGGAACGACGCCCCCTGCATCTCGCCGGGGGCCGTCGCGCCGCCGAAGTCCAGCATCGTCTGCGCGAAGTCCACGTTCTGCACGAACCGGTCGCACGTGCTCCCCGCCTTGATGTGGGCCGGATACCGCACGATCAGCGGCATCCGGAGCGACTCCTCGTACATCCACCGCTTGTCGAACCACCCGTGGTCGCCCAGGTAGAACCCCTGGTCGGAGGTGTAGATCACGATGGTGTCCTTCGCCAGGTCGTGCGTGTCCAGATACTCGAGCAGCCGCCCGATGTTGTCGTCCATCGACGCGACGCACCTCAGGTAGTCCTTGATGAACCGCTCGTACTTCCAGTGCCTCAGCTGCGCCGGGGTGAGCCCCTCGGGCGGGTCCGCCTTCACGTCCGTTCTCGTCAGGTCCTCGATGGCCATCTTCTGCCGCCGGGCCGCGTCGCACCGGGTCGCGTGGTCGTCGTCGAACGTCGCCGGCTCGGGGATGTCCACGTTCTCGTACATGCGGGCGTGCTTCTCGTCGGGCTGCCACGGACGGTGCGGCGCCTTGTGGTGGCACATGAGCAGGAACGGCCTGGTGGGGTCGCGCTGCTCCAGCCAGTCGATGCACTTGTCGGTGATGATGTCCGTCACATATCCGGGGATCTTCGACCGCTTGCCCGGGGTCAGGAACACCGGGTCGTGGTACACCCCCTGGTCGGGGAGCACGTCCCAGTGGTCGAACTCCCCCGGCTGGCGCTTGAGGTGCCACTTTCCCACGATCGCGGTCTGATACCCCGCCGCGCTCAGGAGCCTCGGAAACGTCGCCTTGGACGGGTCGAGTCTGTCCGAGAGCACCAGCACGCCGTTGCGGCACCCGAACGTGCCCGTCAGGATCGCGGCCCTGCTCGGCGTGCACAGCGAGTTCTCGCAGAAGCAGTTGGTGAAGCGCATGCCCTCCCGGGCGAGCCGGTCGATGTTGGGCGTGGTGTTGATCACCGAGCCGTACGCGCCGATCGCGTGCGTCGCGTGGTCGTCGGCCATGATGTACAGGATGTTCGGCCTCGCGTCCCGGGCCGGGGCCCGGGCGGCCTGGTCGCCGGCCGCGGGTTGACCCAGCGCCAGCCCTCCCGCCCAGAGCGTCATCGTCAGGGACAGCAGCCACCCGCGGTTCACGTTCGGCCATTGGTGCATGGGCTTGACGGTCCTGTGGTTGGAGAGTGTAGCGAACGCGGCCGGGCCGATCATGGGCCACGCACAAGTGCTCCGCGAATGGAAGGCCCGGGCGTTTGTTCCCGGGCTTCCCGAATGGGTCCGCAGACCCGAAAGGTGGTCGATCGGGCGCCCCGATCGGGTCGAGGACCGGGGCGCCCGCGCACAGGGAACAGGTCAGGCGCACCC
>CALMPG010000091.1 GCA_937871915.1 uncultured Phycisphaerales bacterium
GACTCCGGGCGGGTTCTTCTCCCGGGTACCCCGACACTCCGTGGCGGGTCTTCTCCCGCATACCCCGACACTCCGTGACGGGTCTTCTCCCGAATACTCCAACACCCCGTGACGGGCTTCCCCCCGATCTCCCCAAATGCCCGAACCCCAACCACCATCATCGATTTCCCCCTCCCCCGACCCCCCGCGCCTCTGGGACTTCATCCGCCTCGCACGCCCCTGGCAATGGGCCAAGGGAGCCTTCGTCCTCGTCGGCCCCCTCTACGGCCGCGCCTTCTCCCACAACCAACTCCTCGCCGCCGCGGGCGCCTTCCTCGCCTTCGCCTTCGCCTCCAGCGCCTGCTACGTCATCAACGACATCGCCGACCGCGACGCCGATCTCGCCCACCCCCGCAAGCGCCACCGCCCCATCGCCGCCGGGCGCGTCTCCATCGGCGCGGCCTACGGCTTCTTCATCCTCCTCGTCGCCCTCGCCATCGCCTCCCTCCTCATCGTCCCCGAATCCGCCCCCGGCGCCCTCAACCGCGAATGGCTCGCCGCCTGCGTCGGGGCCTACGTCGTCAATGTCTTCGCCTACTCCCTCGTGCTCAAGCACAAGATGGTCGCCGACGTCATGAGCCTCTCCGTCGGCTTCGTCCTGCGCGTCCTCGGCGGGTGCGCCGCCGTCGGCGTCGAGCCCTCCTCCTGGCTCCTCAACGTCACCTTCTTCCTCTCCATGTTCCTCGCCTTCGGCAAGCGCCTCGGCGAACGCCGCGTCATGGGCGACGACGCCCCCGCCGCCCGAATCGTCCAATCCAAGTACACCGACGAACTCCTCCGCATGTCCGTCGTCGTCACCTGCGTCGCCACGCTCCTCACCTACGCCGCCTACGTCGTCGGTCAGGAAGACCACTACCGCCACGGGTTCAACATCCTCTGGCTCACCATGCTCCCCGCCACCTACGGCCTCCTTCGCGCCATGGTGAAAGTCGAGACCGGCGCGTTCGACGACCCGACCGAAATGGCCGTGAGGGACCGTCCCTTCCAAGTCGCGGCCGCCGTCTTTGCCGGGGTGACCCTGGTGCTCCTCAAGTGGGTCCGCAAGGACTGAGATGGCCGTTCCGCGCCGCCGCCGCCCGCATCTCCTCGAAAATCCTCCCCGTGCGGCCCACGCCGTGCATCCCCCGCCGATCCGAGTGGTAGAAACCAACGCGCAATCCTTGCGCACATCGACCAAGCCAACCATCGATCATCCCAGCCCGGAATCGTGTGGAAAAAGGCCATCGCTGGTCGATTACGGATGTTCGTTTCCCCCCAATCCGGCGGGATCACTTCCCAGTCCGGTGGCCCGTCTCGGCGGCGCAATGGAGTGCATCATGTCCAGGTTCTCACGTCTGTTCTCAGGCCTTGCGATCTCGTCCCTCTCCGTCGCACTCATTCCCTTCGCCGCGGCCCAGGGTCCGGGCGCTCCCGCCGGCCCCGGCGGTCCCGGCGGCCCGCCCCACGCCGATGCCCCCGACGCAGCCCCCAAAGAGAAGCCCGATTTTCCCCCCTTCGCCGAAGTCACCAAGGGCTACGAGAAAGTCATCTCCTTCAGCGAGAGCGGCAAGACGCCCCTCTACACCCTCTACAAAAAAGACAAGGACCAGTCCCTCCTGGCCGAGCTCCCCCAGGGCTTCGCCAACCAGAAGCACTACTGGGCCATGACCGTCGCCAGCGGAGACACCTGGGCCGGCCTCCAAGGCTCCGCCGTCGTCGCCTACTGGCGCCGCTACGACAAGTCCGTCGCCCTCGTCCAGCCCAACTTCGATGTCCGCTCCACCGGCGATGAAGAGTCCAAGGCCGGCGTCAAGCAGCAGATCAGCGACCGCGTCCTCCTCGACGTCCCCATCAAGTGCATCGGCCCCTCCGGACAGCCCGTCATCGACCTCAAGGCCCTCCTCGCCGGCCAGGTCGGCCGCTTCTTCGGCGGCGGCGGGCGCGCCGGCGACGCCGGCGGCCCAAACCCCAACCTCGCCACATTCAAGGAGATCAAGGCCTTCCCCGAGAACATCGAGGTCGAGGTCGAGATCCCCGTTGCCGGCGGCCAGCTCCGCTCCTTCCACTACTCCATCAGCCGCCTCCCCGAGAACACCGGCTACAAGCCCCGCGAGGCCGACGAGCGCGTCGGCTACTTCACCACCTCCTTCCGCGACCTGGGCAAGTTCCGCGACGACAAGAAATGGATCCGCTACGTCAACCGCTGGAACCTCGAGAAGCGCGACCCCAACCTCCGCCTGAGCCCCCCCAAGACCCCCATCGTTTTCTACATCGACAACAAGGTCCCCGTCCGCTACCGCCGCTTCGTCCGCGAGGGCATCCTCGAGTGGAACAAGGCCTTCGAGAAGGTCGGCATCGCCGACGCCATCGAGGTCTACTACCAGGACGCCGCCACCGGCGCCAACATGGAAAAGGACCCCGAGGACGTCCGCTACAACTTCATCCGCTGGCTCGCCAACGACCAGGGCACCGCCATCGGCCCCTCCCGCACCGACCCCCGCACCGGCCAGATCCTCGACGCCGACATCGTCCTCACCGACGGCTGGATCCGCCACTTCTGGTTCCAGTCCAACGAGCTCCTCCCCGAGGTCGCGATGACCGGCATGTCCGCCGAGACCCTCGCCTTCCTCGACAAGCACCCCGACTGGGACCCACGCGTCCGCCTCGCCGATCCTTCCCGGCGCGACGCCATCATCGCCCGGCAGGCCGCCGCCGCCGCCGGACGCGGCTTCGCCCGCTTCGCCCAGGGCGCCCCCGCCGAGATCCCCTTCGACGGAATCCTCGGCCAGACCACCCAGTTCAACGGTCTCTGCCTCGCCGCACGCGGCAAGGGCATGGACATGGCCCTCATGCGCCTCAACCTCGACCTCGACGACCTCCTCGCCGACGAGCCCCCCGAGGGCGACAAGGCCGACGAGCCCAAGAAGGCCGAAGAGAAGAAGGACGAGAAGAAAGGCAAGAAAGACGACAAGAAGGACGACGCCAAGAAGTCCGAGCCCAAGCCCGAACTCATCGACGGCATCCCCGTCTGGTTCGTCGGCCCCATGCTCGCCGACCTCGTCTCCCACGAAGTCGGCCACACCCTCGGCCTCCGCCACAACTTCAAGGCCTCCTCCATCTACTCCCTCAACAAGATCAACTCCTACGAGGTCAAGGGCGAAAAACCCTTCGCCGGCTCCGTCATGGACTACATCCCCGTCAACATCAACCGCGACTCCGGCCCCGTCCAGGGCGACTACGCCATGCGCGGCATCGGCCCCTACGACTACTGGGCCATCGAGTTCGGCTACACCTCCGGCGATACCAAGGAAGTCCTCAAACGCTGCGCCGAGCCCGAGCTCGTCTACCTCACCGACGAGGACGTCGGCGGTTCCGACCCCCTCGCACGCCCCTACGACTTCGCCGCCGACCCCCTCGACTACGCCAACAACCAGCTCCGCCTCATCGAGTACTACCGCTCCCGACTCCTCGACAAGTTCGTCAAGGACGGCGACTCCTGGTCCAAGGCACGGCGCGGCTACTTCATCACCCTCAGCCAGCAGCTCCAGTCCCTCAACTTCATGGCCCCCTGGATCGGCGGAGCCCACGTCGCCCGCGACCACAAGGGCGACCCCAACGCCCGCCCCCCCGTCACCGTCGTCCCCGTCGAGAAGCAGCGCGCCGCCCTCCGCTACGTCATCGAGTCCTCCTTCCGCGACCAGGCCTTCGGCCTCTCCCCCGAACTCATGAAGTTCATGACCGTCGACAAGTGGGCCGACCAGGGCGGCATGCGCGACATGTTCGAGGATTCCGCCTTCCCCGTCCACGACCGCATCATGGGCATCCAGGCCACCGCCCTCACCCTCCTGCTCAACCCCACAACCCTCAAACGCGTCTACGACAACGAGCTCCGCACCCCCAAGGACCAGGACATGCTCACCCTCCCGGAAGTGATGAACGCCATCACCTCCGCCGCGTGGACCGAGCTCGACAAGCCCGAGTCCAAGACCTTCACCGACCGCGATCCCATGATCTCCTCCCTCCGCCGCAATCTCCAGCGCGAGCACCTCACCCGCCTCATCGATCTCTCCATGCCCGACGCCCTCCCCGGCGCGGCCGGAAAGCCCATCTCCAACCTCGCCATCGCCGCCCTCCGCGACATCCGCGCCAAGATCGACAAGGTCATCGACGTCAAGAACAACGGCCGAAAGAACGCCGACGAATACACCTACGCCCACCTCGCCGAGGCCGCCCTCCGCATCGACAAGGCCCTCGACGCCTCCTTCATCTACAACACCGACAAGATCGGCGGCGGCGGCTTCCCCCGCTTCCTCTTCGGCCAGCCCACCACCGCCGCCCAACCCGACAACGTCCCGCCCCCCGCCACCAGCCACTACGGCCTCGAGTAACCCAACCACACATCCCAATGCCCCCCACCGCCCGGCCCACGCCGGGCTTTTTTCTTGGCAAAGGTCACACAACCTTCGCCCACAGCACGGCATTCGCCGGATGACCTCCGCTCGCAGGCGCGTACGGTTTTTCGACACCGATAATGATCCGGTCGCAGCCATCAATATCCCAGCTATGAGCATTGTTGTCCGGCACCGTGTGGGCTGCGTCGGCCGAGCCCAGCACAGTGTCTGTGCCCGGGCTGATCTGGATCGGCACAGACGCATCGCCATTGAGGTTCCGAAGCGCCACCCAGAAATCCTGATCGTGGTGCTTTCCAAACACTCCGCCGAACCCGGGGCAAATCAGCACATGCCTGGTGATGTCGGTGATCTGCGCATCCGGGTCCACGATCACGGCGCCGCCCGCATCTGTCAACGTCAACCCGCCCGCGCTGATGGCCTTGGTCCATTGTGAGATTCCGGAGCATGGAACCACAACAGTCGGGGTTTTGGTCGTCGGTTCAAATGGGAGTGCAACGTCGTCGCCAAGAGCCATGGAAGACCTCCGAAAAATGCCCCCACTATTTAGTGGCACATTCGGGGCGCGGTTGCACTACTTCCGGGCTGAGTGCTTCTCTATACAATCGCCCTCGGAGCCTTTCGGTTGTAAGTTCCTGACGCCCCACCACTTGGCGACAGGTTCTGCTTCAGCACTTTGGAGGAAAGCTCAAAGCCATCCATGCTTTCGTGGTCCGTTGGGCATCCGGTGGCACACTTGCCGGTGACGCACCCTATGCCCACTCCCGGTTCATTCCGACCACGGCAAGGCCGCCTCAAAGGAAATTCGGCGGGTGTGACCCTGCCCACACTCTGGTACGAACTCAGCGGCCCCCTCAACGGTCCCGCGCCAAACTACGCCGACCACCCCCTCTGGCTCCTTCCCAATACCTATCCCTTTCTCCGGCTTGATGTCCGCACCACCGTGAACGACGCCGGCGTCATCACCGGCTACTACACCGTTCCGCCGGAGTACATCCCGCCCGCACAGTTCGCCACCAACCTCGTCAATCTCGTCACGGCCTATCAGAACGCCTACGGCCCGCTCTTCCGCTCCGTCGGCAAGCCAATGCGCTACGCCATCCTGCTTATCGGCCCAGATGCGCCCGACTGTGCCATCAAGCCGACCACGCACCCCCTCGACTTCAACGACCATCGCCGCCAGCGCCCTTGGTGCCTGCTTAGCGAGGTTCGCCAACCCCGCTCGCGATCAACCATGCGCCGCAACCGCACCACGCAGGGGTACTCGCCCAAACTCGGCGGCGACTACCAAGGACCGTTCTTTCATCATGAGGGACGGCGCGCCACCCGTGCATGGGCGGCATCAGCCTTCCAAGCCGCCGCCGCCGCGATCCAGACGGCCACCCTGCCCATCCCCGGCGTCCCAACGTTTGAATTCCTTCTCACTGACAATGAGACGATCGGCAAAAATCCGGCGTTTGGGTATCCCGTTGCGCTCAATGACCGCGACGGCGCAACGCCGTTTAGTACCAGTTGGTTCCAGAAGCTCGTTCGCGACTATCCCCTCCAGCCCCAGCACCACGATTACATCGTTGGGGGCAATCAGACATTTGGCGAGTGGCTCGCCGCGCGGCAAACGACGCTGGCGGGCTCTCCCCTGCCGACCCATAGTCCGAACTATTTCGCCAGCCACCCGAAGGAAAATGACCTCAACTGGCTCATGATGGCGTGCGCCGAAACCAACTTCGCAAAAACGCTTTCGATAGGCCTGTACGAGCCTGCTCGCGCGGCCTTCGGGCCGCAACTCCGGTGCGGCAACTGGACGACTTTCGCAGATGGACGCGTGTATGCCTCCGAGGCGCGACCTCGGCTGTTCCGGTATTTCAAGCAGGGCGAGTTCGATCTTGATGTGCAGGTGCCGGCGAATTATCCCGTTGACGATCTCGCGTTCGAAGAGACGCGTCCGCACGGCGATTCTGACCCCGGATGGCATCGACCACCTAACTGGGCATCAAGGCTTCAAGTTCCTTCCGCGCCCCTGGTAGACTTGTTGCATCAATCGAATATTGAACAGCAGGCCGCGGTTGACCGTGGAGCCGCTCGCTCCAATCCAGCCGCACTCTTTCCATCAAGCTCCGTCTCCACTCTTGTGCTGCGAGGGGAATACCCTTTCCGCAATCCAATTGTGGTGGAGCGCATTCTTCGCGCCGTAATGGAAGGAGCCAGGAACGTGTGGATGTTTGAGAATGTCTTCAATCTGCAAACTACCAGCAATCCGCCCTATCCTGTCGATATCCGCAACGCAGTCTACGACCACGCTCAAGAGTTAAATCGAAGAATCTACGCAATTGGTGTTCATCGAAATAAACCCGTTCGTTCTGGTCACGTGTCATTCAGCTTTCTTGGGAGTAACCCGCCGTGAAAATGTGCGTTTTCGTATTACTTCCGTATCTCTTTGCGCGCGCAGCTTCAGCTGGAATCATCACTCCGATCAGCACAGACCGCTTTGTCACGGCCATGAACCGCGAAACGTTGCCACAAACCACCGTAACAAATACTGGTCCCGCACTTGGCCCTTGGCAATCTACAGCGATTGCTGCAAATTTGTTGCCCACAGACCCAAATTTTAACATTAACGGATCGCCCTGTGCGATTACGGTTTCCGTAACTCTTCAGCCGAGCGCAACCGAACAGGTGCCGAGTGGCGCGGAGGGAAGTGGGTGCGTATTGATTGTTCATGGGCAAGGACGCCGCGGACA
>CALMPG010000092.1 GCA_937871915.1 uncultured Phycisphaerales bacterium
GTGATGTCACCCAGTCTTATTAGTCGCTTTCGTATGTCTTGTTTTTTTTCAAGCAGAAGACGGCATACGATGTCGTGATGTGACTGGAGTTCAGACGTGTGCTCTTCCGATCTCCGCGCACCCGAACCCCTCCCGGCTCTCGTCCCCCGCGCCGATCAACCCCGGGGTAGACTCGCACCCCGCCCCCGCCACGCGATGCCCTATGTCCTACACACGAATCCACCGCCTCCTCCGCATCATCACCCTCATCCAGTCCGACCCCGGCTGGACCGCCAAGCGCCTCGCCGAAGAGTGCGCCGTGGACGAGCGCACCATCTTCCGCGACTTCAACGAGCTCGAGGGCGTCGGCATCCCCTACTTCTTCGACCCCGACACCGGCGGCTACCGCATCGGCAAGGACTTCTTCCTTCCCCCCGTGCAACTCTCCCCCGACGAGGCCCTCGCCCTGGCCGTCCTCTGCGAGCAGGTCGCCCAGTCCGACCAGATCGCCTACCTCAGGCCCGCCTGGCGCGCCATGGCCAAGGTCATGGCCGCCCTCCCCGTCTCCGTGCGCGACGAGGTCGCCGGCCTCGCCCGCGCCACAACCATCCGCACCGCCGCCTCCATGCCCGGCGACGGGCACCAGGACGTCTACGAGCAGATCCGCGACGCCATCCTCGATCGCACCGCGCTGGTCTGCCGATACGAGTCCAACTCCGGCGAGTCCGACGCCGAGGAGTTCGACTTCGAGCCCTACTCCCTCATGTTCGCCATGCGCGCCTGGTACGCCATCGGCTTCCACGCCGGTCGCGCCGGCGTGCGAACCCTCAAGCTCAGCCGCTTCGCCATGATCCGCCCCACCCACCGGCCCTACCAGATCCCCCCGACCTTCTCCGTCGACGCCCACCTGGGCAACGCCTGGCGCATGATCCGCGGCACGCCCGACCACGCCGTCGAGATCCGCTTCGACGCCGCCTTCGCCCAGACCGTCAGCGACACCCGCTGGCACAAGACCCAGGAGTTCGAGTTCCACCCCGACGGCTCCACCACCTTCCGGTGCACCGTCTCCGGTCTCGACGAGATCGTCTGGTGGGTCCTCTCCCACGGCCCGCACTGCCGCGTCATCAAGCCCCCCGAGCTCGCCGAGCGCATCCGCCAACACGCCAAGGACACCCTCGACCTCTACGCCGCCCCCGCCTGAACATCCCGTCCGGGCCCGCCCGCCAACCACGAAAACCCACGCTGTCCGCGAGGGTCATCACGCGGCCAGGCAAAACTCGAACCCACGGCCCCACCCCTTTCGACGGGAACCGGGGACATGGCCCGTCGCCGAAAATGCCCGCGGATGCACCGACCAGCCGCCGCGCATCCCGCGCCCCGCTTGCCGGTGCCGCGCTCGCGTCATGCACCTGCCAGAACCGACGAGCCGCCATCTCCGCCAAACTCCCCCACATCTCGACCCCGGTCCGGATGCGGCGCGGACATCTATCGCTCATCGGCGCTGGGCATGCGCGGCCCGATGCGAGAGACGGGGATCGGATTGAAGTCCGGCGGGGCGTTCCCGGGAACCAGATCGCCCAGGCCGGCACGCCGGGCGGGATCGAGCAGGCGAGCCACGAGCGCCGGATCCAGCGGCGTGGGCGACTCGACGTTGGCCTCGAGGCGGACGCACTCGCGATCGTCGATGCGGCCCAGCGGGGTGGCGAGGAAGACGTTGCCCTCGACCAGGCCGTTGGCCGGGCGGCCGAATCGGTCCGTGAGGTAGGTGGCGAGCGTCGGGTAGCGGGTGCTCCACGGCTCGCGGTCGATGGGAACCGCGAGCAGGCGACGGCGGATGGTGGAGCGGGCCGGGTCGGCGATGTCCTTGGCCATCCAGCCCGCGCCGCGCGCGTCGAAGGAGAGGCCCTTGGCGCACGAGTCGAAGACGTTGCCGGCGATGCGGATGTCGCGCCCGCCGCCGACGAGCATGCCCCAGTGGCAGCGGACGAAGACGTTGCCCTCCACGGCGATGCCGCTGGCCATGTCGTCGAGATACACGGCGTTCTGGTAGCGCGCATCGGTGCCCTGGATGTCGTGGAAGAGGTTGTGCCGCACGACGGTCCCGTGGAGCGTCCAGTCCCGCCCGCAGTAGATCGCGCCGGAGTCCCCCGTCTCCAGCAGCACGCGCGAGACGTCGTTGAGCTCGATGACGTGCTCGTTGCCGGCGAAGATTATGGCGCAGTGCGGCAGGTCCTCCATGCGGTTGCCCGCGACGGTCTGGCCCACGCCCTCGATCCGCACCGCGGGCTGGTACGTCCGGTGGGTGCGGGCGCAGGCCCGGAACGCGCAGCCGCGCACCTCGTTGCCCGCGTGCGTGAGCGTGGCCCGGTCGCCGCCGGCGACGAGGACGCCGGTCGCGCCGATGTTCTCGAAGGTGCAATCCCGCACGGCCGAAGCGCGCCCGGTGAGCTCGACAGCGCCCGTGCCGGTGTTGCGGAAGGCGCACCGCTCGACGCGGAGGGCATCGACGTTGGTGGCGGAAATGGCGAGCCCGCGCCCGGCCTCCAGTTGCAGATCGGCGATCAGCACGTCGGATGCGCCGTCGAGGGCGATGATCGGCTCGGCCAGGAGCGAGACGATGAGCTCGGGGGTCTCCGGGCAGCCGGCGGGCGGGATGAGGTACGCGAGGGTGTCCCTCGCGTCGATCCAATACTCGCCGGGCGCGTCGAGTTCCTCGGGAATGTTGGTGACGCGAAAGCGGGCCCCCTTGCCCAGGCCGTAGGTGTGGGGAAGGCCGAGGGCGATGGTGCCTTCCTCCGGGTCGATCTTCCCGGCGGGCATGTCGTCGTCGGCCCAGTCCCAGTGCCAGTAGCCGGAGAGCCAGACACCATCGGCCGCGCCCCAGCGTGCCAGATGGGCGAGGTCGGCAAACCGGAAGACCCCGGGACGCAGGGGCTGGCCGGGCTTGGTCCGATCCTTGGAAGAGCCGGGATCGACGACGCTCTCGACGATGGCAAAGCCCGCGTTGGGCCAGCGGGCCGGGATCAGGGGCGTGCCGTCGAGGAAGAGTTCGCTGCCCGCGGCCGCGGGGAGGTTCATGCCGTGGCGCATGGGGCCGCCGATCCCGGCCCGCCCCACCCACGCGCCGCCCGCTTCCCACGGCGAGCGCAGGTCGATCGACCGCACGCGCGAGCCGGACTCGGGAGGAAGACGGGTGAGAATCGGGTTCGCGGGGTCGAGCCGCAGAAGCGGCCGATGGACGGCCGCGCCCCCGATGAGACGGGAGGCGGGCCCCGCGCCATGGATGCGAAGGGGCGCGGGGAGTTTTCCGATTCCGATGGACGACGAGACTTCATGCAGGCCGGGGGCGATCCGGATGTCGAACGAGGGCGTGCCGGGGGGCGCATCGCCGACGAGTTGCACGGCGTCGGCGAGCGTGCGCACCACGCGTGGGTCCGCGCCGGCGGCGCGGGCGGGATCGACGATGAGGAGCAACGGCGAAGGCGGCGCGGTTGTGATGGAGGCAAGCACGGCGAGCGCGGTGAGCACGGGTGGCATGGTGGCCCTTTCGCTTGCAACATCGTCGGCCGAGAAAAAAGGCCCGGGCGGGATTCAACCCGCCCGGGCCCGGTGGCAGGGCCGCTGGTGGAGCGCCCCTGAAAGGTGGTCGATCGGGCGCCCCGATCGGGTCGAGGACCGGGGCGCCCGCGCACAGGGAACAGGTCAGGCGCACCCGCCGGCGAACCAGGCGTTGAGGAAGTCGAAGATGTTCTGCACGGTGAGCGTTCCGGTGTCGCCGTCGCCCCCGACGAGGGTGGCCTTCTTGCCGGCGAACCAGTCGTTGAGGAAGTCGAAGATGTCCTGCACCTCCAGCGTCGCGTTGTGGTTGTAGTTGGCGTAGCAGCACGGGCCGGTCGTGTTGCCCAGCATGCCCGGGGTGGTGACCGGCGTGTTGCACGTGCCGGAAGAAGCCACGAACGCGGACAAGACGGTGCCGGAGACCGAGTCGAGCGCGCCCGCGCAGGCGGTCGCGTCGGCGTAGGCCGTCGAGCACGTGGCCCCGCGGCAGCAGACGCCGGAGGCCCCGCCGCCGACGGTGAACTGCACGAAGTTGATGTGCCCGCTCCAGTTGGGGGTCCAGTCGATGCTCGGCGTGTCGATGGTGGTGCTGGCCGAGTCCACGAGTTGGACGCTGGCGGAGTAGGAGACGCTCGAGTTCATGACGCTGCAGGTCAGCGAGTTGGGATAGTCGTGGACGAACTTCTGGCCGGCAGCGTTGGCCGTGATGTTCTCGATCGGGTCGTTGGCGAGGTTGTTGGCAAGGTTCTGCGGGCTCACGGCGAGGTAGTAGGTGCCGGGCGCGAGCGCGCGGGTGAAACTGGTGGTGGTGCCGACGGGGTCGCCGGCGGCCGTCAGGCCGTCGGCGCCGCCGGGGCCGCTCGCATCGTTGGGCAGGGCGTTGAAGTTGGAGTCGTACAGCCAGGTGTCGGAGTCGATGACCGTTCCGCCGAGGTTGATGACGCGGATGGTGACGGGTCCCGCGGCGAGGGTGCCGGAGGCCACGGTCGGCGAGACAACGGTGTCGGTGAGCACGTAGATGTAGGGCGTGGCCGAACTGCCCGAGGCGGTCTCCAGGATGACCTCCTCCTGCTTGCCGAAGCCATACCAGACGAGCATGCGAGCCGCGCCGCTGATGGACTGCTGGAGATTCCAGTTCCCAGTGGTGGGCGCGCCGGCCGCCTGGCCGATGCCGCGGATGGTCCAGTCCTGCGTGGTGGCGCCGCGGATCTGGGCTATCTGGTGCCGGTAGATGCCCGGCGTCGCGGCGGCGGTCTTGACCAGCCACATGTCCACGAAGGCGTTGGACGAGGAGCCGTTGGGGTTGTTGTTCGCGTCGAAGTTGGCGCCGCTGGCGACGCCCGCGATGGAGTCGCCGCTGGCCAGGCCGGGTGTGGCGTTGTTCAGGGCGCTGTACTTGCCGAGGCTGTTGGGCTCCTTCTCGCCGTAGCACATGCCCGCGGGGCAGGCGATGTTGGCGCCCAGGAACGTGCCGGGATTGGCCAGGGCCAGGCAGTCGGCCGAGGCGGAGACCATGCAAACGCCGTCCTGCCCGCAGCATCCGCCGCGCACGAAGTCGCAGGTCGTGGGACCGCAGGCGTTGCCGGTTCCCGTGGAGCCGAGCCCGGTGGTCCCGCAGGTGCTCCCGTAGAGGACGGTGCAGACAGCGGTGGTGGTGTTGCAGCACACGAGCAGGGGAGGGCAGGAATCCGAGGGTGCGCCCGGCGAGCAAGTCGTGCCCGTGCCATTGACCGTCGGGGAGGGACAGATGACGCTGCCGTAGTTGAGCGTGCACTCCCCGGTGAGGCGGTTGCAGCAGATCTTGGTGACCGGGCAGGAGTCGGAGGGCGTGCCCGCGGAGCAGGTCAGGCCCGAGCCCTGGATGGTGCCCGAGGGACAGATGAGTCCGCCGAAGTTGAGCGAGCAGGCGCCGGAGACGTTGTCGCAGCAGATCTTGGTGACGGGGCAGGAATCGGAGGGAGTGCCGGCCGAGCACGTCACGCCCGAGCCCAGGGTGGTTCCCGACGGGCACGATGCGCTGCCGTAGTTCAGGTTGCACGCGCCGGAGAGATTATCGCAGCAGATCTTGAAGACCGAGCACGAGTCCGAGGGCGTGCCCGCGGTACAGGCGTTGCCCGAGCCCTGGGTGGATCCCGTCGGGCAGGCCGCGCTGCCGTAGTTCAGGTTGCACGCGCCGGAAAGGTTGTCGCAGCAGATCTTGAGGACCGGGCACGAGAACGCATCGCAGGTGATACCGCCCGTGGCCGTGGTCCCGGCGGCGCAGGCGCCGGTGTAGATGAACGAGCACGCCCCGCTGAGGTTGTTGCAGCACGCGCCGGTGGGCTGGGGACAGGGGTTGGGGGAGCACGACGAGGCGCTGGAGAGCCAGGAACCGGGGCAGTCGGCCAGGGCCACGACCGTGCACGTGCCGCTGGTCTCGCAGCATCGCGCGACGCAGGCGTTGGGCGAGCAGGTGCCCGCCGAGGTCCAGGCGCCGGTGCAGTTGGCCGCAACGGCGAGGGCGCAGTCCCCCCCGGTGCAGCAGGAGCCGACCGGATCGGCGCACGGCCCGGGGGTGCAGGAGCCTCCGAGGCTCCACGCGCCGGCGCAATCGGGCTGGTTCACGACCGTGCAGGCGGCGCCGTCGCAGCACTCTCCCGCGGAGAGATCGACCACGGTGAACCGCACCCACTGCACCAGGTTGTACCATGGGGAGGGGAAGATCAGCTCCGGCGAGGTGACCGTGTTGCCGAAGGAATCCGCGAACTGGGCGTAGCCCGCCCACGGGGAAACGGTGTTTCCGCTGGAGGAGACCGCGTCCGGGAAGTCCAGCACGTTCTGGCCGGCATCGTCGCCGGGATAGCTGGCGAGGTTGTTGCCCAGGTTGCTCCCGCTGACGGCGAGGTAATAGGTTCCCGCGGGGAGCGTGCGGAGCATGCTGCAGAGCGTGTCGGGAGGGTTTCCCGCGGTGACCTGCAGGCCACGATATCCGGCAGGGCCGGAGCCCGACGGGTTGTCGTGTGTGAGCGGGTTGAACGAGCTGTCGTACACCCAGAAGTCGAGCTTGCTCAGGTTGGTGCCCAGCGTCTTCACGGTGCGGACGGTGATGCCGCCGGCGTAGAGCGTGCCCGCGGCGACCGTCGGCGCCACCGTGGTGTCGGTCATCGTCATCGTGTACGTGCCGGTGGTCGCCGTGGTGCCGGCGATGGAGAGGTAGACCTCCTCCTCGCGCCCGAAGCCGTACCAGGCGAGGGTTCGCGGGGTGACGAGGGCCGAGGCAAAGACCGCGTCGGAGGTGGCGCTGATCACGCCGACGGTGGCCTGGGTCAGGCCGCGGATGGACGGCGTGTACGCGTCGGTGCCGGTGGTGGTCAGCACCATCTCGTGGCGGTAGATTGCGGGCACCGGGTTCGCGACGGTCTTGATGCGCCAATAGTCGGCGGTGGTCAGCGCGGTGGATGTGGCGCTGGTGGTGGTGCCGGTGGTGCTGCCGGTGATTGCGTCACCGCTGGCGAGCGTGCGCGCGTTCGCGACCGACTTCTGGCTGTTGGGCTCGACCTCGGGGTACGTCGTCTGGGCCATGGCGCCGGTGGCGGCCAGGGCCACAGCCGCGATCGCGGCCGCGGATGTGAGGGGGCGTGGGCGGAACATCATCTGGTCTCCTGTGGCTGGTGCGGGGGACGGGAACGAATGCGGTCGCGAACGACGAAAGGGCTCTAGCGGGCGGCGATGCCGGGGACGAACCACCCGGTGGTGGCCGACGAAGGCTTCTCGGTGGGGAGTCGCGAGAGGATCGCGGTCTGGTTGGCCTGGGCCGGGATGCCGTGGATGGGACCGACGATGCTCAGCCCGCCAAGGGGGTACCAGCGCACGTGCCCGTCGTAGAAGCCGATGTTGCCGCCGGCAACGTCGCCGGGGCTCTGCGCGAGTCTCGACGCGTTCGACGGATTCTCGTCAACCGGGCCGTCGGCGGGGAAGTTGTGGGCCGGGATGGGCGTGCCCCGTCCGTGGTTGAAGCGGAAGGTGCGGGAACTCGGGGGAACGCTGTTCCAGTTGGCGCCGGTGCCCTGGAACCAGACGCGGTCTTGCACGACGGGCATGGCGGAAGGGGACAGGTCCAGGCGGTCCATGTTGTCGGGGACGCCGTCCTTGAGACCGAAGTCCGGATATCGGATGGGGACGCCGATGATCTGCGTCCCGACCTTGTACTGGCTCTTGCCGCGCCCGGAGTAGTTGTCGTAGTTCCCATAGCAGGCGAAGCGGACGTTGGCCGGATCATCCACCGAGGTCTTCCCGATCGACGGGCACGAAAGCACCCGCAGGTCGGACAGCTGCGTGCGGAGCATCTCCCGAAGGTCCCAGTATCCCGGTCCCAGGACCGATGTCGGGCTGGCAAACGGCGACGAGGCGCCGATGGCGGGCGCGCCGCGGCAGGAGAACATGTTCGAGCCGTAGCCGATCTGCGGGAACTGCGGCGGCGTGTACTGCTTGTTCTCGCCGGCGTAGGTGGTCAGCGCCACCGCGTACTGGCGGAGGTTGGCGGCGCACACCGACCGCCGTCCGACTTCCCGGGCCGAGCCCAGTGCCGGCAGGAGAATCGCGATGAGCAACGCGATGATCGCGATGACCACCAGCAGCTCGATGAGCGTGAAGCCGGGTCGGGATGCTCGCGTGGCACGATCCATCGTCGCACTCCATCACTGCCCGTTCCGCAAAGCAGAAAGCGCCGCCGCCCCGCGGCACATTCGCCCCAACTGCGTGCGGTTCGGAGGGGTTGGCCAGAGCCGATCCGTGGCCCGCACCGCACCACGGCAGGGCTAGATTATCACGATATCGGTGCTGTGCAAGCGTTTCTCAACAGTTTCAGAAGCAATTGTGGCGACCCGCGCCCAATGTGGTATCATCGCTGAACTTCCTCAAAAAACCGTCGGATAAGACGACATGGACATCTTGGCAGAAGCCAAACAACCAGCCAAAACCCCCCACAATGGGGCAGCGCTGCCCTTCGGTCAGGACGCCGCCCAGGTGCTCGGGGAGCTGCAATCCGCAATGCTCTCTCTGGTTCAGGGGGCCTCGCCGGTCGAGGTGCGCCGCGCGGCGGATGTGGAGCGGGCCCTGGGGGTGGATCGAAAACTCTGCTGGCAGGTGTATCGCATCGCCACGGCGAGCAACCCCCTGGCCGCGGGGACCAACGTGCCGGCGCGCGTATCGGTCGAGCGCCTGCTCAAAGTGGCCGAGCGCCGGCGCGTCTCGCCCATCACCATCGCGGGTGTCTCGCGGGCGTTCGAGCGGTTCGAGCGCCTCGTGGCCCAGCACGCCGACAGCCGGGAGGAGTTCGACGCGCTCATCGCCGCCGCGCTCCCCGACGAGCACGACAAGATGAGCTTCGCCAGCCGGGAGGCCATCTACCACGCGGCCCGCAACATCCGCGGGGTGACGATGCAGACGGGCCTGATCTCGCAGATCCTGTATCCCTCGAAGCACGCGCCGGACATGCTGGACGTGGCGAACATGATCGGCTACCTCGGCCTGCGCCGGATCCGGCGGGGCGCGCCCATCGAGTGCACGGCGCTGGTGGTGGGCAACGCCAACCCGGCGGTGCAGACCGTGGACGGGCGCCCGGTGACGGACACCGCCGACATCATGCTCGAGGAGTTCTGCTCCGTCCCGACGCCGACGATGGCGCCCCACCCGGGGGGCGAGCAGATGCGCTTCACCCTCGAGGGCGAGGACGTGGGGACCCAGGCCGCGGTCGACTCGGTCTTCGCCCGCGTGATGCCCGCGTTCCGGAGCCGCTACGCCACGCCCGAGCGCGCCACGACGGGCCTGGCCCACGCGACGGACGCCCCGTCGCGATGGCAGGTCATCGACCTGCTCTACTTCGAGGGCGTTCTGCCCGCGCAGGACCCCGAGGCGCGGGTGTACGACGTGATCCCCCACGGGGTGATCCGCAGGTACCCCGACCCCACCCGCGACATCGACCGGGTCGTCTTCGACCCGTCGGTGCGGTACATGGGGCGCGGCCTCGAGAGCTTCCGCTGCTCGCACGCGCCGCGATACATGGACATGATCCAGCACATCTGCTCCAAGCGCGGGTGGGACGCCTCGCGCCTGCACGGGTATCGAGTCGAGATCGAGTATCCCGTGTACAGCTGGCAGACGGTGCTGGCCCTGCGGCTCCCCAACGCGCCCGAGCAGTCGGCGACGGGGTGAGCCGGGCCCGGCGCCCATCGGCGCTCGACGCGGGGTAGACCGCGCGCCGGGCGGGCCGCCGCGGGT
Source organism: uncultured Phycisphaerales bacterium (assembly GCA_937871915.1). Classification (GTDB taxonomy): domain Bacteria; phylum Planctomycetota; class Phycisphaerae; order Phycisphaerales; family UBA1924; genus UBA4658. The sequence continues at coordinate 9,796 of CALMPG010000092.1, forward strand.
GCTCGCTACGACAGCAACCACTCCAGATCCTCCCGCGTCATCCCGCTCAGCGGCCCGGCGTTCTCCGAGACAATCGCCGCCGCCAGCTCCCGCTTCCGCTCCTGCAACTCCAGGATCCGCTCCTCCACCGTGCCGCTGGCGATCAGCCGATACGCCATCACGCTCTTGTCCTGGCCGATGCGGTGCGTCCGGTCGATCGCCTGCGCCTCCACCGCCGGGTTCCACCACGGGTCCAGCAGGAACACGTACCCCGCCGCCGTCAGGTTCAGCCCCACGCCCCCGGCCTTGAGCGAGATCAGGAAGACGCCCTTGCCACCCTCCTTCACGCCCACCCTCTGGAACCGATCGACGCGAATCTCGCGCTCCCCCGCCGAGGTCGTGCCGTCGAGCTCCTCGTAGCCGATCTTCCTGCGATCCAGCTCCGCCCTCACCAGCGCCAGCAGCGACGTGAACTGCGAGAACACCAGCGCCTTGTGACCCTCCGTGGCCAGCTCCTCGAGCATCTCCACCAGCGTCTCCATCTTCGCCGAGTCGGCGCCCTTCGCTCCGGACTTCGGTCCGCCCTTCCCGCCCCGCGCCGCCGGCGCGTCCTTCACCTCGACCAGCCCCGGATGGCACGCCGCCTGCCGCAATCGCAGGAGCGCCTCCAGCACGTGCATCTTGCTCTTGTTCATCCCCTCGCGCTCCACGCGCCCGAGCAGCCGCTCCCGGTAGTGCATCCGCAGCCCCTCGTAGAGGGCCTTCTGCCTCCCCTCCAGCTCGCACCGCACCGTCTGCTCGCTCCGCGCCGGCAGCTCCGGCGCCACCACCGCCTTCGTCCGACGCAGCAGGAACGGCCGCAACGCGCGCCGCAGAACCTCCATTCCCGCCCTCCCCTCTTCCGTTCCCGCGGTCCCGTTCCCACGCCCGAGCGCTTCCCCGAAACCCTTCGACGTTCCCAGCATCCCCGGGTTCAGGAACTCGAAGATCGACCACAGGTCCTCCAGCCGGTTCTCCACCGGCGTCCCCGTCAGCGCCAGCCGCCGGCGCCCGCGCAGCAGCCGCGCCGCCTTCGCCGCCTGCGAACCCGCGTTCTTGATCCCCTGCGCCTCGTCGAGCACCACGCAGGCAAACTCCACCCTTCGCAGCAGCTCGATATCCAGCCGCATCGTCGCGTACGTCGTCAGCACCAGATCGGCCCTCTCCAACCCCTCCTCGCTCGACCCCCGCTCCGGCCCCGTGTGCGCCACGATCCGCAGCCCCGGCGTGAACCGCTCCGCCTCCCTCGCCCAGTTGAACACCAGCGACTTCGGCGCCACCACCAGCCACGGCCCCTCGTCGCCCGCCTTCCTTCTGTCGGCCATGTGCGCCAGCAACTGCACCGTCTTGCCCAGCCCCATGTCGTCGGCCAGGCACCCGCCCAGCCCGAACTCCGCCAGGAAGTGCAGCCACCCCAGCCCCTGCCGCTGATACGGCCGCAACTGGCCGCGAAACCCCTTCGGCTCCACGCGCGCCACAATCCCCTCGAACGCCCTCAGCTTCGCCCGCGCCGCCGCCGTCTGCTTGTCGCACGTCGCCTCCGGCATCTCCGCCAGCAGCGCATCCACCAGCGTGAGCTGCGCCCTGCCGAATCGCACCGCCCCGCCCTCCTCGCGCCCCAGCCCCAGCCACTTCCCGTGCCTGGCCAGCCACTCCTCCGGCAGCAGCCCCAGCGAGCCGTCGCCCAGCGCGACAAACCTCTCCCCCTTGCGAAGCGCCGCGATCACCGCCCCGATCGTCGCGCTCCCCCCTCCGTCCCCGAACTCCACCCCTCCCTCCAGATCAAACCAGTCGATCCCGCTCTTCACCCGGACATCCACCGCGCCCGGCCGTCGATACGCGGCCTGCTCTCCGACAACCTCCCACCCCTCGCCCAGCAGCCCCGCCGCCACCGTCGGCACGCGCTTCACCGGCACGTGCAGCCCGTGGTACCCATCGCGCTTCCCGCCCAGCTCCAGGAACCGCTCCACGGCGCGCCGCTCCAGGTCCACATCGCGCTCCACCATCGCCCTCGCCCCGTCGGTCCTCGTCACGGGCACGTACCTCCCCGTCTCCGCGCCGACCCTCGTTCCCTCGTACTCAAACCCCACGTCCGCGAGCAATCGGTCCGGCGACGCCGACCGCCCATCCTCCCGCTCCCTGCTCAGCACCAGCCGCGATCTCGGCCCCACCCCCGCCAGCCGCGCCACCCCCCACGTCTCGGGCCAGATCACCGGCAGCCCGATCTTCTTGTCCTCCAGCGCATCGAGCAGCCCCGCGAGCTCCTCGCGCCCCACCATCACCGGCGGCCGGTGCCAGACGCTCCTCGCCCACGCCAACATCCCCCCGTTCTCCCCGCCCGCCACGCGCAGCGGCGATACCTCGCCCGCGTGCAGCACCGCGCCGGGGTCCCCCTCCGTCGCCAGCACGTGCCCAAGCCCCACCCGCTCCTCACCCCGCCGCACCACCGGCCGCAGCAGCGCCCCCGAATCCGCCCCTCGCCCCTTCCCCGCGTCCGCGTGCAACTCGATCGCCAGCTCCCACGGCGCATCGCCCGACCACCGCGCCCTCTCCACAACGCCCCGATCATCCCGTCGCCACGCCAGCCGCCCCGTCGCGTCCATCATCTCCATCGCCACCCGCAGCATCCGCGGTTCCAGCCGCCAAAGCGCGGCACGCTGTCCGCTCGCCGATCGGTACGAGTAGTCCTGATACGCCCCGTACTCCCGCCCCGGCCTCGCCGCCCCCACCAGCAGCGCACAGATCCCCCGACCCTCCGCGTTCCGACCCCGCCCCACACCCCCCGCCGCGATCGTGAGTTTCACGAGTTTTCCAGGCAGGCCATCCCCTCCCGTGCCCCCGCGCACCAGGTCGATCACGATCGCCCCGTTGGCCTTCGACCGTTCCCCGTCGATCACATACCAGATGTTCTCGACGATCGGCCCCTCCTTCTTCGCCCCGCCCGAGCCCCACCCGCCGCCCCCCCACGCGTGCGGCCGCGTCTCCTCCAGCATCCGCTTCCAGAGCGCAACCCTCGGCTTCGCCGGCGTTCGCGCCCGCGCCGGCTCGCCCGCCCGTCCGATCACGGGCTTCTTGATCAGCCGACCCATCAGCCCGCTCGACATGACGATCAGAGGGCCGTTCTTGCCCAGCCGCACCGTGGTCTTGCTCCCATCGGGCGAGGTTCCAACGACCTGAAGGTCATGCTCCCCGGCCTCGCCCACGCCCGCGCCGGTCTCCTCCTCTGCCCCTGACTCATCTCCGGAATCCTCGTCGCTCTCATCCTCATCCGAGAACCACACGCCGATGGAGACACTCTTCGGTGGCATCCCCCACTTCGCCTCCACCCGCCCCTCCGCGTCCTTGAGCAGCGCCCAGACGTGCTTGCACAACTCGCCCCGATCATCCATGTACGGACAGGTGCACGAGGCCTCCAGGTCCCATCCATGGAGCCGATCCCGGCGTCGCACAGACACGTCATAGTCGCGCGACCCCATCACGATGCCACGCACGCGGTCCTTCTCCACCCGCACCCGCGCCACCAGGTCGTCGGCGGCATAACTCTCCCCGCGTGCCCGCACTCCGGAGGCGAAGAACGACGAGACCTTCTTTGTGAGCATCCTCTTTCCTCCGTGACAACGCCGGCTCCGGCACGCGCCGAGGAGAATACGTCCGTTCGCGGATCGGATTTGCCTGGGACCTCCCGTGGACACACCGCCCCCGATCGCTCGCTCGCGCCCACCGGCCGTGGGCCCGTCCAGACCCGCGACCCCCGAGATCGAACCCGTGACCTCGCCCCCCGCAAGCGCAAGCGGGCCAACCCGAGCCCGCACGCACCAGCGCCCGCTCCCGACGGGAATTCCGGTTCTTCCGGGTGCGACGAGGGCGCGAAAAAAGCGCGTCCAAAACGCGCGCCACTCTGCCCTGTAAGCAACCAATGGGCCTGGCAGGAGTCGAACCTGCGACCTCACCCTTATCAGGGGTGCGCTCTAGCCACCTGAGCTACAAGCCCGAAGCCGAACCCCCCGCCCGGGACCATCTCCCGAGCGCGAAGGGCCCGAGTATATCCCCCAACGACCCCAGAATCAGCCTCGGTCCAATCCGCCCTGCCGACGAAATCCCCACGCGCCGCGCCCAGGAGGGGAAACTGGCGAGCGATCGCGCCGGATATCGCCCGATCGCAGGCTTTGTCTCAATCCCCGCAGAATCAACCGCTTGCACAGGGACGCACATGGCGGTCGGTGGACGAGTTCGGATGAAAAGCGCGGCCGGTCTCGGGCAGTCTCGCTCGGACCCAACGGGAATGGCACCAAATACCCGCCCGCCACGGAGCATCTCCCCCCGACGGCTCCCGGCATGGCAGGTGAGCGATGCATGTGCGTTGGGCAGACGCAGGGTGACCAGAAACGCGGCCCCACGCTCGAAGAACGTGGGGCCGCGGGGGAATCGCTGCGTGATGGAGTCCTTCGACGTCAAGGGTCTCAACGCCGCCGACGGCGGATGGCCGCCAACCCGCCCAGGGCCAGCAGTCCGGCAGCGCCGGGAGTCGGGATGATGTTGTAGAGCACCACGTCGTTGCCTCCGGAGGTGTTTCCCGTCGCGGAATCGCCGAGGTAGCTGATCGTGGCCGTGTAGGGGTTTCCGGCCCATGTGCCGAGGTTGACCGTCGCGCCCTCGGACAGGCCGCCGAAGACGCCGTTGATCGCCTCGGTGCCGTCGTTGGTCAGGACGAAGAACACGTCGAAGAAGCTGGGGGCGAACCCGAGCGACGTGGCGAGCGTGGAGTCGGTGAGCGTGACGGTGCCGTTCACAACCATCCGGTCGTAGTCCCCCGCGCCGTTGCCCGCGGTGGGGCCGTTGAGCTCGGCCAGGAACGCCGAGCCGCTCTGCAGCGTGAGGTTGCCGTACTGGGTGAGTACGCCGGGGCTGTTGCCGGGCGAGAGGGTGCCCCCGGAGGCCACGGAGATGTTGCGGTAGATGGTGCCGGAGCCGCCGAGCACGGCGCCCGAGGCCACGGACACCGCGTTGGTGGCCGAGCCCGCGATCGTGCCGTTGATGAGCATCGTGCCCCCGCTGACGTTGATCGGGCCGCCGAGCGCGTTGGCGTTGCTCGTGATCGTGATCGTGCCGGTGCCGGTCTTGTTGAGCGCGGCGTTGTTGAACTGGGCCGTTATGGAGCCGCCGGTGAAGTTGGTCATCGGGCCGTTGAGCGTGGCGTCGTGGCCGTTGGTGTCGATGGTCATGCCGCCGTTGTTGATGTGGCGAGCGGTCGTCCAGTCCCCCTCGAGCACCAGCGTCCCCGCCAGGTTCAGGGCCCCGCCGTTGCCGAGGCTTCCATCGCCCGCGATGTGGATTTTTCCGCCCGAGGACGAGATCGACGTCGGGCCGGTATAGGTGTTGCTCGTGTGAGGAATCCAGATGTCGGAGCCGCCGTTGGCCTGGAGCGACACGGCGCCGTTGCCCGAGATCTGCCCGGCGAGGGTCACCGTTCCGGCCGCGCCCGCGTCCAGCGCCTTGACCGTCGTCCAGCCGGAGTTCGCGGCGATGTCGCGCGTCAGGTTCAGCGGGGTCGCGCCCGAGTAGAGCAGGTTGATGCCGGCACCGGAGGTCGACACGCTGGTGCCGTTGGTGACAATGGTGCCCGTGCCGGGAAGTGCACTCGCGGAGTTGAAGTTGATCGAACCGGAGTTCACCGTCAGCTGCCCGGTGAGGCCCGTGTTGTCGCCCGTGAGGAAGAGCGTGTTGTTGGTCGTGCCGCCGCCGGACTTGGTCAGGCCGCCCGTGCCGGTCATGTTGCCCGAGATGGTCAGGCCGCCGAACCCGGGGGTGAAGATCTGGCCCTCGGCCGCGCCGAACGCGATGGCGTTGGAGATGCTCGTTCCGCCGGAGGCGTTGGTGGTGCTGGCCATGATCGCGCCGCTGGTGACGTTGAGCGTGCCCGTGCCGGTGACCGAACCGTCGACCACGCCGTTGGAGGCGATGATCAGCGAGTTCACCGTCTCGGTGCCGTTGTTGGCCGTCGCGGCCGTCACGCGGGCGTTGGTCGTGGCGCCGCTGACGAGGTCCGCGGCGTACTCGGCGGTCGCGAGGGGCCGGACACTCAGGGACGCCGAGCCGGCGATGGCGTCGAGCGTGACCCACGTGGTCCCGGCGCCGGCGTTGTTGGTGGCCGCGTCTCCCGCGGCGTAGGGCAAAATGCTGATGGTGCTGGTTGCCGCCGCGCCGCCGCCGCCGACCAGGCCCGCGCCGGTCGCCGCGGGCAGGACGATGTAGCCGGTCGCGGCCGTGCCGTCGAAGTTCTGGGAACCATCGCCGTTGAGCGTCGCGTTGGGAACCAGGCTCCCCGCGCCTCCGCCGAGGTTGGCTCCGCGGAACAGGAAGGTCCCGCGATCGGCACGGGACAGCGAGGAGTTGACGTTGACGACGCTGGAACTCGTGGAACCAGTGTTGGTAATGGCCGTCAGCGTGGAGAAGCCCGCGCCGTTCACCGTCCCGACCACCTCGGTGACGTTCGACTGGGCCGACGAGGAGGTGCCCGTGCCGCCCACCTGCAGGATGCCGCTGGAAAGGTTGATCGTGGCGGAGTTGGCGATGCGGTCGTTGTTCGCGGGGGCGCCGGACGACGCGTTGTTCGCCCAGAGGGTGTTCCCGGCCCGGATGTTGTACGTGCCCACGCCCTGGAGCGCGCCGGCCGCACCGCCGAGCTGGACCCCCGAGGCGCTGGAGGTCATCTGGGGCAGGTCGAACCGGTCGCACGTGACCGAGCCGGTGTAGCCGCTCGAGTTGCTGTTGAGGAGCAGTCCGTTGATCGTCGTGCCGTTGATCAGCAGGGGGCCGCCGCCCTGGAGCAGGTTTGTCGCGCCGACGGTCAGGCCGACGGAGACGGGCAAGAGCCGAAGTTGGCCGTTGAGCGTCATGCTGGGAACGGTCGGAACGATGCTGCTGGACACGGGGGCGAGCACGCCGCCGTTGGCGGTGACGGTGAAGGGCCCCGTGCCCATGCCCGCGCCGGTGAAGCCGCCGAGGGCCATGTTGCCGCCGTCGAGCGTCACACCGCCGGTGAAGCTGCTGGCCACGCTCAGGGTCACCAGACCCGAGGCGTGCGTGGGCCCCGAGTTGGCGATCGTGATCGACCGAGACCCGCCGGTCTCGGAGATCGCGCCGGAAAACACCACGTTGCCCATGCCCGAGCCGGCAAAGGTCAGGTTGGTGGCCAGCTGCGTCGTCGCGCCCGTCGCCGAGAACGTCGTGTTCCCCGATCCCTGGAGCGTGTAGGTCGCCGACGGTCCGACAAGCTGGAACGCGTTCCCCGCCGTGCCGTTGATCGTCATGGCGTTGGGCATGCTCATCGCGCCGAACGTCATCCCGTTCACCTGGAACGGTGTGCCGATATTCTGCGTCGCGGTGATCGCCGCGACGTTGTTGCCCGGGCGGAACGACAACGTCGTCGAGGCACCCGAGACGGGCACCCCCGGGGGGCTCAGCCACTTTGTGGCATCGTTGAAGTTGCCCGTTGAACCGCCCGTCCAGACATACTGGGCGCTGGCTTGGCCAGCCAGCGCGGCGGCGGATACCGCAGCGCCGGCGGCGAGGATCATCGACAGAGGACGCGAGGCGAACGCGCGCCCGCGACCACGACTACAACGAATGGACATGGCACTCTCTCTCCATTTGTCGCGGCTTTCGCCGCGCACTGAGGTGGCCCCGCTTCGAGCGGGATGGTTTTCTACAAAGACGCTATCACGGGCTCGGGTGACGGCCAGTTTTCTTGGTGAGTTCTTTCAACATTTCTCTAGAGACAAACTAATGCCGAACAACGTTCCCACGTCGAATGCTCGCTTCATGGTCGCTCGGGCAGCGGCCATTGCGCCACAAGCACCGAAGACATCGGGGGATACTTCATCTGCAGCCGTCGGCCGCGGAACTGTGAGCCGTCCCAGTTCATGCGATTGAACACACGATCCACGAAGCGCGTGATTCGAGGCACGGCGGGTGTGGACACGGCGGGCGGCGATCCGGCCAGTTCGACGTATTTCTCGTTGATGGGAAGGGCGTGGCTGGCCCCGCGGGTCCGGGGATCGTCGATACTCCCGAACGGGAATCCGTTGAGCGCCACCTCGATCTCGTTGGGAAGCACGATATCGCGATGCACGATGACGTCGTGGATGAGCGTCTCGACCGGGAGCATGATGCTCGTGGCCTTGGATGCGGTCCGCTCGGAGTCCGTGCGATAGCGAGGAAGCCCGCGCAGGATGGTGCCGGTGAAGATGTCGAACGCCCCGCGATTCCCCACCGGCCCCGGTGGAAGAAGCACCTCGCGACCCTCGGGCGTGTCGTGGACGACCAGGTCCGGCGTGTGCGGCGAGCAGAACTCGCGGATCTGCTGCGGCGCATCGCTCGGAGCCTTGGGCTCGAACTGCTCGATGTCGGTCTCGGGCAGAAGAACGCCGCCCCTGTCGTTGTACGTGCGGATCCGCTGCAGGCGCCATTGGACCGTGGAGCGCAGCCGGCGGAAGCCGACGATCCCGGAAACGACCGTCATGTCCATGGTGTCGGCCGAACCGCCCGGGCCGAAGAACGTGGCGGTCCAGCGCGTGCTGGCCTGCACGCCCCACACCATGCTGTTGCCCCGAAAGGCGAGCTCGCGCCCGCTCTCGGCCATCGTGTCTCGCTCGAAGAGCCCCATGCTCTCGAGGGTGAGCTCGAGGTGCTCGCGCCCGCCCGCGTGGTCGGTGATCACTTCCTGCAGGCGCGTCACCGCCGCGCGAACCGGTTCGATCGCCTCGCCCGTCGCCCCGGCCCGCTCGAAGGCCTGGATCGCCAGCTCGATGCCCTGATATCCCGGCAGGTGGTTGAGCGTGGAGAAGGGATCCGCCGCGTTGATCACCCGCGAGAGTTTCCACGCCAGGTTGCGGTTGATGCCGTAGCGCTTCGAGACCTCCTGCGGGGCCTCCGGATCCGCCCCCATTCCCCCGTAGAGCTCGATCAGGGCCCGACGCACGCTCTGGAGCGCGTCCCGGCTTTCATCAACCAATAGATTGGATTCTGTATGGTTCACTGCGCGTCCATTTCGGCTGATTCCAGACATTTGGCCCAACAGTGTATCAGTTTTCGAGGTCCGTCTACCAATCTGTGACAATTTTCCTGACTTTCACCAGTGAAAGACTGGCAAACCGATTATCGGTGGGGTAACTTCGCCAGACACCCATGTGTCCTTGCCCGGCGTCGGACGTCGGGCCCTCTCGTCAGATCACCGGATTGGACCCAAAGCACCCCGCCCTCCGTCCCCTCGTCCACGTCCCGAAGGAGCGTCGAATCATGCCTCGCACTCGCAGCACGCGTCGGTGGAGTTTGCTGTTCGCCGTGCTCGCGGCCGCGGTACTTCCTTGGGGCGCCACCAGCCGCGCCCACGCGCAAACATACCTCATGATCCCATCGGCCCCGACTCCCGACAAAGCGGGGAGCGCGGACGGCTCGCCCGGAACCTATACCGGCACCCCCGGGGTCATGCTGTTCAATGGATCCGACGGATCGCTGGTGGACCCGCAGTTCATCTCCGGCGCGACGTCCTCGTACCCCGTCACGATCATCAATCCGTTCAAGGCGATCCAGGTCGGCAGCGAGATCTGGGTGACCGACAGCGGCAGCTCCGCGCTTGGGATTCCAGCATCCATCCACTGCTTCACCGCCGACTACGAGCCCGTGCTCAGACCGCACCCGACATACATCCGGTCGATCACCGGCGGGATGTCGATCGTTCGCGGCGCGGTCGTCGCCGGGAGCGGCTCGGCCGCCCGCGTGCTCGTGTGCAACCAGGGCACGACCAACGGCGCCCCCGGCCCCGCGCTCATTTCCTTCAAGACCGACGGCACCTACGACTCGTTCATCCCGATGCCGTGGACGTCCACCGTTGGGCCCTTCGATTGTGCCGTGCTCGGCGTCAATGGCAGCGACAAAGTCCTCGCGACCGCGTCCATCGCGACCAACAACATCTACGCGTTCAACCTCGACGGCACCCTCGATACAACCGACTTCCCCAACGGGATTTTCCACACCGGAGGAACCGACGGGCTGAACAGCGCCTCGGGAATCTGCGTGGCCCCGAGCGGGCCGGGCGGGGCGAGCGAGGTCTGGATCAACGGCACTACCAACGGAGCAGGGCCGCTGGCCGTCGGCGTGTACCGCTACGCGGCCGATCGCGCACTCGTCGGGTACTACCCCGTGAACTGGACGATCCCGGGCTTCATGAAGGGCATCTACTGGCTCGACGCCAACAACGTGGTGTACACCGACCCGGTCCTCTCCGGCCTCACCAGCAACGGGAACGTCAAGAAGTTCGATCCGGCCGCCCCTCCCGCCAACGAGAGCCAGACACTCTCCATCTCGGGCGGAACGCCGACCAGCGGCTCGTTCACGCTCACTTTCAACGGCCAGACCACGGCGCCGATCGCCTACAACGCCACCGCGAACACCGTGCTCAACGCCCTGCTCGCGCTGGACAACATCGGCGCCGTGCTGCCGTTCATCCCGCCCTTCGCCCCGCAGCCGCCCAACCCGGCGTGGAACTCCGCGGGCGGGCTCGACGTGCGCCGCCAAAGCAACGTCCAGGTCGTCGGCAGCGCCCTCCCCGCCGGCTCGCAGGCCATCAACTTCATCCAGGCGCTGGCCGCCTCTCCGCAGCCCCTCATCACCGTCGCGAGCAGCTCGCTCGACAACGGCGCGACCGTCGGCGTCGTTCGCTCGCAGGCCGGCTCCGGCACGCCCACGTTCCTGTATCCCACCGCGGCCGCGCCCGCCAACAGCACGTTCGTGCCCATCCCCCCGGCGATGAACATCCCGGTGTTCAACCCGCCGACCGCCGCGTTCTGGCCGAACTCCTACTCGTCCTACGCCACAAACGTGGGCAACGGCATCAACCCCCAGTACATCTCCCGCCTCGCGCCCGGCCCGTCGGTGCCGACCAACCCCTACGGGTCCGCGTCCGTGACGCTCTCGCCCAACCAGGTCGGCGTGCTGGCGGGCTCGTCCACCCTCATCACGGTCACCGCGACGCCGGGAACCACCCCCACGAGCACCAACCTCGCCGTCGCGGCCGACCTGTCCGCATTCGGCGGGTCCGCGTCGCAGGCGTTCACGAACACCTCCGGCAACACCTTCACCTACACCCTGAACGTTCCCGCGGGCCAGCCGGGGGGCGTCTACAACGTCCAGCTCGCGGTCACCGACGACCAGCTGCGCACCGGCGGCGGGAGCGCCCTGTTCACGGTCATCGCCCAGCCCCCCCCGAACTTCTTCGCCGAGAACGATCCCGCCGTTCCCAACGACACGGGCAAGGCCCAGGCGCAGGCCGTCACGCTCGCCACCGCCTCGCAGATCGTCTCCAACCCACCGCCTGCCGCCTACCGCGGGATCTGGGGAACCTCAACGGGCACCAGCCCGACCTCGGGCCTGGGCGTCACCACGATCGACAACTATCGCCTCAAGACCCTCCCCCGCCCGCCGGGGATCTACCTCAACAGCCTGTCCATCAGCGGCGGCACCGATGCGCCGATCGGCGTCGGACACCTGGGCAACATCCGCGGCCTCTCGCAGAACGCCGCGGGGATCGGCACGACCGACGCGCTGGTGCAACTCACGGCCTCCAACTCGCCGACGATTCCCCCGTCCCGCACCAGCTACTGGTACGGCTTCGGCAGGCAGGAGGAGCTGTACTACCGCGTGACCGGCACCACGCTCTCCACGGCCGAGTACACCGCCACCTTCGACTCGCAGCAGGTCTTCCCCGAGGCGTTCCCCACCGGCGGCCAGGGCAACCCCGTCGCGGGCCCGCTGACGTTCGCCCGGGGCGGGGGGAACACCACCCCCATGGCCCTGTGCATCTATGACTCCAACCTGAACCCGATCGCCGGGACCGGCGCCGGCAACATCACCACCCAGTCCATCACCCGCACGCTCCCCAACGGCGGCCCGTACTACCTGGCGATCACGCCGTCCTCGATCGCCAACAACCTCCCGCTCGGCGCCGACTCCCCGTCGCTCACGTTCCCCGCGATGGACTTCCCCAACATCCTGCTGGGCGGCTCCAACACCTCCGGATTCAGCGGCACCAACGTCATCACCAGCACCCTCGACATGACCGTGACCGCGTCCAACGCGGTGCAGTACTTCCTCGTTCCATCCCTCTCCCAGTACCAGTACTTCCACGTCTACTGGTACGAGCTCTACGTCGGACCCCAGGTCAACCCGGTCGTCACCGGCGCGGCCTCCCCCACGCCCGTCATCGCCTCCGATGATCCCGGCCTCGCGGCCCAAGCCGGGTACTCCACCGTGCTCACCGCGACCGTCACGCCCGGCAGCAACCCGCCGAGCACCGGCCTGGCCGTCGTCGCCAACCTCAACGCCCTTGGCGGCCCCACCGTCCAACCGCTCGCCGACCAGTTCAACGGCACCTTCAGCTTCACGCTGCTCGTTCCCGCCTCGCTGGCCCCGGGCGACTACAACATTCCCATCACCGTCACGGACTCTCAGGGACGGTCGAACTTCGGCTCCATCCCGCTGGTTGTTCTGCCGGTTCCGGCGCCGGGGTTCGTGGTCGAGACCGAGCCCAACGACACACTCGTCGCCGCCAATCCCGCGACCATCGCGCCGGGCGGCGGCCTCTACGGGCACTCGACGGGCTCGTCGTCCTCGCCCATCGGCGAGGCGTCCACCAACGACGGCTTCCTCATCACCACAACCGGCGCGCCCCCCGGCATCTACCGCAATCGCCTGACCATCACGAGCAGCGGCGCCCCCGGCCACACGGGGACCATCCGCGGCCGCCAGCAGGTGGCCGGTTCGGTCAACCCCTTCGACCAGGTCTCCGTCTTCCAGACCTCGTCGCCCTCCACCTCTCCGGCGCGATTCAACCAGTGGTATTCCTTCGGGCGCGGCGAGCAGATCGACTATCGCGTCAGCGGCACGGGCTCCACCACCGCCGAGTACGTCTCGACATTCACCCGCGACCCCGTCTCGCCCATCTCGGTCGCCGGCTCCGTGGCCTCGGGATCGGTCACGATCCAGCGTGCCCCCGGGAACTCCAGCGTGCTGGGCATGTGGGTGTACGACTCCAACCTCGATCCCATCGACCAGTTCGGCGGGCAGGGCGTGGCGCCGTTGACCCGCACGTTCACCCCCGGCACCTACTACCTGGCCGTCGCCGATGCCGCCACATCCAACAACCAGGCGACGCCCATGGACTCGAGCACGCTCAACAGCCCCGTGCTCGGGCACCCCGACGAGATCGCCAACAACAGCCCGGCGACGAGCCTCAACATGGACATGCAGCTCTCGCACGCCGGCGGCGTGGCCGCCGCGACGGGAACGAAGTCCGGCGCGTTCGACATCGTGTGGTACCGGTTCTCGGTCGCCGACAACCCGGCCGCCGGCGCCTGCTGCAACGCTCTGGGCGTCTGCGCAGGCTCCACGTCGGCCACCTGCGTGGGCACGTACCAGGGCAACGGCACGCTCTGCTCCCCCAATCCGTGCCCGCCGCCGCCCTCGGGGGTCTGCTGCCGAGGCGCCACGTGCAACGCCAGCGTTCCCCAGGCCTCGTGCACGAGCGCGGGCACCGCGGGCGCTGCGTTCATCACCTCGGCGAGCGCGTGCAATGCTGTCGAGAACACCACCACGCCCTGCTGCCACGCCGATTTCAACAAGACCGGCGGCATTTCCGTCCAGGACATCTTCGACTTCCTCAACGCCTGGTTCGCGGGCTCCCCCACCGCCCACGTCGGAGGCGACGGAGCGTCGGGCACGCTCGCGGTCCAGGACATCTTCAACTTCCTGAACTTGTGGTTTGCCGGCGGCTGCTGAGTTCGCCGCCGGATTGGCTTCCCGACCACCTCGAATCCGACCGCGGATTCCACGGGTGCCCGATCGGTCGATCGATCGGGCACCGTTCGAACGACGATGACCCGCCGGCGACCCCGGATGTGCGTCGGGGCCCGTCACCGGCCAAGGAGCATGACATGGGCACGCACGTTCCCTCCCCGAGCACCCGAAAGGCGTTCACGCTCATTGAACTTCTGGTGGTCATCGCCATCATCGCGCTCCTCGTCGGGATCCTCCTCCCGGCCCTGGGCAAGGCCCGCGCGGCGGGACGAAAGGCGGCATGCCAGTCCAACCTGCGCCAGTTCGCCGTCGGATACGCCGGATATTCCTCCGACTTCCGCGACCATATCGCCACGCTCTGGGTGACGCGCGGCAACATCTTCAGCGACTACAACGATCTCAACGCGATCACGATGGGCTCGGCCCCACAGGCGCGCTACGCGGCCGCGCAGGCCGTGGACATCCTGCGCCGCCGTGCCGGAATCTCCACCAGCCTGCCCGTTCCCGATCCGTGGATTCCCAACGTCTACTACAGCCACCTGATGATCAACGACTATCTCTCCCAGAGGTTGCCCGAGCGGATGGTCGTCTGTCCGGAGGACCGCGCCCGCCAGCAGTGGGCGGCCAGCCCGCTCAGCTTCAGCCCGGTTCCCGGCTTTCCCGGCGCCACCTACAGCAACGGAACTCCCGATGGCGCGTTCCGCTGGCCCTACTCCTCGTCGTACCAGCTCGTCGCCGCGGCCTTCTCCGAGGATCGCCGCTCCGCGCAGGGAACCACCGTCGGACCCGCCGCGACCTTCCACCAGTTCCAGGGCGGAACCCTCCCCTACGGCCGGCGCCACTTCGCCGATGTGTCGTTCCCTGCCTCCAAGGTCCTGATGTTCGACGAGATCGCTCGCCACGCGCAGACGCCCGCCTACTACGCGTACCCGGACACGATCCAGCCCCTCCTGTTCGCCGACAGCTCCGTCCGCGAGTTTCGCACCAGCGACACACGCCACGGCGAGGACCCCAACAACCCCTCCAACCCGCAGGACGTGAACTACACGCCCAGCCAGACGACCTACTCCGGTGACCCCGCCTTCGAGCCGCCCGCTCGTGCCAACACCGCGGGAGACCTCGTCTACACAAGGTACCAGTGGACCCGCGGCGGCCTGCGCGGCACCGACATCAAGTGAGCGATGTGCGCCCGCCGCCACGCCCGATCCACCGCGCCCTCACGCCCATCGAGTCGCCGGTGGTCATCGCAAGGCCCACGACGGGGACGCTCACGCTCCGCGGCGCACATCCGATGGCCGGCGCCGGCGGGACGGTGACGCGCAAACCCGGGTTCCGGCCCAGACCGCCCCGTGCTGAACACCAAGGGTTCCTGATCTCGCCGCCGGTCCGGCCTTCCCGACCGGCCATGCGGCCGGGCATGATCGTCGGGGACTCAAATCCGGTGGAGCAGGCGCTCCCCGCCCGCGCTGTCCCCGAAACCCCGGCCTTGTTCGCACAAAGCCCAACGAGGTACGCTCTCTTCATGCTCACCCGCCCCACCCATCTCGCCCTCCTCGCTCTCGCCGTCCTCACCTCCCCCGCCCTCGCCCAACGCGCCGCCAACCCCTGGACCCCGCCCGACACCACCAAACTCCCCGCCCCCGCCACCCCCGACGAGCGCGCCCCCGACGACCCCGCCCGCATCTCCGACGCCATCAACCGTTCCGTCGAGCTCCTCCTCGCCCGCCAGGAAGACATGGACGCCGGTGACAAACCCGCGCCCCAGACCAAGGTGGCGGGGTCCGAATGGCCCTACGAGGGCGTCTACCGCGTCAACCGCCAGATCCCCCTCGGCTACCGCATCGGCGGCACCTCCATCGCCGCAACCTGCCTCCTCCGCGCCCCCGGCTACACCAACGACCCCAACCGCAAGCACGCCCTCGCCCGCGCTGTCGCCTTCATCTGCCAGCGCATGCGCGACCCCCTCATGAGCGTCGATACCTACACCGCCGGCTACGACGTGCGCGGCTGGGGCTACACCTGCGCCCTCGCCTTCCTCCTCGAGCTCAAAGCCGCCAAGGCCATCCCCGCCGACTCCGCCGACACCGTCGAGTCCACCATCACCTGGACCATCGACGCCATCCAGCGCACCGAGATTCCAACAGTGGGGGGGTGGAACTACGCCCGCGAGCCGGGCGCCGACACCCCCTGCCCCGCCTCCCCCTTCATGACCGGCCCCACGCTCCAAGCCCTCTTCGAGGCAAAGAAGCAGGGCTACGCCATCGACGACGCCGTCCTCACCCGCGCCCTCGACGCCCTCGAGCGCTGCCGCTCCGCCACCGGCTCCTACGCCTACTCCGCCGACACCCCCGCTGCCACCG
This sequence comes from uncultured Phycisphaerales bacterium, assembly GCA_937871915.1. Lineage (GTDB taxonomy): Bacteria > Planctomycetota > Phycisphaerae > Phycisphaerales > UBA1924 > UBA4658. Next base: position 26,025 of record CALMPG010000092.1, read on the forward strand.
GTCGCCCCGAACCCGTCCCCGGCTCGGTCGGCCGCATGCTCGCCGGCGAGATCGCGCTCTACCTCGCCGGCCGCTCCGACCCATCCCGCATCCGCGGCGCGCTCGACGCCTTCTTCGCCCACTGGGCCTGGCTCGACCAGCGCCGCGCCAAGACCGGCACGCACATGGGCCCCTATGGAGTCGCCCCGTACTACTTCTACTACGCCCACCTCGCCGCCGCGCAAGCCATCGAACTCCTCCCCCGATTCAAGGGCGACCTCGACCGCAAGGACTACCGCCGCCGCCTCGCCCAGCTCCTGTTCTCGGTCCAGCTCGAAGACGGCTCCTGGAACGACCGCGTGTTTCCCCGCACCGCCAACTACGGGACTTCCATCGCCGCCATGAGCCTCCTCATGCCCTCCTCGCCCCCCCTGGCCCGCATGACCCCCACGCCCCCACCAGACGCCGAGCCCCGATAGTTCTCGCAGTACGGAGCGTTCCCGACCGGACCGATGATCGCCCGTCGGCCCGATTCGGAGCGCTCCCATGATGCACGCCCCAAATCCTGCGCGAGCCTTCTCGCTCCTCGAGTTGGTCGTCGTCATCGCCATCCTCGGCGTCGTCGCGTCCATCGCCGCCCCGCGCCTCGCCTCCGCCTCCGGCAACGCCATCGACGCCAGCATCCGCGCCAACGTCGCCCAGCTCGAGCACGCCATCGAGTACTACGCCGCCGAGCACGACAACCGAACCCCCGCCGAAGAGCCCGACGGCAAGCCCATCGACGACGAGAGCCTCTTCATCAAGCGCCTGCTCATCCCCACCAAGGTCACCGGCGAGTTCGACGAGCGGTTCCCCCTCGGCCCCTACCTCCGCGATATCCCCGCCAACCCCGCCAACGGCCGCCGCCGCATCCGCATCGACGGCGATCCCGCCGGCGCCGACACCCACGGCTGGCGCTTCGACTCCGCCCTCCGAATGATCGAGCCCGACGACCCCGAGCAAGCCGACAAGCTCCGCAAGGCCGCCGAACTCCTCGGAGGCACCGCCGTTCAGGCCCAACCCGCCAAGTAACCGCGGACTCCCGCGCGCTACCGACAACCCCCTCTTGCAGGGTGGCCCTTTTCGCCTATCTTTCTTTTCGCTTCCTCCGAGATTTGCAGTACGCTCTCGGACCTGTCCCCTCGCGTATCGCCTTTGCGCCCCAGCCACTGACGGCAGGGGCCACCCCCGGGATCGTGTGATCCCGGCCGGGCGGAGCCCGGTATTGACATCCCGCGCCTCGTCGTGCGGCCCGCGGCCCGGAGTCCCGCTCGCCCGCACAACCACGCGCCATCCGACCGCTCCGCACCGCACTCCGTCTGTACGAGGAACCCCACGCCATGGCCGACATGAACAAGACCACCACCGTCATCGGGCCCGACACCCACATCAAGGGCGAGATGGTCTTCGATTCCACCGCCCGAATCCTCGGAACCTTCGAGGGACGAGTCATCGCCAAGGGCGAGATCCAGATCGGCGAGGGCGCGGCCTGCAAGGCCGCCGTCGAGGGCGGCGTCGTCATCGTCGACGGCCTCATCGAGGGCGACGTCCAGGCCCGCGAGCGCGTCCAGCTCAACTCCAAGGCCCGCGTCATCGGCGACATCATCGCCACCACCCTCGTCGTCTCCGAGGGCGCCTCCTTCACCGGCAACTGCCGCGTCGGCGCCGACGTCATCAAGGGCGCCCGCTCCGGCTCCGGGGCCGACGCCGCCAAGCGCTCCCGCGAGGCCGGCGCCCCCATCGCCTCAAACAAGCCCACCGAACTCGAATCCACCCTCGCCGGCCTCGAGGCCCGCCTCGCCTCCGCCCGCCGCCCCGCCGAATCCAACGAGGGCTAAGAGAGCCCCGAGCGCAAGCTCGGGTGTATTTCCCCCCAAACCCACCCGCGCACCCCCGCGCCCGATACGATCACCCCACGCGTCCGGGCGAAAGCCCGGACACGCTGATTCCATACCCGGAGCATGTGCATGTCCGAAGCGGGCGCGCCACGCACGGTCCAGTGCTATCACTGCCGTCAGTTGTTCGACGTCCCTCCACGAGCCATCTCCATCTCGTGCCCGTGGTGCTATCGCCGCGTCGGCCTCGACGACATGGACATCCGCGGCGTCTGCTGGACCTCCAAGATCCAGACCTGCGGCCGCATCATCATCCACCCAAAGGCCTCCCTCGTCGCCCCCCTCGTCGAGGCCAGCCAGGGCATCGAGGTCCACGGCGAGGCCGAGGCCGTCCTCATCTCCGGAAGCCTCATCTACATCGGCCCAAAGGCCCGCGTCAAGGGCGAGGTCCGCGCCCCCTCCATCCGCGTCGAGCGCGGCGGCGCGATCGACGGAGCCTTCGTTCAGATCGCCGCCACCCGCATCGACCCCGCCAAGGCCAAACAAGTCCAGGTCCGCTCCGGCACCAACGCCGCGTACCGCCCGGTCATCCGAGTCCCCGACTGGGTTCGAGCGCTCCGTCCGACGTGAGTCCACCCCTTCTTCAGCAGCCCGCGAAGCGGGCGAACGCCCCTAGCCCGGCACGTCAGTGCCGGGCCGCCGCACGGCCATGCGCCAAAGCCCGCAGAGCGGGCGGCACGTTCGCCAAGACTCGCGCGTGACTCACGACCTACCTCATCCCCAAGACCCCCGAGCCAATCCAGGTGAGGCGCACGATCGTCACGACCCATACCACCGGTACACCGACGATCACCGCCAACAGATGCGAGAGCACCAGCCACTTGCCGACAAACCCTCGCCCGAGCGTTCGTCGCACGCCCATCACTTTTCCCACAACACACGCCACAGCGGTCGCCTCCGCCAAAACCAGCGTCCCCAGTGCCGCCGTCATTCCCCACCCCCCGGGCCCCGTCCACCACACCGCTGCACACGCCACCATCGCCCACGGCACCGCGATGAGCACCAGCAACGCATCAAACGTCCACGGCGCCAGCATCCACCCCGGCATCGGCACATCCGCCACCCGGCTCGCCCCGCCACACTCCGGGCACACGCGCGTGCCATACCCATCCCCCTCCGCGATCCCCGTCAGGTCATACCCACAATGCGGACACACAAGCGCGGCCATCAATCCAGTGTACCGACCCCTCCCGCCGACCAACCGAGCGCCGGAACACTCGAAATGGGCCAAACACCGCTCATGTGGACGATAATCGTCCACCAAGTGGCTGAAAATCATCCACCAAGTGGCTGAATTTCATCCACCAAGTGGATGATTCTCAGCCACCCAAACCCAGCATCGCCCCCAAGCCCGCGAAGCGGGCGACACACTTTGTTATCATCTCCCCCGCATGGACGCCCCTCCTCCTCCCGCCCCAACGCCCCAAGAGTTCGTCGCGAACTGGAAGAACCGCAAACTCACCGAGCGCTCCTCCGCCCAGGCCCACTTCATCCAACTCTGCCGCATGCTCGGCGTCAGCGCCCCCCTCGACAACCACGACGAAGCCGATTACTGCTTCGACGCCATCACCGCCGCCGCTGGTTCCCACGTCTACGCCCGGTCCAAGTCCCGCAAAGGCGCGCCCAAACCCGTCGGCCACAACACGCCCGACCTCTTCGCCGGCGCTCCATCCGCCCCCTCCCCCGCTCCAGCGGGCGAGGTCGACGGCACGACGCCGTCGCCTCGCGAGCGCAGCGAGGACGGAGGGGGTACGAATGCCCCAACCTCCGCCTCCCTCTACGCCCCGGACTCCCGCGCCACACGCATCGTCCCCGCCGCCAAAGGCACCTTCGGTTTCGCCGATGTCTGGAAGCGAGGCTGCTTCTGCTGGGAATACAAGCGCCAAGGCAAACACGCCGACCTCAGCGCCGCCCTCGACCAACTCAAGCAATACCGCGACTCCCTCGACAACCCGCCCCTCCTCATCGTCTGCGATGTAGACCACTACGAAATCCACACCAACTTCACCGGCTACCCCACCGTCGCCTACCGCTTCTCCGCCGATGAACTCGTCACCCCGTCCATCGAGTTCATCAACGAGCACAAGTCCTCCCCCCTCTTCCTCCTCCGCGAAGCCTTCAACGCGGCCGCCTCGATCCCGACGTTCCGCCCAAAGCGCACCCTCAACGACATCACCGTCGAGTTCGCCGGGCGCGTCGCCAAACTCGTTCTCGCGCTGAACGAGACCCCCGGCGGCCCCAAGACCATCGAGGGCAAGCCGGTCACTCCGCACGAAGTCGCCCACTTCATGATGCAGGTGGTCTTCTGCCTCTTCGCGCAGAACGTCAATCTCCTCCCCGCCGGACGAGTCACGTCGCTGATCCGCAAGTGCCACTCCGAACCCCACGGCTCGGAACTCTTCGCCCGCAAGGTCCGCGCCCTCTTCAAGGCCATGGAAAAAGGCGGCGACTACGGCGACGACACCATCGACCACTTCAACGGCGGCCTCTTCAAGGACGTGGACAAGCAGAACATCCCCGTCCTCAACCCGGGCCAACTCGGCCTCTTCGTCACCGGCCAGGACACCGATTGGTCCGCACTCGAGCCCTCCATTCTCGGCACCCTCTTCGAGCGTGCCCTCGACCCCGACCAGCGCGCCCAGATCGGCGCCCACTACACCAGCCGCGATGACATCATGCTCATCATCGGCCCCGTCATTATGGACCCGCTCCGCCGCGAGTGGGCCGCTGTCCACGCTCGGGTAAACGCCCTCCTCCCCAAGCGCGACAAGGCCAAGGGCGCACCCTCCGCCAAGGCCGCGCAGGAAGACATCGCCACCGAACTCAAGACCTTCCACGCCCGCCTCGCCTCCATCTCCGTCCTCGACCCCGCATGTGGCTCCGGCAACTTCCTCTACGTCGCCATCCAGTGCCTCCTCGATCTCGAAAAGGAAGTCCTCGACTTCGCCGGTCTCCCCGAAGTCAAGGTCTCCCTCAAACCGAAGGTCAATCCGACCCAACTCCACGGCATCGAGATCAACGAATACGCCGCCGAACTCGCCCGCATTTCCATCTGGATCGGATACCTCAAGTGGAAGAAGGAACGCGCGGCCTACGAAAAAACCCGCCCCATCCTCCACCCTCTGGACACGATTGAACAACGCGACGCCATTCTTGACCGTAGCAGCCCGAAGACCCCGCTCCGTGCTCGATGGCCCAAGGCCGATTTCATCGTCGGCAACCCGCCCTTTCTTGGCTCCAAACTCTTCCGCAAGTGGGGCATGCAGGACGATTACCTCGAGGCACTCTGGACGGCATACGACCTCCCAAGATCGGTTGACCTCTGCTGCTACTGGTTCGAAAAGGCCCGCCAAGCAATCGAACGCCACCCGGCGACCCGTGCCGGTCTACTTGCGACGCAGGGAATCCGCGGCGGTGACAACCGCACCGTCCTGGAGCGCATTCAGAAGGTCGGCGACATCTTCATGGCTTGGTCCGACCGAGACTGGTTGCTCAATGGTGCTGCTGTACATGTATCGATGGTCGGATTTGACAACGGCTCACAGTCAGACCGCTCGCTCAATGGAAAACCAGCCAGAGTAATCAATCCCGATCTGAGCACTGGCACCAATACTTCGAGTTCGCACCGATTGCCGGAGAATGCGGGGATCGCATTCATGGGTGACACCAAAGGTGGTGCTTTCGACCTGACTTGGCAAGAAGCGGCCCGACTACTTAGAGGAACAAACCCGAACCGACTTTCGAATAGGCAAGTGATCCTGACCTGGCCTGAGAATCCCGAGCCAGTCCGGATGAGAGTTTTTCGGGTACAAGGTACCCAGGAGACTCTCGATG
>CALMPG010000093.1 GCA_937871915.1 uncultured Phycisphaerales bacterium
GGGAAAGCGGGGGCCGGGGGGGGGGGGGGGGGTGGGGGGGGCGGGCCCGCCAGGGGGGGGGGGGGTCCCCGGAAGGACCCCCGCCACGGAGTGGCGGGGTACTCGAGGCAAGATCCGCCGGGGAGCGGCGGGCCGCCCTGTCATCGCTTGGCGAAGACGATGAGCGTGATGGGGACCGTGAGCGATTCCTCGCCGGGCTCGGAGAGGGTTGTGCCGGTGATTCGCACGCGGATGGTCACTGTTTCCCGCTCGCGGAGCGGGGCGCGCCCGGAGATCGTCACGCGGCGGCGGTTGGGGTCGGCCGTGGGCACGGCGTCGAGGGCGAGGTCTCGTGCCTCGTCCCGGGACTCGATGTCGATCGAGGAGAGGACGAGGGGGCCGGAATCGGCGACGACCTCGAAGGACTTGACGAACGGCTCGTCCGGGACAAGGCGTGCTCCGAGGGTGGTCGGCTCGTAGGAGAGACGGCCGGTGACGACGCCGTCGATGGTGACCGGCTGCGGGCGGGCCTGCGGGTCGTTGCTGGTCAGATGTATGGTGGCGCCAAAGCGGCCGAGGGGCATGTCCGTGGGGAAACGAACGGTGATCTCCTGTCGGCGGGCCTTGTCGCCGCAGTCGGCCACTTCGGCGGGCGGCCCGATGTCGATGCCCGCGCCGGGGAGGTCGGAGGTGGCGTTCTCGATCGAGAAGCCCTTGGCCCGCCCGATGACGGCGAAGGAGGAGGAGAACTCTCGCCCGCGCACGAGATGGGGAAACATGCTGGTGGGCTCGACCCAGACGCGCGGGCAGATGTCGCCCTTGAGGGTGACGTCGACGGCGGTGTCGGGGCGGCCCTCCTCGGAGACGGCGACGGAGGCGGCGTAGGGGCCGCGCTTGCCGGTGGGATCGAGCTCGAGGACGACCGTGGCGGACTCTCCGGGGCCGAGCACGCCCTTGTCGAGGATGGGGGCGGCGCAGAAGTGGCAATAGGACATGGCGATGCGGACGGTGCGCTGCGTGGCGTTGGTGAACGGAAAGGCGTGGAAGACGTGCTCGTCGTCGCCGATGGGGCCGAGGTCGAGGGTCTTGAGATCGAAGTGCAGGACCTCGCCGGCGCGTGCGGAGCGTGCAAGCGCCGGCGGTGCGAGGATGGCGATGAGGATCGCGAGATATCGGGCGACGATGGGCCGAGCGATGGGCATGGGGGTGTATCGGCGAGAATCCGACCGTGCGATAGAGCCGGACCGGCACGCGAGTTTGGGCAAAGGCGAGCCGACAGGCCCCCGAACGCGGATGGGACGGGGCATGGGCGACTATGCTGGGTTCAGACAGCCGGAAACCAGTCGTTTCTGCCACGGAGGGCAGCATGTCCGCGATCGCCGAAGCCCCTATCCACCCCAACGAGTCCGCCAGCGTGAAGAAGAAGTCCCAAGCCCCCCGGGCGACGGCCGAGAGCATGGCCGCGCGACAGCGGGATATCTCGGTCTCGGAGTTCTTCGCCAAGAACCGGCACCTGCTGGGGTTTGACAACCCCCGCAAGGCTCTGCTGACGACGGTGAAGGAGGCGGTGGACAACTCGCTGGACGCGTGCGAGGAGGGCGGGATTCTGCCGGATATCACGGTGGTGATCGAGGACCTGCAGCCGGGGCGCGGCAAAGAGGTGAAGCAGTCGCGGTATCGCATCACGGTGGTGGACAACGGGCCGGGGATCGTGCGGGCCCAGGTGGAGAACATCTTCGGGCGGCTGCTGTACGGATCGAAGTTCCACCGGCTCAAGATGAGCCGCGGGCAGCAGGGGATCGGCATCTCCGCGGCGGGGATGTACGGGCTGATCACCACGGGCAAGCCGATGGCGATCCAGACCCGGCCGAAAGCGCACAAGAGGGCGCACCACATCGAACTGGCGATGAACACCAAGACCAACCGGGCCGAGGTCACGGTGGATGAGGAGACGGAGGACTTTCCGCTCCAGCGGCTCCGCGGGCTGACGAGCGGGACGCGGGAACTGGACGCGAAGGGGGAGTTCCTGTCGGCGAAGGAGTATCCGACGGGGACGAGCGTGTCGATCGAGCTGGAGGGGCGGTATCAGAAGGGGCGGGGGTCGGTGGATGAGTTCCTGGAGCTGACGGCGATCGCGAATCCGCATGCGCGGATTGTGTTCGTGCCGCCTTCTCGGGAGAGCGCGGCTGAGGAGGAGGATGTTCCGCTGCTGAAGGGAAAGGGAAAGGGCGAGCAGGGGAGCAAGGGAGCGGGGGAGCAGGGGAGCGAGGCAGAAGGCAGTCCCGAGGGTGCGCTCGGGGCTCCCTCAACGCCGGCGATCACGACGGAGACGAATGGGGTGATCGTGTTCCCGCGGGCGGTGGGCGAGTTGCCGCCGGAGACGAAGGAGATCATGCCGCACCCGCGGGGGATCGAGCTGGGGATCCTGCTGCAGATGCTCAAGGAGTCGGAGCAGGACGAGAGGGGGTACACGCTGTACAACTTCTTGCAGGACAAGTTCAGCCGCGTGAGCGCGAGCACGGCGGGGGAGTTCTGCAAGAAGATCGGGCTCACGAGCCGGACAAAGGTGTCGGAGGTCGATCACGCGACGGCGGAGAAGTTGTACAAGCAGATGCAGGAGGCGAAACTTCCTCCCCCCCCCACCGACTGCCTGGCGCCGATCGGCGTGCGGCAGATGCTGGCGGGGATGCTCAAGGGGGTTCGCGCGGAGTTCTACGCGGCGAGTTCGCGCGAGGCGGCGGTGTATCGCGGGCGGCCGTTCCTGATCGAGGCGGCGATCGCCTTCGGCGGGGAGTTGCCGACGGAGGACCAGTCGCGGGTGATCCGGTTTGCCAACCGGGTGCCGCTGCTGTTCCAGCAGTCCGGGTGCTCATCGTTCAAGGCGGTGAGCGAGACGAACTGGCGGAACTACGACCTGCAGCAGCCGCGCGGGAGCGTGCCGGTGGGGCCGATCGTGATCATGATCCACATGGCCAGCGTGTGGGTGCCGTTCACGAGCGAGAGCAAGGAGGCGATCGCGGACTACGACGAGATCCGCAAGGAGATGAAGCTCGCGCTGATGGAGTGCGGGCGGAAACTCGGGACGTATCTGCGCAAGCGGATGAAGATGAAGCGGGAGGCGGAGCGCCGGGACATCTTCGAGCGGTACATCGGGGAGATCTCGCAGGCGATCAACGCGATCAACGGGACGGAGACAAAGAAGCTGTACGATGCGCTGCTCACGCAGGCGAAGAAGCGGACGGCGATCGCGGACCTGGAGCTGGATGAGGAAGGGAAGCGGGTGAAGGAGGAGGATCCGGCGGATGCGGAGGGGGTGATCATTGTGGAATCTGCGGTGGGTGGCACTGGCGGCTTGTCCGCCAGTGGTGAGGCCCTCGATGTCCGGAGCAAGGGAGCAGGGGAACGGGGGAGCAGGGGAGCGAAGAGGGGCAAGGGCGGGGCCGATCCGTTCGCGCTGTCGAAGCAGGAGTCGGCGCGGCTGAAGGTCTCGGCGATGCGGGATGATGAGGATGAGCAGCCCAAACTCATCGAGGTTGCGCCGGCGAAGCGGGCCTCGGTGAAGGAGCCACGGGCCAGGGCCGGGAGCGCGAAGGGGACGAAGGAGGAGGCGAAGGGCTCGAAGGGGCCGGCGGTGGTGAAGAAGCCGGAGACGAAGAGGAGCCCGGAGCCCAACCCCCCCACTGTTTCGCCCAAGCCCGGGGCGGTGGTGGAGGCGAAGAAGCCGAAGCAGAAGATGCGGCTGGACCTGAAGACGGGGAAGATGGTGCCGGTGGATGAGGGGCCGAAGTTGTTTTAGACGCCACGCGGAGCGTGGCGGTACCCAGACTATGTCACTCACAGCCGAACAGGCCAAGGCGTTTGCGGAACGGTGGTACGGCGCGTGGAACGCGCGGGACATCGATGCGATCATGGCGTGCTATGACCCGGCGATCGAGCACTCGTCGCCGCTCATCAAGCGGTACAACGGGACGGATGATGTGTCGATCAAGGGGATCGCGGGGGTGCGGGACTACTTCGATCGGGCGCTGAAGCGGAATCCGACGCTGCGGTTTGATCCGATGCACATCACCGTGGGGCTCGAGAGCGTGCTGCTGGTGTACCGGCGGATGACGGGGGATCTGGCGGGGGAGGTGTTCTTTCTGAGCGCCGAGGGGAAGATCGTGCGGTCGGTTTCGCACTATGGGTGAGGCATGGGAGGGGGCGTGGTGACGCTGACGGAAGGACGGTAGACGATTGGCACTATGCGGAGCGTGAGCCCCGCATAGTGTCAGTTCGTGCTGCGAGGACTGGGGCATTTCGGCGTGTTCGCGGGGCTGTATGTCGCGGCCGCGGCGGTGATGTTCTGGCAAATGGCCGGCGTTGGGAATGAGGTGCTGCCTCCGTGGGCTGCGGTGTGCGCGGTGGGGATGATCGCGAGCGGGGTGTATGCGCTGGATCGGGTGAAGATCCGGGATTCGTGGATGGACCCGGCGGATCGGGCGGCGCAGCCGGAGCGGTATGCGTTTATCGCGGGGCACTCTCGGGCCGTGCGGGTCGCGGGCGCGTTGTGCATTGTGGCGGGGTCGCTGGTCGGGCTGGGGGTGAGCGTGTGGTCGCCGGTGGCGGGGGCTTTGGCCGCGGCGGGGGTTTTGGCGTATGCGCCGCGGGGGGGCGGGGGGGGGGGCCGGCTGAAGGATGTGGGGGGGGTCAAGAACGTGTGTGTGGGGGTGGGGGGCGCGTGGGGGGGGGGGGGGGGGG
>CALMPG010000094.1 GCA_937871915.1 uncultured Phycisphaerales bacterium
CGCCTTCTGGCCGGTTGGGACCACCGGTACCTTTTGCGCCTCCTCGCCGTCACGGATGGATAATGCGATTGCCCTGGTGAGCGTGGCGGGGGGCGCGCCGGTCTGCGGATCGGGGGGTACACTCCCGCCCTTCCACCACCGGGTCTGCGGGCAACAATCCCGTCGGGTGCGTGGAGAGCAGAGAGTTGCACGGCCCGCGGGCCGGTCGAAGGTGCCTGGCATGAAACTGACGGACATACTCACCGCGGATTGCATCAAGTCGCCGCTGGAGGCGACGAGCAAACAGGCGGCGATTAACGAGTTGGTGGACCTGCTCGCGGCCCGGGGCCGGGTGAGGCAGCCGGCGGAGCTGAAGGACGCGGTGTGGACGCGGGAGATGACGCGGACCACGGGCATCGGGCTCGGGCTGGCGATCCCGCACGGGAAGTCCGCGGGCGTGGACAAGCTCGCCATCGCGATCGGCAAGCCCGCGGCGCCGATGGAGTTTCAGTCGATCGACGCCAAGCCGGTGAAGCTCATCATTCTGCTGGCGAGCCCGCCGGACAAGACCTCGGACCATATCCAGGCCCTGGCGCACATCTCGCGGCTGATGAATCTGGAGGAGTTCCGGCATCAGGTGTACTCGGCGACGACGGGGCAGCAGATCTTCGATCTGCTCAGGTTGCAAGAGCAGGGCTGAGGGACGACCATCCGGCGGGGGCGTGGCGTCGATGCGCCGCGGGTCGCCTCGCTCTCGGGTTGCGCTCATATACTCGCCGTCGCCACGCTCCCTTGCCCCGCACGGCCGTTGCACAGCACAGCCGGTCGCAGACGAACCACCCATGCCACGCCATCCGGTTGAAGTGTCCGCCGCCATGTCGTCATCGAGCATCCCCGATGATGCGCGGCGGAAGCTGCATAGCGCGACGCGGATCGCGGACCTGCCGGAGATCGTGACCGCGCCGGCGAAGCGGGTGGACGCGTACATCGACGAGGCGTTGCCGTCGCTGGGATTGCCGACGAACCTGGTGGAGGCGATGAAGTACTCGGCGCTGGGCCCGGGGAAGCGGGCCAGGCCGCTCTTGTGCTGGCACTCGTTCGCGGCGGTGGCTCCCGGGAGCGATGCGGGGCAGAGCCTGCCGGCGGCGGCGGCGGTGGAGTTGATCCATGCGTTCAGCCTTGTGCACGACGACCTGCCGGGGCTGGACAACGACGACCTGCGGCGGGGGCGGAAGACGCTGCACCGGCAGACGTCGGAGGCGATGGCGATCCTCGCGGGCGATTGCATGCTCACGAGCGCGTTCCTGGTGTTGTCCGAGCGGGTGCCGAGTTTGACGCTGCGGGCGAGGCTGGTGCACGAGCTGGCGGTGGGGACCAACGGGATGATCGCGGGGCAGATCTACGACACGCTGGGCGGGTTCGGGGCGAACCTGGGCGAGGAGCAGAAGCTGGAGCTGATCCATCGGAACAAGACGGGGATGCTGATCCGGGCGGCGTGCCGGATGGGTGCGCTGGCGGCGATCGAGTCGGAGCCCGGGGCGGGGCGGTCGGATGCGCTGGGGGCGATCACGCACTACGCGGAGGCGATCGGGCTGATGTTCCAGATTGTTGATGACTTGCTGGATGTGACGCAGTCCACGGAGCATCTGGGGAAGAAGGCGGGGAAGGACCAGGAGGCGGGGAAGCTGACCTATCCGGGGGTTATCGGCGTCGAACCTTCGCGGGCCGAGGTGCGGCGATTGCACGAGGTTTCGCTGACCTCGCTCGAGATGTTCGGGGAGGCGGCGGAGCCGCTGCGTCAGTTGTCCACGTACATGGCCGTTCGGACGAACTGAGGTACAACCGACAGCGTCTGCACGGTGCGTTGAGCGGAGCGCTCGTTCCCGAACCAACACCAACCAACACTGGCGGCACCCGCCGCGATTCCACCGGTTCGCGTAGTATCTCCGAAATTCTGACCGGCCAGGACTCGGCCATTCTCACTCTCACGGTCCCGCATGGATCGCGCTCGGAACCACTCTTCATGCCTGCCCAAACACTTCTCGAAACGCTCAGGACTCCCGCCGACCTCCGCAAGCTCTCGATCGAGCAACTCCCGGAGGTGGCGGCGGACATCCGCAAGGCCATCTGCGACCAGATCGCGGTCTCGGGCGGGCACCTTGCGCCCAACCTGGGCGTGGTCGAGTTGACCATCGCGATGCACTATGTGTTTGACTTCGGGTGGGATCGGCTGCTGTTTGATGTGGGGCACCAGTGCTATCCGCACAAGCTGCTCACGGGGCGGCTGGGGCTGTTGAAGAACCTGCGGACGAGCGCGGGGATGTCGGGCTTTCCGGAGCCGGCGGAGTCGCCGTTTGACTTGTTCCGCGTCGGGCACGCGGGGACGGGGATTTCGACGGCGGTGGGCATGGCCCGGGGCGACACGCTCAACAAGGAGGGGTACGACCCGGCGACGAATCCCAAGGGCCGGCGCGTGGCGACGATCATCGGCGATGCTTCGATCGTCAACGGGGTGGCGATGGAGGGGCTCAACGGGGCGGGGATATTGCAGCGGCAGTTCCTGGTGGTCCTCAACGACAACGGGATGAGCATCTCCAAGCCGCAGGGGGCGATGGCGCAGTACTTCGACCGTGTGCGGCTCTCGCACACCTACGCCGATCTGAAGAAGAAGGGCAAGGAGATGCTGCGGGGCATGCCCGGGGGCTCGCTGATGGCCGAGGCGTATCACCGGGCCGGGGAGATGACCAAGTCGGTGTTCCACGAGAACGCGTGGTTCGAGCACTTTGGCCTGCTGACGGCGGGCCCGGTGGACGGGCACGACCTGCCGACGCTCATCGAGTTCCTGTCCGAGGCGCGGGATCTGGACCGGCCGATGGTGCTGCACGTCAAGACGATCAAGGGGAAGGGGTACGAGTTCGCCGAGACCGATTCGAGCACGTTCCACTCGCCCGCGCCGTTTGTGCGGGAGGGGTGCCGCGTGGAGATCAAGAAGGACGGGCGGTCGTTCACGGGGGCGATCGGCGAGATCATGGTCGAGGCGATGGGGCGTGATCCGAAGGTGCTGGCGGCCACGGCCGCGATGCCCGACGGGACGGGGATCAGCAAGGCGCTCGCGGCGTTCCCGGAGCGGTCGTTCGACACGGGCATCTGCGAGAGCCACGCGCTGGACATGATGGCGGGGCTGGCGAAGACGGGGTTCAAGCCGTTCTTCGCGGTGTACTCGACGTTCGTGCAGCGGGCGTTCGACCAGGCGTTCCAGGAGGTCGCGCTGCAGGGTTTGGCCGTGCGGCTGCTGCTGGACCGGGCCGGGCTGGTCGGCGGGGATGGGGCGGTGCACCACGGGTTCTGCGATGTCGCGCTGCTCCGCACGCTGCCCAACGCGGCGATCATGGCGGTCATCGATGAGCCCTCGCTCAAAGAGTGCGTGGAGTTCATGGTCGGGTACGAGGAGGGCCTCTCGAGCGTCCGGTATCCGCGCGACAACGTTTCCGATCTGGTGACCTCGCGGCTCGGCGTCACTCCAAAGTTTGAACTGGGCAAGGCCCGGTGCCTGACGCCCGAGGTGGAGACCGGCAAGCAGGCCCCGGACGTGGCGGTGCTCGCGTTCGGCACGCCCGCGATCGACGCTCTCAGGGCCGCCGATGCGCTCACCGGCGAGTACCGGGTTGCGGTCTACGACGCACGGTTTGCCAAGCCTGTGGACGGGGCGCTCGTCCGATCGCTGCTGGAACGCCGCATCCCGATCGTGACCGTCGAGGACCACTCGATCATCGGCGGGTTCGGCGCGGCGGTGCTGGAGGCCGCGCAGGAGATGGGGCTCGACGCCTCGCGCGTCGTGCGGCTTGGGCTGCCGGACTCGTGGATCATCCAGGACTCGCGGGCGAAGCAGCTTGCCCAGGCCGGGATCGATCAGGCCGGGATCGCCCGTGGCATCCGCGCGGCGGCGGAGCTCGGGGCTTCCAGGCCGGGGAGGTTGCCGGAGATCCACGTGGCTCGGTCGGCCTCGCCGGCGGCGGTCGCGGCCCGCTGAGACCGGCGCGTTCATCAGAATCCAAGGGCCCGCGGGCAACCGTCGGCGGGCCTTTTCGCTATCCTTGCGGCCATGGGCCGATCCGTACTGCTGCTGGTGAACCACGACAAGCCCGATGTGCTCTCGGCGCTCGAGGAGGTGCGTGCGCTGATCGCCCGCTCGGGACGGCTGGTGGCGGAGCTCGGGGCGGCGGGGGAGCCCATCAGGGCGGAGCAGGCGGCGGGGGCGGACCTGATCATCGTGCTCGGCGGGGACGGGACGCTGATGGCGCAGTCGCGTCGGTGCGTTCACCTAGGGCTGCCGATGCTGGGGGTGAACCTTGGGAAGCTGGGATTCATGGCGGAGTTTGATCTGGCCGCGCTGCGGGCTCAGGCGGCGCTGCTCCTGGACGGCACACCGCTGGTTGTGCAGGACCGGCCGATGCTGCGGGTGAGCGTTTCTCCGGACGGCCCGGCGAACGACACGCTGAAGGGTTCGGACCACCTCTGGCGCACGCTCGCCCTGAACGACGTGGTCGTGACCGCCGGGCCGCCGTACCGCATGATTTCGATCGACATCCGGATCGACGGCGTGGAGGGGCCGGTGGTGTCGGGCGACGGGCTGATCGTCTCCACGCCCATCGGCTCGACGGCGTACAACGCCTCGGCGGGGGGGGCGATCATCTCGCCGGACGTGCCGGCGATGGCGCTGACGCCGCTGGCGGCGCAGTCTCTGGCGTTTCGGCCGGTGGTAGTTCCGGCGCACGCGACGATCGAGCTGACGCTGGAGCGTGCGAACGACGATCCGTCGATCCCCGGGCTGGCGGGGGGGACGAGCGTGGTGCTCGACGGGCAGGTGGCGTGGCGTCTGCGCGCGGGGCAGACGGTGACGATCCGCCAGCACGACACGCCGGTGCGGTTTGTGCGCAACCCGCACGGGTCGTACTGGACGACGCTGATCCACAAGATGCGATGGGCCGCGCCGCCGGTGACGCGAGCGTGAGGGCGGGCGGGGCGGGCGCGGGCGACCGGCCGCCGGGCGCCCGGCGTTGAACGCGGGCGCCGGGCGGCCGGCTTGGGGAGAGTGTCGCGGACCGCTACGCGGACTTGACGGCGATCTTGCGGGGCACGGCGGTGGGCTTTTTGGTCATGCGGACGTTGAGCACGCCGTTCCTGAACTCGGCGTTGACCCTGTCGGGATCGACGCTCTCGGGGAGGACGATGCTGCGGGAGAACGAGCCGAAGACGCGCTCGCTGCGGTAGAAGCCCTCGCCGGAGTCCTCGCGCTGGTCCTCCTTGGTCCCGCTGAGGGTGAGGACGTCGCCGACGACCTTGAGTTCGATCCTGGAGGGGTCCACGCCGGGGAGTTCGGCGCGAACGGTGATCTCCTTGTCGCCCTCGGCGATGTCGAGGGGCGGGGCGAAGTCGCCGGCGAAGGGGGCCGCCAGGGAGGCGGTCCCACCCCAGGGACCGTCGAAGAACCGATCGAAGACGCGGTCCATCTCGCGATGGAGCATGTCGAGGGGTCCACCGGCCGTGCGGGAAGTGCTGCTGCCGTTCTTGTTCCAGGGGATGATGTTCATGGCCAACCTCCTTTCGACTGGGTAAACAGGTGCTGGGAATTTCCGGCCGCGGACGGCGGGCGGGACCCGCCGATCAGACGGCGCGGACCTCGATCTTGCGGGCCTTGGCCGCGTCGGCCTTGGGGAGGCGGAGGGTGAGGACGCCGCGGCCGAGTTCGGCCCCGATGCGCTGGGTGTCGATGCCCTCGCCGATGCGGAAGGAACGCTCGTAGGCGCCGACGCGGTACTCGTTGAGAATGGCCCGGGAGTCTCCCGGAGTGCGCCCGGCCACGCCGGCGCGGAGCGTGAGGACGCCGCTCTGGACGTTCAGGTCGATCGACTCGGGCGTGGCGCCGGGGACGTCGGCCTGGATGACGTACTCCTCGCCGGTCTCGTGGATGTCCACGTTGGGACGGAACGTGGCGGTCGAGCGATCCTCGGCGCGCGGGTCGATCCGCCGGGCCGTGGTCGTGTCGGTTTGCGTGCAGCCACAGGTGTCGTTGGTTCCGCAGTTCATGGTGATGGTCTCCGTGGTTGGGTGTGAAGGGTGTTTCGAGCCCGTTTCGTGTGTCAGCCCGCCTTGACCTCGATCTTGCGGGGCTTGGCGGCGGCGGCCTTGGGGAGGGTGACCGTGAGCACGCCCTGCTCGAGCCTGGCCGTCACCTGGTCGGCGTCAATGGGCACGCCGATGCGGAGCGTTCGGCGGAACTGGCTGGAACCGCCCGCGGCCCGCTCGCGCCGGTGGAACGTGGCGTTTTCGGGGGCGGCCTCGGACCGCGACCCGGCGATGGTGAGTTCATTCGAGAGCGTGGTGATCTCGAGGTTCTCCATGGAAAAGCCGGGGAGTTCGGCCTCTACATGGAGGGAGTCGGCGTCTTCCCAGACGTTCAGGGGCGGGAAGGCCTGGGCGGCGCCGCCTGTCGCGGTTGGCGAGGCGAAGAAGGAACTCATCAGCCGCTCGACCTCGGGGGCCGCGGCAAACTCGTTGAACATTCCCGGTACTCGGCAGGTCAACATGGTCAAGGCTCCTTGGGATGGATGTGCGTGGGGAACCGCGGCGGGCCGGATGGTCGCCGCGACGGGGAGGCGTGGATCAAAGCCCGTGCCAGATGGCGCCCCGGGGTCGCGCGGCAGGTCCGTGCTTGTTATTCACCCTCGGGCCACGGCCGGGGTTGTCAAGTTGGCAGTCGCCGGCTGCCAGGGTGCACGTCCCGACGCCCCGGGTGGCCCGAACGCCCGTTCGGACCTTTCGACAGGAAACCGAGGGCGGGGTGCGTTGGCATCCGACTTGATCAATACGATGGTGGCGGTGGCTGCGCGCCGATCGTGGCGCGGGCCGGCGGACCCGGGTACACCCATGACGGCCAAGTTCCAGGACTATTACCAATCGCTCGGCCTGCGGCGCGGCGCGAGCGCGGATGAGATTCAGTCCGCCTATCGCACGATGGCGCGCAAGTATCACCCGGACGTGAGCAAGGAGGCCGGCGCGGACGCGAAGTTCAAGGAGATCAGCGAGGCGTACGAGGTTCTGAAGGATCCGGAGAAGCGGAAGCGGTACGACGCGCTGGGGGCGAACTGGAAGCAGGGGCAGGAGTTCCGTCCACCGCCGGGATGGGGTGGGCGCGGCGGCGGGGACGGGCAGGGCGGGCCGGGCGGACGTCGGGTGCATGTCAACTTCGGCGGGCGGGGCGGCGGGGGCGCCGATTTCAGCGAGTTCTTCGAGTCGATCTTCGGCGGCGGGGGGATGGGGGGCATCGACCAGGACGACTTTGCGGAGGCGATGCGTGGCGGACGGCCGGGGGCGCGGGGGGGCCGGAATCACTCGCGGAGCTACGCCCAGGCCGGGCGCACGCAGGAGGCGGAGATCACGATCCCGCTGGCCGACGCGTTCCACGGGGCGACGCGCCGGATCTCGCTGAGCAGCGTGGACGAGACGGGCGAGGAATCGACGCGGAACTACGAGGTGCGGATTCCCGCGGGCGTGACCGACGGCTCGACGATCCGGCTTCCCGGCCAGGGGGGCGAGGGATATGGGGGCGGGCCGGCGGGTGATCTGCTGCTTCGGGTGAGCATCGCGCCGGACCCGCGGTTTCGCATCGATCCGCACCACAAGCACAACCTGCACACGACGCTGGATATAGCGCCGTGGGAGGCCGCGCTGGGCGGTCGGGTGCATCTGACCACGATCGACGGGGATATCACGGTCACGATCCCGGCGGGATCGCAGAGCGGGCAGAAGCTTCGCATCAGGGCGCGGGGTTTGCCGACGCGGAGCCGGTCGGACGCGGCGGAGGCCCCGGGCCGGGGCGATTTGTTCGCCGAGCTGCGGATCGTCACGCCCAGGTCGCTCACCGATGAGCAGCGGGCGCTGTGGGAGCAACTGGCCAAGGCCTCGAACTTCGATCCACGGGCCTCGTAGACTCCGATGGGCCGGGCGACCGGTCCGACAAGGGATGATCCATGCACACGCTCGCGTACATGATGGGATTTGGATGGGGCCCGTATGGCGGGTGGGCGCCGTGGCTGTTGCTCGTCCTGTTTCCCGCGCTGCTGGGGATCTGGGCGGCGTGGCGGGTGAAGTCCGTGTTCGGGTGGGCCAGCAAGATCGCGGCCTCGTGCGGGATGTCGGGGGCGGAGGTGGCGACGGAGATCATGCGGGCGCACAACATCACGGATGTGAGCGTGGAGGAGTCGCACGGGTTCCTCTCGGACCACTACGACCCGAAGGCGAAGGTGCTTCGGCTGAGCCCCGATGTGTTCAACGGTCGTTCCGTGGCCTCGATCGGTGTCGCGGCCCATGAGGCGGGGCACGCGCTGCAGCACGCGGAGAACTACGGGCCGCTGACGCTTCGCAGCGCGGTGGTGCCGATGGCGCAGGCCGGGGGCGTGGCGGCGAACATCGCGCTGATGATCGGGATGTTTGCGTTCGCGCTCATCGGGCCGAAGCTGGGGGTGCCGATGCTCATCATCGGGGTCCTCGGGCTCTCGGCGATCGCCGTGTTCCAGCTCATCACGCTGCCGGTGGAGTTCGACGCGTCGAACCGGGCCAAGAAGATCCTCACGACCACGGGCATCCTCAGCGCGGGGGAGGAGACGGCGGCGATGCACAGGGTGCTCAACGCGGCCGCGATGACGTACGTGGCCGCGCTGGTCTCGACGCTGGGGACGATTCTGTACTACCTGCTCATCATCTTCAGCGGGAGCCGGCGGAACTGACGCGACCGTCATGCCTGGCGGGCGAGCTCGACGATCTTGAGGGCCTTGTCGGTCTCGTGGGCGGGGACGAGCACGGTGATGTGGTCGCCGGCGAGCAGCACGTGGCCGGCGTGCGGCAGCAGTTCCTTTCCGGCCCGCTCGATCGCCACGACCAGGCAGCCGCGCGGGATCCCGGCCGTGGCGATGGTCTTGCCCTCCATCGGCGAGCTTCGCTGGATGCCCATGACGACGCTGCGCGGCTCCTCGCCGTCGGGGGCCTCGATGCCGCGCCGGGCCATGTCCTTGGCGAGCAGGGCCTCGTAGATGGGTTCGTCGCGGAGGAGCTCGGCGGTGGCGTAGGCCGCCAGGCAGGCGACGCCGAGGGCGAGGAGCTGCTCGTAGTTGGCCGTCATCTCGAGGATGAGGACCATCCCGGTGAGGGGGGCGCGGACGGAGCCGGTGAAGACCGCGGCCATGCCGATGACGGCGAAGGCCGGGAGGTGGTGGGCCCACGGCTCCCAGATGATCCCGACGCCCTTGCCCACCAGGGCCCCGGCGATGGCCCCGAGCAGGAGCATGGGGGCAAAGATGCCCCCGGGCGCGCCCGAGGCGTAGCTGACCACGGTGAGCAGGAACTTCACGCCCAGGAGCATGAGCATCACGGCGACCGTCGGCGTCCACGCGCCGGTCATGAGATGCTCGGCGACGGCGTGTCCGCCGCCGATGGCCCGGGGCATCCACCACGCGACCAGGCCGCACAGGGCGGCGGCCAGGCCGGGGAGCATCCACCGCGGCACGCGCTCGACCGAGATCGCGATGCGCTGGGCGCGCAGCAGCGAGCGGTTGAACGCCACGCCCAGCAGGCCGCCCGCCACGCCGAGGATCGCCACCGCCGGCAGCGCGCTCAGCGGCAGGGCGTGGTACCCGTGCACGGCGAACGAGGGGAGCTGGCCGTTGAACGAGCGGCAGACGACGTCGGCGGCGAGGGCGCCCACGAGGGCGCCGCCGAAGGTCATCGAGGACATCTCGCGGTGGAGCTCTTCGAGCACGAAGAGGAACCCGGCCAGCGGGGCGTTGAAGGCGGCGGCGAGGCCGGCCCCGGCCCCGCAGGAGATGAGCTGCGGCACCAGCCGCGAGGGGAGCCGGATCGCGTCGGCGAGGGCCCGGGCCACGGCCGCGCCCATCTGCACCGTCGGCCCCTCGCGCCCCATGGAGAGCCCGACGCCCACGCCCAGGACCCCGCCGATGAACTTCACGATGATGAGGCCCTTCCACTTCATCTTGCGCACGTGCAGGAGCACGCCCTTGACGTGCGGGATGCCGCTGCCGTGGGCGTCGGGGGCGAAGCGGAGCACCATCCACCCGACCAGGCACCCCATCGCCATGCCCACGGCGGGGAGGACGGCCCAGGCCCACCACTGTCCCCCCCACCCCCGGGGGAGGTTGTGCAGGCGATCGAGCATCAGCCCGCGGAGGTCCTCGGCGAGGGCCAGGGCCCACTGGAAGCCCAGGGCCAGCAGGCCCGCGATGACGCCCACGACGCCGGCGCGGACGAAGTGGGCCCCGCGGCCGGGCTGGGCGCACCACGCCCGCGTTCGTTCCATCCACTGCGACGCGATGCCCGGGGTGCCCGACGATTCCTGCGACATGAGCCGTCAGCGTAGTCGGCTTGTGGGGGGGCGGGGGGGCGGGGGGCATGGGAGCAGGGGAGCAGGGGAGCGCGGTGGGCGTTCGGGATCGCCCCATAAACCCACGCGCCGGTGCGCCGGGAGCCGGCTTCGCGGCGTTGGACACCGAACCGAATGCCGCAAAGAGCCTCCTGTTTGGAGCAAACCGACGTCTCTTTGGAGCAAACCGACGTCGGTTTGGAGCAAAGAGGGGGCTCTTTGGAGCAAAGAGTCGTCGGTTTGGAACAGACCCACGCCGGTCCGGAGCAAAGAGGGGCCGCTTTGGAGCAAAGAGCCGTCGGTTTGGAGCAAACCGACGTGGGTCCGGAGCAAACCGACGAGCGTTTGCAGCATCTTTCCCCCCACGGCCCCCCCACC
>CALMPG010000095.1 GCA_937871915.1 uncultured Phycisphaerales bacterium
GCGCGGCGGGGACGGCCCCGCGTCCCGCCGCGGGCGCGGGCCCGGGGAGCACGCCGCCCTGGAAACGCTGACTCCATCCGGTCGGCTCCTCGAGCTCCCGTACCCGCCGAGTGTCAATCACATCTGGCGGCGCGTGGGCGCGAGAACCATCATCAGCCGCGAGGGCCGGCGCTACCGCACGGACGTGTGCGCCGCCCTCGCGGCGATGCGAGTGGCGCGGATGAACGGGCGCTTGGCGGTGCGTGTCACGGTCTGCCCGCCCGATCATCGCCGGCGCGACATCGACAACGTGCAGAAGGCGCTGCTGGACGCGCTCGCCAAGGGCGGCGCGTACCGCGACGACTCGCAGATCGATCGGCTGGAAGTTGAACGCGGCCCGGTGACGCCGGGAGGCAAGGTGCTGGTGGAGATCACGGAGATCAATGCGTGATGCGGATTGCCACAGACCGGTTGAGATCAGCGAGCAGTGGCTATCCGCAGTCGCGCAGTGATCGCGTCTTCGTTGGGCAGTCCGCCCTCATACATTCGGCAGCCCATGCTCGGCGTCGTTGGAACAGGAAGCCCAAACAGGTCTCGTCCGTTCGCCAGCGCCGTCGGCGTTGGGTATCCGCGACGGACGTCATGCTCGGGCAGTGCTTCCTGATCGACGTACACAACTCGCGCGCCGTCCACACGAGTGGCCGCCATCTGCACGCGCCGGAGAAACTCTGGGGTGTTCGGACAGTCACCGAAACCCAGAACCTCAACTTGAATCATGGCCGCTCCCGTCTCCAGTACGTCGGGCGTCGAACGGCACGCCGAAAGCGAGGCTGCCGCGAGCGTCAGGATCAATACGGTGACTCGCATCAGGTGATTGTAGAGAGCGGCGTTCACGAAGTGGGAGTCCCCTGATGGAGCTTCGTCCCTACCAATCCGATGCCATCGCCGCGGTGTACGAGCACCTGCGGGCACGCGATGACAACCCGTGCGTGGTGATCCCCACGGGCGGCGGTAAGACGCCGGTGATCGCCACCATGTGCCGCGACGCGGTGTCTCAATGGAGCGGCCGCGTAGTCATCCTGGCCCACGTCAAGGAACTCCTCGAGCAGGCCGCCGACAAGTTGCAGGTGATTGCGCCCGATGTGCCCATGGGCATTTACTCGGCAGGTCTTAAGCGCAAGGACCTCGGCTACGCCGTCACGATCGCCGGCATCCAGAGCATCTGGAAGAAGGCGTGCGACCTGGGCCCGGTGGACCTGATCATCGTAGACGAGGCGCACATGGTCCCCGCCGAGGACGACGGGATGTACCGCCAGTTCATCGCCGACGCCAAGGTCGTCAATCCTCACGTCCGCATCATCGGGCTAACGGCCACGCCCTACCGGCTCAAGTCCGGCCCGATCTGCGCCGCCGAGAACATTCTCAACCACATTTGCTTCGAGGTCGGGGTCCGCGAGCTGATCGTGCAGGGTTTCCTGTCGCCCCTGAGGACGAAGGCGGGACTCCAGAAAATCTCCACCGACGACCTGCACGTCCGCGCCGGAGAGTTCGTCGCCAGCGAGGTCGAGGACCTCATGGACAAGGACGGCCTGGTCGAGGGCGCCTGCGCCGAACTCGTTGAGCACACGAAGGACCGCAACGCCACGCTGATGTTCGCGTCGGGCATCCGGCATGGACAGCACATCGTCGAGGTGCTGAGGTCCAAGCACGGAGTTGAGTGCGGGTTCGTCTCGGGCGAGACGCCCTCGGGAGTGCGCAGCGCGATCCTCGATCGTTTCCGCGCTGGGGCGCTCAAGTACCTGTGCAACATGAACGTGCTCACCACGGGGTTTGACGCCCCGCACATCGACTGCGTCGCGCTGGTGCGGCCGACGATGTCGCCCGGGCTGTACTACCAGATGGTGGGCCGGGGTTTCCGCCTGCACCCGGGTAAGGCCGACTGCCTCGTGCTCGACTTCGGCGGCAATGTCCTGCGGCACGGGCCCGTGGACGCCGTGCGGGTGGAGACGTTCGACCGCGGGGAGGGCGAGGCGCCGGCGAAGGAATGTCCGCAATGCCAGGCGTTGATCGCCGCCGGGTACCAGACCTGCCCGCAGTGCGGGCACCAGTTCCCGGAGCCGAGCAAGCAGAAGCACGAGGCGCAGGCCAGCACCGAGGGCATCCTCTCCGGACAGGCCACCCGCGAGGAGCACCACGTCAGCGAGACGACGTACCACGTCCACATGAAGCGGAGCGACCCATCCCCGTCTATCAGTTCTCCGAGACGCACTACTTCACCAACGACCAGGTGACACCTTCGTACAAGGGCACGCTCTTCTCGCTCACCGGCAAGGTGAACACCGGCGCGTTCAAGGGGTTCCAGCCGGGCGAGGTCCTGTTCCTCGGGGCCTCGGGATCGCGGCGCGGCACCGATCCCGACGACGACTGGGAGATCACGTTCCGGTTCGCCGCCAGTCCGAACGCCAGCGGGATCTCGGTGGGCAGCATCAGCGGCATCAGCAAGAAGGGGTGGGAGTACCTCTGGGTGCGGTACGCCGATCAGGAGGACACGGGATCGCACGCGATCGTGAAGCGTCCGGTCGCGGCGTATGTCGAGCGCGTGTATGACGAGGGCAACTTCGCTGGGCTGGGAATCTGAACGATGGGTGACATGTTCCGCAAAGTCCGGTCGGGCTCACCGCTCCGCATCCCCGCGGCGGCGTACAACGCCTTCGTCGATGCAGCGGTCGATCTGCGCCGGCGGGAGCGGACCGCCAACGCCGGCCCGGCGCTCGAACCCGCGCAGCGCGGCATCGTGCTCGTCCGCAACGACTCCGACGATGAGATCGAACCGTACCACGCGCTGGCGATCACGGGCGTGCTCGTCCAGCCCGACAGTGAGGACCAGGAACGGACGTTCCACAGTCGAACGCCACTGACGGCCGAGGTCGCCACGGAGGACTCGCCGTCGCTCTCGTTCGTCCTGGCACTGCAGCCGATCAAGCCGGGCGACCTTGGGCGGTGCGTGCTCACGGGCGTCACGCCCGCGCGGGTCTTCATTACCAACGAAACGGACACGACCTGCGAGCTCGCCCCCGAGGAGACCGTGCTGGCAAGCACGCCCATGGGTGGCATCCCGATCCTGTGGAAGGAGGAAGGCGTCGGCGAGAAGTGGGCGGTCATCGAGATGGGCCAGCCGTCGCCGGGGCGCGTCACCGCGATCCTCGGCGCGGCGCAGCCGATCCCCACCGAGAACAACCGCTGGCGCTACCCGTGGGTTGAGGCCAGGATTGACGGCGATCCCGGCAGCGACACCTACCTCCGGTACGTGCCCGTGCCGGAAGGTCTGACCTCGCAGCTGCCCGGTGGCGGCGAGGACCCGACGCGGCTGGCGATCAACCGCTTCGAAGCCCACCACATGAACAACTTCGACGCCGGGTCCGGCTTCGGTGGGCTGCTGGGTCTCGGGCCGGTGTGCGAGTTGCCGGGCGTGCTCCCCAAGTGCCCGCCTGCGCGGTCGCTCAAGCCAAAGCTCGTGCCCATCCCCGAAGGTGTCTGCGTGCAGCTCACCTGCGAGCGCAACAGCAAGGGCAGGCCGGTGTGGGTGTTCGAGGCCATGAGCCTGATCGAGATCGCCGACCCAGCGGACGAGGACCGCAAGTTCAACATCTACATCGAGGGGGGCGCATGACCACGGCTCCCGTCACTGCAACCGCACCGACTCTGGATGCCCGCCGCGAGCACGAGCGGAAGAAGTACGTCGCGCTGGCGTCGCGGCCCGCCGCGTCCGGCGGCGGGGCGGGGTACGGCTCGACCAACCACGGTGCGGCGGCGCTCCCGATGGTGCAACGACTAAAGCCACGCTTCGTGGTGGATTTCGGGTGCGGGCGGAACAACTTCATCGGTGCTCTGCGGCGCGTCGGCATCGATGGCCTCGGCATCGACTTCGCCTTCCCCGAAGCGGACATCCCGCGGGCGATGCACAAGACCGGCCTCCTAGACGGCGTGGCCGACGTGGTGACGAGCTTCGACGCTCTGGAGCATCTGCTCCCGGAGGATGTGGACGTGGTGCTCGCGGAGATGCGGCGCGTCGCACGCCCACGGGCACACTTCGTGTTCTCAATCTGCACGCGCCCGAGCCGGATGACGGTCGCCGGCGAAGGACTGCACCCAACGGTGAGGCCGCTTCCGTGGTGGCTGGAGCGCATTGGTCAGGTTGGCACGGTGACGGCACCGAAGGCCGAGGGTCGGTACATCGTCGGACGCTTCGCTGCCAAGGAGGGCTGCGGCTGTGCGTGAGAACCAGTCGGACATCGCGGCGCTCCAGGCGGGGCTGAAGGCGCGGAAGCCCGCGCGCGATGGCCTGCGCCTCTACACCGCCGACTTCGACTCGGTCTCCCTGGCCGGGTTCTACCGCGGGCGATCAGCGTTCTTGATTCTCTCGGGACCATCGCTCACCCAGGTGGACCTCACGCAGCTCAACAAGCGCGGCATCGTCACGATGGCCGTGAACAACGCGTGGTCGGTGCATCGGCCAACGCTCTGGACGTGTGTGGACGATCCGGGCCGCTTCATCGACACGGGCTGGAAGGACCCGGGCATCCTGAAGTTCGTGCCGACGTGCGCTTGGGACAAGCGTCTCCGCATACAGAACCCCGACGGCACCATGCGTAACAGCGCGTTCCGCGTCCGGCAGATGCCGAGTGTGCTGTTCTTCCGCCGCGCGGACCACTTTGACCATGAACGGTTCCTGACCGGAGATTCGGTCCCGTGGGGGAACGATGCCAAGCACGCGGACTCGCTCGGCATCACAGGCAAGCGAAGCGTAATGCTCGTGGCGCTGCGTCTGCTGCACCACCTTGGGTTCGGCACGGTGTACCTGCTCGGGTGCGACTTCAAGATGGCGGCCGATCGGAAATACGCCTTCGACGAGCACCGTGCCCCGAACGCCATCCGGCACAACAACGTCTTGTACGACTCGCTGGCCCGCCGATTCGAGGCCCTGCGGCCGCATTTCGATCGGCACCGCTTCCGCGTGATCAACTGCTCCCCCGGCAGCGAACTCCTGGCGTTCGAGCGCATGGAGTTCGATGCGGCCGTCAAGGCCGCCTCCGCGGAGTGCGGCAAGCCCATCAGCACGCAGGGCTGGTACGAACCCAATCCGAAGCCGACACCACAGGAGGCCGCCCGATGAGCGACGGCCCGACCCGGTACTACTTATACATCCCCGTGTGGGCGACGGGCCGGCCGCCCACGGGTGGCGGGTCGAGCAACTACTCGACACCCTCCGGCACAGACACGCCGGACAGCTCGTATGTCACACCCACGAGCACCCCCAGCATGCCCGCGAGCTACTCGACCACGGGCGATGTGATCTACACGACCGGTCCGGGCGGAACGCCGACGCTGACGTTCTACACCACCGGTGCCTTCACGAGCAACACGCCGGGCACGACGCACACCCCCTCAAGCAGCGGCACCACCGACACCATGCCCTCGGGCTCCTCGGGTTCGAGCAGCGGAATGCCGAGTTCCTCAAGGTCGATGTCCTCGGGCGGATCGTCCTCGTCCGGGTCGCCTTCAAGCGGGTCATCGAGCAGCGGGTCCGGGTCCTCGAGTGCTTCGGGCTCCTCTGGTTCGGGCAGCAGCGGGATGTCGAGCGGCGCGTCATCTGGCGCGAGCAGCGGCACGAGTTCCGGAGCCTCGTCCGGCCCATCGTCCGGCGGCTCATCTGGCGGCGGATCGTCGGGTGGCGGATCTTCCGGTGGTGGTTCCAGCGGGGGCGGTTCTGGGCCGGGCGGCAGCGGCCCCGGTGGAAGCGGCCCGGGTGGGTCCGGACCCGGTGGCTCAGGCCCCGGAGGCAGCGGCCCTGGTAGCAACTGCCTCCTGTTCGGCACGCTCGTGCGGCTCGAGGATGGCCGCCTCACGCCGATCGAGAACCTCAAGCCCGGCGACCGCGTGGCATCCATCCAGGTGCCCGGGCTCGAGGTCGATGTCCCGTACCGGGCCCAGTACAACTGGCTCTCGCATCACGGCCTGCACGGCGCGAAGCCGGTCGCGGCCCGCGTTGCCAGCATCCGCCTCGGGGAACACCACGGCTTCATGGTCATCAACCGCCGCCTGAAGGCGACGCCCGAACACCCGTTCATGATCCGCCGCGGCGATGAATGGGGCTTCGCATCCGCCGAGTTCATCCAGCCCGGCGACTTCCTGATCGACGAGCACATGAACGAGGAAGAGGTCGATTCGGTCGTCCGGATCGACGCGCCGACACGCACCGTGGCCATCCACATCCCCGGAACGAACACGCTTCTGGCCGAGGGAGTCTGGGTCCACAACGACATGCCCGCCACGGCCCACAGCGGTTCGAGCGCCTCGTCGTCCGGATCGGCCTCGGGTTCCGGCTCGGGATCGGGGTCAGGGTCAGGCTCGACGTCTGGATCGACCAGCGGCTCTTCCAGCAGCGGATCGTCGGGCAGCAAGTCCAGTGGGTCGTCCTCGTTCTCGACCTCCGGATCGTCCTCCGGCAGCGGCTCAGGCAGCGTGAGCGGGTCAAGCTCTGGTGGAACCGGTTCGGGGTCGGTTGTGGAGCAGTAGGGTGGGCCGTTTCGGCACTTCTCAACCAGGGGTTCGTGTCGGCCCGATGCGGCCGACCAGAGATCCCGGCTGCCGGCTCCATGAGGCCCGCATGCACGCCAGATGGGGGATGCGGCACTCTCGGCAGCCCAGCGTCGCCGTATGTGCCGTCGTTGGTCGGAGCGAGCTATTGGCGCCTCCTGGCGGCATCGGTTGCCCGTGCCGTCGGAGACAGCGTACAGTTGACCCTGACGAATGCGACGCAATGGACTCAATCTCGCCCTTTCTTGGCTCTGCCTAATCTGGTTCGGGCTGACCAGTACGCTGCTCAACGGCGGGTTGGTTGTCTGCAGTGATGGTGATGGCGGGGCTCGGATCGAATGGGGGTGCGTTCGTGGCGCCGACGGCGAGTGCGCCACGAGTTGCCGAGCGGACGCCGGTGAATCCGACGACCGTGATAACCGGCCCGAGCCTTGTAGGGATACGCCCATACAAGGCGACCTTCAAATCGCGAAAGCGCCCCCGCGAACGACAAGCGATGCGCCGGTCCTCGCGCCGGTGATATTCGCGGTGGTCGCCATGCTCATGGATGTGCCGCCCCCGGCCCAAATTGCATGGGACCGCGTGCGACCGCAGCGACCGCCGGACACGCTTCAGCGCCTGCGATCCGTAATTCTCGTTGTCTAGACAACGTGTGCCTCGCTGCGCCTCCCGTTGGGAAGCGTCTGAGGTATGGTCGCGCCCGTGTACTGGTCGCGGACCGTGGTGGCCCTTGGCCATCCATTCTCTGAAACTCGCTCGAACACCCACCGATCCTTCCAAGGAAATTCGATGCACACACGCGCCATCCAAGCCGCGCTTGCGGGCCAACCGCTCGCTCAATGCGCCGTGATCCTGGCCTTGATCAACCTCAGCGGCTGTGCCGGTAGCCGGCCCGATCCCATGACCGAAGCGGCTGTCTCAGCAGCGGTCGGCCTGGGCCAACCCATTGAGTTCCGCACGGAGGCTGGTCTATTGGACGAGCCTTCTCAAGCACGAGATGATCTGACGCTGGTCGACGCCGTGCGCCGCGCCGCGACCACCAGCCCGGGGCTCCAAGCGGCGCTCGCCCGCGTGCGCATCGCGATGGCCGAGGCCGACCAGGCACGGCTCCTTCCCAATCCTGTGCTCGACTTCGTCCTGCGCTGGGGGCCCGGCAAGCCGCAAATCGAGGTCTCGCTCGCGCAAGACCTGATTCAGATGTTCAAGATCCCGCGCCAGGCGGGCGCGGCAGATAATCGGCTCCGGCAGGCCGCATCCGATGCGGTCACTGTGGCCCTTGACACTGTGGCAGAGGTCCAGGAGCGGTACGTCGCGGTTCAAACCTTGGAATCGCTGGTGCCTGTGCTCGCGGAGCGCCGGGGTCTGCTCGACAAGCTCGTGGCCACCGCCCGTGCGAGACTGGAAGCGCAGGAGGGCACTCGAAGCGACCTGACCACGCTCGAAGCACAGCGAGTGGAACTCGACGTTGACATCGCGGAGGCAAAGAGGCAACTCACCGAGGAACGTCTTCGTCTGGCGCGATTGATCGGCGAACCTTCCGGTTCAGCTTCCTGGCGCGTCGATTCTTGGACCGCGCCTGCCCTTGCCTCCAGCCTGGAATCGCATTGGGTCGAGGCCGCGCTGCAGCATCGGCCCGAGGTGCAATCCGTGGCTTGGATGCTGGCGGCGCTCGGTGACGACGAAGCCCTCGCGCGGCTCCTGCCGTGGGAGGGGCTTGGCGTTGGTGTCGATGCTCAGCGCGATCCCGACTGGACCGTGGGTCCGTCGGTTTCGACGCCAATACCCATCTTCGACATGGGTCAGGCCGGACGCGCTCGCGTGACGGCCGAGCAGATCGAGGCTCGCCACAACCTGACTCTGGCCAAGCGCAAGGTCGTGGAGGAGGTTCGAGTTGCGTTCCAGTCGCTAGACGCCAGCGCCGACAATCTGAAGCGCATCCAGTCAGAGCTGATCCCTCTCCAGCAGCAGCGCAGGCAGCAGGCCGAGGATGCCTATCGGGCGGGACAGACCGACGTGACGGCCTTGTTCCTCGCGGAGCAGGACCTCCGCGCCGCCCGCGCCAAAGCCATCGAAGTGGAACAGCAGATGTCAATCTCGCTGATCCGCCTGCAACGGGCGGTTGGCGGCCCGGGCGTGGCCGCGTCGGTCGGTGAGTCCCCGGCCACCACCGAGCACAACACGCCAGTCTCCGTCAGCCCCCTCGCCATCACACCGATCAACTTGCATGTATCGAACCACTGAACGCGGCCGTCCGCGATCCGCCCGGAGAACTTAGTCATGAACCACAAGAAAATGAGCCGCCGCACACTCTCTCCATGTCTCAAGTCCATGGGCGTGTTCCTGCTCGTCGTCGGCCTCGTCGTGCCCCTGGAATCCTGCAAGAAGCACGAGGACGGAGACGGACACGATCATGCCGCACCCGCCGCCAAGGATCAGCATGCCAAGAGCGACGGCCATAACCACGGTGCAGGAGAAGAGCACGTTGACGAGGTCAAACTCACGGGTGAGGCTGTCGAACGCTACGGCGTGAGGGTTGGCGAGGCGCAGATGTGGGCTCTCAAGCCCACATTCGTGGCCCCGGCTCGCGTGGGGTTCAACACCGAGGCGATGGCGCATGTGGGATCGTTCGTGCGTGGTCGGGTCGTTGAGATCCGCGTGCGGCTCGGTGATCAGGTCAAGAAGGGCGATCCACTCCTGGTGGTCGAGAGCCCCGAACTCGGACAGGCACAGTCGGACTTCCTTCTCAAACGATCAACCGCAGAAACGGCGGTTCCGCAGGCGGACCTGGCAAAGGCAGCGTGGGACCGAGCCAAGGGTCTGCTCGATCAGTCACAGGGGATCTCGCTCACCGAGGTGCAGAAGCGAGAGGCCGAGTACAAAGCTGCCGTGGCGAACGTCAAGTCTGCTCAGGCTTCGGCTCTCGCTGCCGAGAACGGCCTGCATCTGCTGGGGATGGATCAGGAGGCCGTGAACAACCTCGTATCGACCGGCGAGATCGCCCCGAAGTACACCATTCGCGCCGCGATCGACGGTCAGGTCGTGCAGCGCGAGATCACGCTTGGGGAGTTGGTCAATCCCGACCGAGAGTCCTTGATGGTGCTGGCGGATACCAGAGTCCTTTGGGTTCTGGCGGATGTACCGGAGGCCAGACTGCCCTCGACCTCACAAGGGGCACAGGCCTGGATCACGGTCGGATCAAACATGAACAACAAGTACGAAGGGACAGTCGCGTTCATCGCGCCGGTGGTGGACCCTACCACCCGAACCGCCCAGGTCCGCATCGAGGTCCCGCGCGCTGCACTCGGGAATGGCGCGATGAAACCCGGCATGTTCGCCCAGGTCGAAATCGTCGCGGCCGAGCCGGGCGGCGCGGAACCCGTGCCGCAAGTCGCGGTCCCGCAGGAGGCGGTCCAGACGGTCGAAGGAGGCCCCGCGGTCTTCGTGCCGGTGGCGGGCGAGCCCAACACATTCCAAAAGCGGGCGCTTTCCGTCGGGCCGGCGGTGGGCGGTCTCGTACCGGTCCTGGCAGGTCTGGTCGAGGGCGAGAGGTTCGTCGAGGCCGGGTCGTTCATTCTGAAGGCCGAGCTCGGGAAAGGCTCGGCCGCCCACGAGCACTAATCCACTCCGCCACCCCTCGCCCCCCGAACGACTCGCTGCAACCCACAGAGGCCCCCCATGCTTGAAGCCGTGCTGCACTTCTCCATCAAGAACCGCTGGTTCATTGTCATCCTGACGGCGCTCGTGGCCGCGGTGGGCGCCTACTCGCTCAAGAAGCTCCCCATCGATGCTGTGCCCGACATCACCAACAACCAGGTCCAGATCAACGCTGTCGCCCCATCGCTCTCGCCCGTCGAGGTCGAGAAGCAGGTGACGTTCACCATCGAATACGCCCTGGCGGGCATCCCGGGACTGCAGTCGACGCGATCGCTCTCGCGCAACGGGTTCGCCCAAGTCACGGCAGTCTTCGAGGACAACGTCGACATCTACTTCGCCCGCCAGCAGGTGGGCGAGCGTCTCGGCGAGGCGAAGGAATCCCTGCCGCCGGGTGTGGACCCCATCATGGGCCCGATTGCCACCGGACTCGGCGAGGTCTACATGTACACGGTCGAGTACGAGCACCCGCATGGAAAAGGCGCGAAGATCCAGGACGGCATGGCCGGGTGGCAGTCCGACGGTTCGTACCTCTCCGCCGAGGGGCGGCGCCTGAAAACCGATGTCGAACTCGCGTCCTATCTCCGCGAGGTGCAAGACTGGATCATCCGTCCGCAGCTCAAGGGGGTGAAGGACGTCGCGGGCGTGGACGCCATCGGAGGGTACGTCAAGCAGTACCACGTCGAGCCCGACCCCATGAAACTCGTCTCGTACGGGCTCACCTTCTCCGCGGTGATAGATGCCATCGAGAAGAACAATGTCTCCACGGGCGCCGGCTACGTCGAGCACAAGGGCGAGTCGTACCTGGTTCGGGCCACCGGGCGAATCGAGAACATCGACCAACTCTCCACGATCGTGGTTGGCACGCGCAACGGGATTCCAATCTACATCCGGGACATCGTGGTGCCGGGCGGTGTCGGTGTCGGGAGAGAGTTGCGGACCGGGTCGGCCAGCGAGAACGGAGAGGAGGTCGTGGTCGGCACCGCCATCATGCTCATCGGGGCCAACAGCCGCACCGTTGCGGCCTCGGTGGACAGGAAGATGGCGGAGATTCAGAAGAGCCTTCCGTCTGGAATCCGGGCGAAGACTGTCCTCAACCGGACGAAGCTCGTAGACGCCACGGTAAGAACAATTCAGAAGAACCTGCTCGAGGGTGCGGTCTTGGTGATCGTCGTCCTGCTCCTGCTGCTGGGCAACATCCGCGCGGCGCTCATCTGCGCCGCGGCGATCCCGCTGTCCATGCTTATGACCGCCACGGGCATGGTTCAGAACAAGGTGAGCGGCAACCTGATGTCGTTGGGAGCGATCGACTTCGGGCTGATCGTGGATGGTGCGGTCATCATCGTCGAGAACTGCCTGCGGCGCCTAGCCGAAGCCCAGCATCACAAAGGCCGGGTGCTGAGTCTCCAGGAACGGTTGCACGAAGTCATGGTCGCGGCCAAGGAGATGATCCAACCATCGGTCTATGGCCAGGCGATCATCATCACGGTGTACTTTCCTATCCTCGCGCTCACCGGCGTCGAGGGCAAGATGTTCCACCCGATGGCGATGACGGTCATCTTCGCCCTCATCGGCGCATTCATCCTGTCGCTGACCTTTGTGCCAGCGATGGTGGCGATACTGATCCGCGGCAAGGTCACGGAGAAGGAGATGTTCCTGGTCCGTTGGGCCAAGGTCGCGTACGAGCCCGCCGTCCGCTTTTCGGTGCGCTTCCGCTGGATGATCGTGGCGGCAGCGTTCGTCGCATTCCTCGGGTCGGCTGTGCTGTTCACGCGGCTGGGCCAAGAGTTTGTCCCCACGCTCGATGAAAAGGACCTGGCACTCCAGGCCCTGCGCATGCCCAGCACCTCGCTTACGACTTCACAAGACATGCAGTTCGACCTGGAGCGAGCGCTCTCGCAGTTCCCCGAGGTGGCGTTCGTCTTCTCCAAAACCGGCACGGCGGAACTCGCGGCGGATCCCATGCCGCCCAATATCTCCGACACCTTCGTCATCTTCAAGTCCCCGGACCAGTGGCGGAGCGAGGCGGAGTTGGACAGCCTCATTGTGGAGGAGGAGAAAGCGATCGCCAAGCTGTCCGAAGGTCATGCCGAGGAAGGGCACGAGGAGGGCGAGGAAGGGCCCAAGCTCGACGGCCACAAGGGCAAACTCATCAAGCTCATCGAGCTGACCGTACGGGCTCTTCCCGGTCAGAACTACGAGTTCACCCAACCGATCCAGATGCGGTTCAATGAACTCATCTCCGGCGTGCGCGGCGATGTCGCCGTGAAGGTGTACGGCGACGACTTTGACTCGATGACTCGTACAGCGCAGGAGGTGTTGTCAGCAATCCAGTCGGTGCCCGGCGCGGCCGATGCCAAGATGGAACAGGTCGAGGGCCTCCCTGTCATGACCGTTGACATCGACCGAGCCGCCATCGCCCGCTATGGACTCAATATCCATGAGATTCAGCAGGTCGTCGCCGCCGCGATGGGCGGGGCCGAAGCGGGACTGGTCTTCGAGGGGGACCGCCGTTTTGATCTCGTGGTGCGGTTGCCCGAAGAGATCCGCGGCAGGATCGATGCTCTGGAGCGGCTGCCGATCCCGCTGCCCGGAGGTGAGGAGCACGGTGTGATCGGCGCACTCGCCAGCGCCGCGGACAGCGGAGGGCTGGCAGGATTGGTTCAGACGCGGGAGATGGGCTTCATCCCCTTGAGCGATGTGGCGAGGATCGAAGTTGCTGAGGGGCGCAACCAAGTCAGCCGCGAAAACGGCAAGCGCCGGATCGTCGTACAGTGCAATGTGCGTGGCCGCGACCTGGGCTCGTTCGTACGCGACGCCGAGAAGGCGGTGGAGTCGATCTCGCTTCCCGCCGGGCAGTGGTTGGTATGGGGCGGGCAGTACGAGAACCTCGTAGCGGCCAAGGAACGCCTTACCATTGTTGTTCCGATCTGCTTCTTCCTGATCTTCCTGCTGCTCTTCTCGACATTCAAGAGCGTCAAGTACGCGTTGCTCGTGTTTAGCGCCGTGCCCTTGGGACTGACCGGCGGAATCGTCGCGCTCTGGCTTCGGAGCATGCCCTTCTCGATATCCGCGGCGGTCGGATTCATCGCGCTTTCGGGAGTGGCCGTGCTCAACGGCCTGGTCATGGTCTCGTTTATCAACCAGTTGCGGCGCGAGGGGATGGGCCGTGACGATGCGATCATTCGGGGTTCGCTCGTGCGGCTTCGCCCCGTGCTCATGACGGCCCTTGTGGCATCACTGGGATTCGTGCCGATGGCCCTCGCTACAGGCACCGGGGCCGAGGTGCAGAAGCCCCTCGCGACGGTGGTCATCGGCGGACTCATCTCCAGCACGCTCCTGACGCTCGTGGTGTTGCCCGCCCTCTACCGCATCTTTACGGGATGGGACCCGAGTGGCCAACCGATGCCCCTGGCTCAAGAGTGGGAGAGACCGGAAACCGGCCCGCTGGGGGTTCATGACAGCGTGCCGGCGACAGCGGCTTCCGGAGCTGTCGCCTCCGCGAACCCCGCTCGCACTCCGTCCAGTTCCAATTCACCATCGCCGCCTTCGCCCGCGCGTACGTCGCACGGGGGCGAGGACGGCGAGTCACCCAAGGGCTCGGCCTGAGCCCCTGTTCCCAAGGAGTCGACAATGCAGACCAACCGCATGAACGTGATGCTCGGGGTAGTCGCCGGTATCGGGCTCACCGCCCTCGCCGGCATCCTGATGGGTCAGGGCGCATCCCAGCCCGTTAAGTCCGAGACCCAGTACTTCGTCACCGCCGATGGCGAGGGCGCGCACCTGTGGGTCCGGGAGGGCACCAACCTCCGCGTAATCGGGCACGGCGAGTGCAAAGAGTGCAAGGCCAAGGGGCACGACGACCACGACCACAAGGAAGGCGACGGGCACGATCATGGGAAGGAATCGCCCAAGAAGTAGGCGGGTACGCAGGAGGCGGGGCGGGCTTCGGCCCGCCCGGCCGTCCGGCTCCAGTTCATCGGAACTGAAGGCCGAGGCGCATGTGGTGACTGTCTCCGGATCGATCACCGCCGCCGGTCTGGTCGCACTCGTGTGGACAGCCGTCTCGCACTATCGCGAGTACGGGCACATCGCAATCAACATGTACGCCGCGGTCGTTGCAGTGACCGGCGGTACGATTTGCTTCTTTTCGGCCCGGAACCGGTGGCGTGAACTCAGGAAGCACAGGAAATGAACACCGATCGGAACGGATAAGTGTCGGGTCGTCCCAATCGCACCACCATCGAAGTCCGCGAACTCGACTGCGCAGCCGAGGAGGAAGTTCTGCGCAGAGCACTCGGTCGGATGAAGGGCGTTGCGGGCGTTGAGTTCGACGTGATGAATCGGCGGATGACAATCGAGCATGACGCTCGGGCGTCCCGAGACGCAATTCTCGCCAAGATCAAGTCCGTGGGGATGACGCCGACGATTCAAGCCCAGGGCGAGCGGTCCCATTCGAGTGATCCGGACGGATCGGACGTGGAAGCACGGACCCGACTCCCCGTCGCCGCGGTCGCGTCCGGAGGCGAGCTCGTGCAGCTGGGGTCGTCCGGCGTGCTGGCCTTCGCCGCGGAAGTGCTCGCGTGGTCGTCCAAGGCCGAACACTCGTGGCCGATTCTCGTGATGAGCGCGGCGGCGGTGCTGCTCGGAGGAGTGCCCACGCTGCGCAAGGGCCTCATTGCCCTGAGAACGCTCACGCTCAACATCAACTTCCTGATGACCGTCGCCGTCGTGGGCGCGTTCGCCGTGGGCGAGTATCCCGAGGCCGCGATGGTCGTGTTCCTTTTCGCGGTCGCGGAGTTGATCGAGAAGTACTCTCTGGAACGGGCCAGGAACGCTGTGCGGGGCCTGATGGAGATGGCGCCCGAGACGGCGTTCGTCAAGCATCCGGACGCGTCTGGAGGAGCATGGAAGGAAGTGCCTGCGGGCGACGTGGCCCTCGACTCAGTCGTGCGAGTGCGCCCGGGGGAGAGGGTCCCACTGGATGGCACGGTGGTCGCCGGTGCTTCCGCGGTGAATCAAGCACCGATCACCGGCGAGAGCGTTCCGGTGGACAAGGCCGAAGGAGACCAGGTCTTCGCCGGCACGATCAACGAGAGCGGCGTGCTCGAGTTCCAGGTCACGGGGGGCAAGGACCAGACGACGCTCGCCCGGATCATCCGTACAGTCCAGGAAGCCCAGTCGGCCAGAGCGCCGACGCAACGATTCGTGGATCGCTTCGCCCGCGTGTACACCCCCACGGTGGTGGTCATGGCGATTCTCGTCGCCTTGGTTCCGCCGCTCGTGTTCCAGCAGCCCTGGATGCGGTGGGTCTACGAGGCGCTCGTTCTGTTGGTCATCGCGTGCCCGTGCGCCCTGGTCATCTCAACGCCGGTGACGGTGGTGAGCGGGCTCGCAGCGGCGGCGCGCCGGGGCATCCTGATCAAGGGCGGGATCTACCTGGAAGAAGGCCGCCGGCTTCGCGTGATCGCGGTGGACAAGACCGGGACGATCACCGAGGGCAGGCCCCGCGTTCAGGATGTCCGGCCCCTGAACTCGCTGGCCTCGGACTCGATCCTGAGGCTCGCGGCGAGCATCGATGCCGGCTCCGATCATCCCGTTGCGCGCGCCGTCACCGCCGCGTGGACACAGCAGAAGACCGAGGCGGTTGGAGCACTGTTCCCCGTTCAGCATTTCACCTCGGTCACAGGCAAGGGTGTCACGGGGATAATCGATGGCGCGCCGTACTTCCTCGGGAACCATCGCTTTGCGCACGAGCGAGGCGTTTGTACGCCCGCCGTCGAGGCGGTCCTTGGAGAACTAGAAGCCAAGGGCCAGACAGCGATCGTCCTCACCGATGATCGTTCCGCCTTGGGAGTGATCGCTGTGGCAGATGCGCCACGGGAATCCAGCAGGGAGGCTGTTCGTCAGTTGCATGCCCTGGGACTCTGCACGGTGATGCTCAGCGGAGACAATCAACGCACGGCGGAAGCAGTCGCCCAGGGCGTGGGCATCGACGACGCCCGGGGCGAGCTTCTCCCGGAAGACAAGGTCGCGTCGGTGACTCAACTGACGGATCGGTGGGGTCACGTCGGCATGGTGGGCGACGGTGTGAACGACGCCCCCGCGCTCGCCCAGGCTTCGATCGGGTTTGCGATGGGAGCGGCGGGAACGGATACCGCCCTGGAAGTGGCTGATGTGGCCCTGATGCAGGACGACCTCGGGGGCGTGCCAGCGTTCATTCAGCTCAGCCGGCAGACGGCACGAGTGCTTCGGCAGAACATCACCCTCGCACTGGGGATCAAGGTGGTGTTCTTCGCTCTGGCCATCACGGGGGTCGCGACCCTATGGATGGCCGTGGTCGCGGACATGGGGGCCAGCCTGCTGGTCGTCGGCAACGGGCTTCGGCTGCTCCGACCAGCGGGAGTGACGTCCAGCACGCCGCACGGCGACGCTGCATAGGGGCGGAGGGATTCCCGCACATCGCCGCTACATACCGCCTTCCGATGGTGTCTCGCGGGGGGCGTCCTTGCCATCCGCGTTGGGCTTGCGGGCCGCGTCGATCACCGCGATGTACTTGGCCGGTTCTTTGAGAACATCCTTCACACAGCCAGCGCAACAAAGCCGGATGAGACGGCCCGCGATGACAAGGTCCCTGGTCTCGCTCATATCGCCGAGCTTGTCCTTGCTGACCGGACAGGTGGTTAGCGGATAGTCCGTACCTTGTTTTTCGACTACCGATCTGTCGAGGGAGGCCATGTACTTCTTCGGGTCCTTGAGAAACTCGGCCTTCTCCGTCTCGTCGGTGAGACGCACGAGACGGTTGTTGTAGACCCAGTCGATGGGCTTCTCGGGGAGCTTCTTGCCCGAGACGACAGAAGACTGAATCGGGTAGAGCGGGGCCTGATCCTTCACGATCGCACTGTCGAGCTTGTCGAGATTCTTGGTGAGGTCCTTCTCGAACTTGGGTGGGCACGACCCGCAGCAGAAGCGAACCTCGCGACCCTCATAGAGCTTCACGACGGGCTCGCCCATGGACCCGAGCTTGCCGGTCGAGACCGGGCACGTGGATAGCGGGTAGGGATCGCCGATGCGCTTCGCGATGGCCTCCTCCCGGGGTGCCGGTTGAGTTGACGGATCAGTAGACCTGCCCGCTTGGCCCAGCGCGGGCGCGGCGGCGCCGGCGAAGAGAAGTACGAGGCTCATGACCGACGACTTGCACAACTTCAACATGACCGAACTCCTTTGCCTGAATGAATCAAGGAACAACTGCGAGGCCCACTTACACGGTGAACGTCGCCACGATCAGGATCGCACGATCGACTTGCGGTGCTGCCACCGCTTGATGAGGTAGAACACGACGGGGTAGATGAGCAGTTCCATGACAAAGCTGATGAGCAGACCGCCGATCATCGGGGCGGCGATGCGGCGCATGGTGTCGGCACCGGTTCCGTGCGCCCACAGAAGAGGAACGAGCCCGATGAATGTGGCGGCGACGGTCATCGCCTTGGGACGGATGCGCATGACCGCCCCGTCATGGACCGCATCCCACAGGTTGTGCGTGGTGCGCATGCGGCCTTGCTCCCTGAACCGGTCGAAGCTGTTTTCGAGGTAGAGCAGCATCACCATGCCGGTCTCGGCATCGAGACCCGCGAGCGCGATAATGCCGATGACAACGGCGAGCGACAGGTTGTAGTCCAGGGCGTGCATGAACCAGAACGCTCCGACCAGGCTGAACGGGACCGCCATAAGCACAATGCCCACCCGCACCCACGAGCGGCTGCTGACGTAGAGCAGGAAGACGATGGCGAAGAAGGCCAGCGCACTCGCGGCGATCAGCCGTGGGATGGTCTTTTCCCAGAACTCGAACTGACCGGAGAACACCAGCGTGTATCCAGCCGGCAGTTCCACCTCTTGGGCCACGACGCGGCGTGCCTCGGCGATGTATCCGCCGAGGTCGCGCCCCGCGATGTCCACGTAGATCCACGCCGTCCGCATGGCATTCTCTGAACGAATCATGGGGGCGCCGGGATTGATCTTGATCGTCGCGAGCTGTCCCAGCGGCACCTGGAGTTTGTTGCCTCGCCCGTCGGACATCGGGGCGGTGACGAGGACGTTTTCCAGCGCCGGCAGGTCGTCCCGGAAGTCGCGGAGGTAGCGCACGTTGAGGGGATAGCGCTCGGGGCCCTCTACCGTTGTGGTGACATTCATCCCGCCGACGGCGGATTGGATCACGTCCTGCACGTCACCGACCGTGAGCCCGTACCGGGCCGCCGCCTCACGGTTCACGTCGACGTCGAGGTAGTAGCCCCCAAAGGTGCGTTCGGCGTAGGCCGAGACGGTGCCTGGAATGGTGCGCACGGCATTGGACGCTCGCTCGGCAAGATCACTCAGGACCTTCAGATCGGGTCCCATGATCTTGATCCCGACCGGGGTCTTGATCCCCGTCGCCAGCATGTTGATCCGGTTCTCGATTGGGTACGGCCATGCGTTGGCAACTCCGGGGAGCATCACCACGGTGTTGAGCCCGTGATGCATCGTGCCGTCGGGGTCCTGCCAGCCGAACTTGAGCTCCTCCGTGGTGATGGGCCGCGATTCGGGCCAGAAGGTTGCGGTGAAGGGCCTCTTGAGCCATCCGGGCCAACCGCTGAACCAATAGGCCACCGGTCGTGCGCGCCACTGAGATCGATCCGGATTTAGCTGCGCCACTGTCTCGATCATCGAAAGCGGCGCCGGATCGGTCGCCGTGTCCGCCCGCCCGATCTTCCCGTGGACGCTGATGACTTCGGGAAACGTCGCGATGAGCTTGTCGGTCTGCTGAAGCAGCTCCTTGCTCTTGGTGATGCTGATCGAGGGGTCGGTCGTGGGCATGTAGAGCAGGTCACCCTCGTCCAGAGGGGGCATGAACTCGGTGCCCATGCGGGTGATCGGGTAATATGTGGACGCCAGGACCAGAACCGCGGCGAGCAGCGTGATCCACGGGTGCGCCATGACCGCCCGGAAGAATGGGGCGTACATCCATTGGAGAACCCGGCTGATCGGGCTGTGCTTCTCGTGAATGATCTTCTGCGGCAGGAGCAGCATCGCCGTAAGCACGGCCCATCCGCCGGCGAACCACCAGCGGTAGGGGGACAGGTGGGGCATGTTGCTCGCGACGGCATAGAGAGCCGCGGCGGGAAGGAACATCGACGCCAGCGTGATAAGGGTGTTGCGGGGGACACCCCACGCTTTGGGGAGGACCCGGCTGGTGATGAAGTAGTACATCAGCACGGGGATGATGGTGATCGACAGCAGCGCCGCCGCGGCCATCGCGAATGTCTTCGTGAAGGCCAGCGGCTTGAACAGTCGGCCGGCCTCGCCCCCGAGCACGAAGACCGGTAGGAACGAGACGGTGATGATGAGGAGTGAGAAGAAGAGCTGCGGCCCCACCTCCTGAGCAGCCTCCAGCATGATCCGGTGCCGCGGCGTCGGCGTCGCCTGGGGATCGGCGTGAAGCCGCTCCTCCTCGCGGTCCAGGTGCTTGTGGGCGTTCTCGACCATGATGATCGCCGAGTCCACCACCACACCGATGGAAATGGCGATCCCGCCCAGGGACATGATGTTGGCGTTGATCCCCAGAAGGTTCATCACCAGAAGCGACGCCACCACACTCGAGGGGACGACGAAGACCGCGACTAGCTCGCTCCGCAGGTGGAGCAAGAACAGGATGCAGACCAGCCCGACGACGATGATCTCTTCGACGAGTGTGTTGCGCAGCGTGTGGACCGATCGGCTGATGAGCTCGGAACGGTCGTAGGTGGGCTTGATAAACACACCCGGCGGCAGCCCCTCTTCGAGGGCTGCGAGCTTGACCTTCACGTCGCGGATGACTTTGTACGCGTTGGCCCCGAATCGGGCGATCACGACGCCTCCGACGGCCTCACCCTTCCCGTCGAGCTCGCCGACGCCGCGCCGAGCCTCGCCGCCGAGCTGAAGGGTGGCCACATCGCCGAGCATGATCGGCGTGCCCCTGTCGCCGAGTCCGATCGAAACCTTGGCGAGGTCATCGAGCCCCTTCAAGTATCCCCGGCTGCGGACCATGTACTCGTTCTCGCTGAGTTCAAGCACCGACCCACCCACATCGTTGTTGGACCGCTCGATCGCCATGATCACATCGCGGAGCGCGAGCTGATACGCTTGGAGTTTCTGCGGGTCGAGGACAACCTGGTACTGCTTGACGAAGCCGCCGATGGACGCGATCTCGGAGACATCCTCGACCGAGGTGAGCGGGTAGCGCATGTACCAGTCCTGGAGGCTGCGGAGCTGCGCCAAATCCTGGTTCGCCGTGACGAGCGCCGTGCCTGTGAGCGGGTCGGTCCCCGGCTCCTCCCACGCGCGCACTCGGACGAGCCGGTCGCGCACGCCACCCTTCTCGGGTGCCTCTTCGCGCGTGGCGTACCACTCTCGCCCAGCGCTCGCCCTTTCGCCCGCCGCATCGGCCGAGCCAGGATCACGCCACAATCCCTTCGGATGGTCGGGGCTGTAGTAGCCGGGATACAGCACGTACTGGTACACCCAGCCAACGCCCGTCGCGTCTGGGCCGAGCTTGGGCTCGACGCCCTTGGGAAGCCGGTCGCGTGCGAAGTTCAGATACTCCAGCACGCGGCTTCGCGCCCAGTAGATGTCGGTGCCGTCCTCAAACAGCACGTATACGAATGACTGCTCGAACATGCTGTAGCCGCGGACCACAGTCGAACCGGGTACCGCAAGCATCGCGCTGGCAAGGGGGTAGGTGACTTGGTCGTCCACCACCTGTGGGTTTTGACCCGGATACTCGGTGGTGACGATAACCTGCACGTCCGACAGATCCGGGATCGCGTCGAGGCGGATGTTGAAGATGCTCCAGATGCCTGCGCCCACGAGCGTCGCCGTGAGCAGAAACACCATGAGGCGATTCTTGAGGGAGATCTCGATAATGCGAGCGATCATGCTTTGGGTCCTCGAAGTCGCAGAGCATTGCCGACCACGGAGACTGAACTCAGGCTCATGGCGACGGCGGCGAAGAGAGGCGAAAGCAGAAGGCCGAATGCCGGATAGAGGATGCCGGCCGCAAGAGGGACGCCGAGGGCGTTGTAGATCAGCGCGAAGACGAGGTTCTGCTTCATGTTGGAGACCGTGGCTTGTGAGAGTCGGCGAGCCCTCGCGATGCCTCGCAAGTCTCCCTTCACCAACGTGACGTGCCCGCTGTTCATCGCCACGTCTGTTCCCGTTCCCATCGCGATGCCGACATCGGCACGGGCAAGAGCAGGCGCGTCATTGATCCCGTCGCCCGCCATCGCAACGCGTTTTCCCTTCTCTTGGAGAGCGGCTACGAGCTCGACCTTGTCCTGCGGCCGGACCTCCGCGTGCACCTCATCGATGCCGAGTTGTTGTGCGACCGATTGGGCGGTCGTGAGCCCGTCCCCTGTAGCCATGACGATGCGAATGCCGGCGTCGTGGAGGTCGCGGATGGCTTCTGGTGTCGATTCTCTGACCGGGTCGGCGGCCGCGAGCAAACCCGCCGCTTGGCCGTCCACCGCCGCGTACACGACGGACGCTCCTTGCAAGCGGTGAGACTCCGCCGCCTCCCGAAGCGACGTGATGTTCACGCCCAACTCGTGCATGAGCGGCGCATTGCCGAGCGCGACCTGCTTGCCGTCCACATGCCCACGCACACCGATCCCGGTGCTGGACTCAAACCCCTCGGCCCTGCTGAGCGTGAGTCCGCGCCGTCCTGCTTCCGCAACGAAGGCATCGGCGAGCGGATGTTCGCTGCCCTGCTCGAGGCTGGCGGCAAGTCGCAGCACCTCGTTTGCGGTCATGGGCGGGACCGCAACAACGATCTTGAACACGGGCTTACCCACAGTAAGCGTGCCAGTCTTATCGACGATGAGCGTGTCGATGGTGCGCAGGGACTCGAGCGCTTCCGCGTCGCGGAAGAGGACACCCGATGCGGCCCCGCGTCCAGTTGCCACCATGATGGACATCGGCGTTGCAAGGCCCAGCGCGCACGGGCAAGCAATAATCAGTACCGAGACAGAGTTCAAGATGGCGTAGGCCCAGCGTGGCTCCGGGCCGAGCAAGCCCCACACCAGCAGCGTAACGGCCGCGATCGCGAGGACGGCCAGAACAAACCAGTACGACACCGCATCTGCCAGTCGTTGCAAGGGAGCGCGGGAACGCTGCGCCTGCGCCACCATCTGGACGATCTGCGAGAGCATGGTTTGCGCACCGACCTTGTCGGCCCGCATCACCAGGCTCCCCCCGCCGTTGATCGTCGCGCCGATGACGCGGTCTCCGGCCTGTTTCTCAACCGGCATCGATTCGCCGGTCAGCATGGACTCGTCCACGCTGGAGCGACCTTCGAGGACCACGCCATCCACCGGGACCTTCTCGCCGGGTCGTACGCGGAGTGAGTCTCCGATGTGCACATGCGTGAGCGGGACATCCTCCTCACCACCGTCCTCGCGAATCCGACGAGCCGTCTTGGGCGCAAGCCCCAGCAGTGACTTCAACGCCGCGGAGGTTCGGGATCGTGCGCTCAGCTCGAGGACCTGTCCGAGTAGAGTGAGGGACACGATGACGGCTGCAGCCTCGTAGTACACACCAACTCTGCCATGCGACTCGAACCCGCGAGGGAAGGCAGCGGGATAGAGAGTGGCAGCGAGGCTGTAGAGAAAGGCCGCGCCAACGCCGGTCCCGATGAGCGTCCACATGTTCGGGCTGCGTCGGCGTATCGAGTTGGCCCAGCGTACAAAGAACGGTGCCCCAGCCCAGAGCACGATCGGAATCGTGAACGCAAGTTCAATCCAGGTTCGGACGGTGCCCGACAGACCCGGCAGATAGTGGCCCGCCATCGCCAGGACCGTCACGACGACGGTCAGCGGAAGTGTCAACCAGAAGCGACGCTTGAAGCTGACCAACTCCGGGTCTGGCCCCTCATCAAGAGTCGGGAGCAAGGGTTCCAGTGCCATTCCGCAGATCGGGCAATCGCCAGGACCCGGCTGACGGATCTGCGGATGCATCGGGCAGGTGTACGTGGTGGCAGCAGTACTGCTCATGGTCGCGCTCCTTTCGTCGTCACCTCGCGGACCAGAGCGCCGCACGCCTTCATGTCGCTAGCAAAGAACGGGTTCGCCACATCGGGCGAAATCTGAAGCCAGTCCCCCTTGGCGCCGCCCGGGGCCATTGGGCAGTTCATCACATACAAGTCCTTTGCTACGGCGGTCGTCGGTGGCATCACATCCACCAGCGATATGACCCGTTCTCCCAGCGCGCTGAACATCTGGCGCTGATGGTCGAGCGGATGCCCCTTCATGGCCTCCGCCGCCTTGGCTACTCCCACGGCGAGCGGCTCGTGATTCGTCCCGGATAGGGTGCCGTGGAGGGCGTGGGCC
This sequence comes from uncultured Phycisphaerales bacterium, assembly GCA_937871915.1. Taxonomy (GTDB): domain Bacteria; phylum Planctomycetota; class Phycisphaerae; order Phycisphaerales; family UBA1924; genus UBA4658. Next base: position 23,622 of record CALMPG010000095.1, read on the forward strand.
GCGGACAACAGGGGAGCCATCTCGAGCGGCGTGGCCTGGTCCTGCACAGCGCCGAGCGCACCGGACAGTTTCAAGTACTCCGAGACCACCATGTCGATCTTTTGCTGTTGGTCCGGGGTGACCTCGACCGAGGCGGCCAGGGGCGAGGAAGCGGCGCTCGTCCCCCGGCCCGTGCCAGCCGGTGCCTGTTGGCTGAGGAACTTCTGGATCGCCTCGCGCAGGCGGCTTTCCGAGTCGATCAGGAACTGCCCGCTGGTCACCACTGCTTCGCCGGGGGCGAGCCCCTCGAGCACCTGCACCAGCCCGTCGCTCCCCGCGAGCCCCATCTTGACGCGGCGGGGCTGGAACCTGCCGACGCCCTCGGCAACAAAGGCCACCTGTGATTCACCGGTATCGATGATCGCCTCGCGCGGCACCATCACGGCGCGATCGGCGACCTGCGACTCAAGCCGAACCGTGGCGTACATCCCGGGCTTGAGCGTCAGCGAAGGGTTCGGAATGGCAATGCGCACCAGCGACGTGCGCGTCCTCGGGTCTACCCGCGGGTCCACGAACATGATCTCGCCGTCCACGGATCCCTCGGGGCGAGATGCGAGCATGGCGGTCGCGTGATGACCGACTGCTACGAACGGAAGGTCCTTCTCGAAGACCCGGGCGTCCAGCCAAAGCGTGGAGTGATCGACGATCCGCAGGACGCGGTCGCCCATCTTCACTGCCGCTCCCTCCACCACCGGCTTCTCGGTAATGTCGCCCGTCACAGGGCTTGTGAACGTAATCACCGCCGGCGCTTTGTCCAGCTTGGAGAGCGCCTCGATCTGCCGAGGGTCAAGCCCGAACAGTTCCAGCTTGTTCGCCGCGGCGTCATAGAGCGCGCCGGCGACGGCGCCTCTCTCGCCGCCGTCACTATTGGTACCGGCCCGGGCCCGCCGTGCGGTAATGAGCTCCTCGACCGCGACCTGGAGCTCGGGGCTGTAGAGATCAAACAGCGGATCGCCGGCTTCGATGCGCTGACCCTCGACATTCGCGTGCAGACGGCGAACCCAACCAGACACGCGCAGGTTGATGTCAACGATGTTGGGCTGGGCCTCGTCGAGGTAGCCGACGAGCCGCACCGACCGTGCCAGCGGCGCTTCCGTCACCATCGCCACCCGCACGCCCATGTTCTGGACGACCGCGGGATCGATGGTGACCGCGCCCCCTACTCCTCCCGGGCCGCCGCCGGCCCGTTCGTCCTCGTAGACCGGGATTAGGTCCATCCCCATCGGGCTCTTGCCGGGTTTGTCGGAGATGTACGGCGGGCTGAGCATCGGGTCCCACCAGTACTTCACCTTCCGGTCCGCCTGCGGCTGACCATTGTGTGCCATGCTCGCGCTGTGGTCGTGGCTCGCTCCGTCGGACGGCATGGCCGTGTTGTCAACGTTCAGCGGCGTGAGCTTCATGTGACAGATCGGGCAGTCGCCCGGCTTGTCCTGGATCACCTGCGGGTGCATCCCGCACGTCCAGAGCTGCTTGGCGTCCTTCTCGGCACCTCGCTCTCCCGATTCTTGCGATTGATCCGCGGCCTTCATGCCGAGCATCGGCCTGACGGACGAATGCCAGCGTGAGCCGACGTACACGCCGCCAGCGGCGGCGAGGAGAACGAGCACGTAGAGGCTGGCGCGGCGGGCCGGGCGCGAGGATGTGGTGACTGGGTGTGTCATGGACGGGTCTCCTGCAGAATCACAGTCGCCGTGGCACTTGCCGTCGGCGCGTGGTTGGGTGTGGGGCTTGCTGCGTGGGAAGGCATGGGCGAGGCGAGGGTCTCGACATCGGTACCCATGAGCGCTTCGAGCTCAGCGAGCCGCTTCTCGCGCATCCCACGGACCTCGGCGACGACGAGCCTCGCATCAAGCAGCGCACGCTCGGAGCCGATCATGTCGAGATAGGCGGCCCCACCTGCCGAGTAAGACTGACGGGTAATGGCCACGATCCGCTCCGCCGCGGGCACAATGCGGGATTCGAAGAGCGCCGCCTGACGCTCGGCATCACGGAGGGCAATGAGGGTCGCCACGAACGAAGCGGCGCGGTCGTTTCGTGCTTGCCGGAGCACGGCCTCGCTCCCCCGCAACATGGCGCCCGCGTCCTTGATGCCGCCCTCGATCTCCTTGATCGTGGTCGGGAGCATGACCGCAGCGCCAACGGCCTGGGAAGCGCTACCGGTGAACGCAAACATGGGATTGATGTCGGGGAGCCACTCAAGGCGGGCACGTTCGAGCGCATCGGCGCGACCTTGAATACGCTGGGCCAGCGCCTCCAGCTCCGGGTTCTGCTCCACGGCTGTTGCAATTAGGACCGCGTCATCGACGGGGATCGGCCGTGGCGGAGGCGTCAGTTCGGGCGCCGACAACGGCGCCTCCGGTTCACGGCCGAGCAAGCCGTTGAGCATCGCACGCGCTGCGGCCAGGTTCGCCTCGGCAGTCCTCACCGAGTCCCCGGCCGCCTCGGACTCGACGTCTGCCTTGAGCAGGTCCTGCTGGATGCCACCCGCCCGGACTCGGGAGCCCGCCGTGTCGAGCGTGAACCGCGCGAGCAGCTCCCGTTCTCGTGCTATGCGGAGGCGTTCGGCCTGCACCGCGTAATCAGCCCACGCGCTCAGCACTCGACGCTGCAGCTCGAACTTCGCGGCCCGGAATCGCGCCCCAGCCTCCCGGGCCTGAGCCAGCGCGACCTCGCCCTGCTTCGCCGCCTTCGATGGCCAGAGGAGGCTCTCCATCGAATCCGGACTGAAGGAGAAGGTGCTGCGGTCGAACGCCTTCATGTTGCCGGCGGAGAGGGTGTACGAGTACCCGAGCATGAGCCGCGAGTTCGGCCACGCCGCCGCGACGTCGATGCGCTCGACCGCCGCCTTCCAGTCGAAATAGGCAGACTCCAGATCGCCATTCGCAAGGAAGGCGCGATGCAGCACTTCCGACCAAGTGGGCTCTGGCGGCAGGTCTGGGAGTACCCGATCCTCGAATCTCGGTTCGTATGGCTTCCCTGTCTCGGCAAGGCGAGCCCGCTCCTCATTCGTGCCCTTCGGCGTGAGGGAACAGCCCGCGAGAGAGGCTGCCGCGAGGGCGGTCAGCGCGGCCACCGCGGCGCGATTGGAATACATGGGGTGACACTCCTGGTTGTACTGGTTGGACGCGCAGCCTGGCGGCAGCACGGTGATGGACCACTTTGACGGTTCGGTGAGCGCGCAATGCCGCTCAGGACCGTTTGGGTCTACATCAACCAGACACAGAGGAGCGATTGAATCGAGGGGGACGAACGCCGGAGCAAGGCGTCGTCGCCATGCCACACGAACGATCGCGCGGCCGGCTCGGGCACGAGCATGATCAACACGGGCACAAAGGCCAATAGCTGGGTCAGGGGCTTGTGTTCCGGCCCCGGTGGCGGCGTTTGGGGAGCCTCCTGCTGCGACGCCTTGCAGTTACAGCCGACGTAGCTGTCCTTGGCCATCGGGCACTCGACCGAGCCGCCATCCGCATCCCCGCCGCAGCAGTCGCACGTCGCGCCCGCCGGCATCCCCATCGATACGAGTGCCGCCGCATCCGGCATGCCGACGCACCGCTGCGGCAGCAGCCCCGCGAAGGGCTGAAGAAGCAGCGACGCGATCAGGATGGCTCGAAACACCAGATACACGGTAGTTGGATGCTCCAGGGTCCTCGGTGGGTTCCCGCCTAATGGTTATCGGCGAACGTTCGGTCATTGAGTACCATTAAGGATACGCCCTTCCGCAGACGGAGGTTCAGGGGGTTCGCCCCGAGCGAATTCGGCGTCCAACCGACGGTCGTCGCGCGTCAACCGGCGATTTGATGACGAAATCCACGCCTCCCTGGCGAGAATCGGTTCGCCTGGGTTGTGGATACGGAGCTTCAAGCCGCCACGCGAAAGCGTGGCGGTTTTCGTTGGGGAACGCGAGAGCGGCACTGGCCGGCGGCGGACGGCCAGAACCCGTGGGATTTGCGGGGGATTTGGCGCGAGTGGGCCTTCGTCCGGGCGCTCTCGCCCGGAGCGTCATGAACGAGGCTCGGTCAGAACACCACGGTGTTCGTCTCGGACACGGTGCCAAAGCTCTCGACCTCTCGAACTCTCTGGTTGACAACCTCAACTGGTTAGCGCCGCCGAGACGCGTCGTGCCGTACCCCGCGTGACCCCCGCGGTCTCACCGGGCAGCAAGGTTGAGACGGCGACGGATCGCCGAACCCAAGCGGTTGGTGCCCATTGTCGCAAAGTCTCAAGGATTGTCCGGTTTCCTCGTGAGGTGTCGCTGCCGGCGAACTCTCGCTTTCTCCGTTCGCTCGCACTGCGCCTGTCCGGATGACACTGGCATCCCCATTGGAGTCAGTCACTAGGCCGCGCGGTAGAGGTGGCCGAGTTTCCCAGCAGGAGCGTTCGCTTGGCCCATTCTCGCCAAACCGCGCCGTCGCCTTCCAGCGCGATCTTGGCCAGCTGGTCGCGCGTGTGATCGTCGGCAAGGTGGTGCTTGACCTCAAGGCGCGTCAGGGCCTGCAACGTCGGGATGTGGCCGGGATAGACCTCGAGCGCCGATGCGTATGCGGATTGCGCGTCGGTGGTCCGCCCGGCCCGCTCCAGCGTAAGCCCGAGGTTCAGCCGAGGGTCCGGATGGCTGGGCATGAGCTTCTTGGCCCACTCAAACTCCGAGGCGGCCGCATACAGATCGCCTTTCTTGAGACAGACAACTCCGAGGTCGTTGTGGGCGGGGCCATGATACAGGTCGGCGGTGAGAGCTTGCCGGAGGAGCTTCTCGGCGTCATCGAGCTTAGGTGGGTTCCGCGAGAGCGCGTCGGCGGCCCGCATCGTGAGGCGCTGGGCCTCGATCGGGTTGCGATCCACGTCTGTCTGCGGTGCGTAGGGGCCGCTCGATGCACGGCACCCGACGAAGATGAATACGCAGGACACCGCCACGAGAAACGCGACGGCGTGGAGGATGCGGGCGATGGAGCGGGGCATCAGCGATGTCCTCCGATGCGTTTGGGTGCTTGGCCGTCGGTGCGTTGGCGTAGGCCTTCGAGGAATACGGACTCGAGCGTGAGGACCGCGCGGAGGGGTAAGTCGCCTCCGGTGACGGCCTTGACTTTCTCGCCTCCCGGCTCGGGGGCGAGGTCGATGGCCGAGACCGCCCAGGCCGGTTGGCGGAGGTGCCAGCGGTCAAGAAACGTTCCCAATTGAGGCAGCGTCACCGCACCCAGAACGAGCGTGGCACGGCGAGTGCGGGCCTGCACGGACGTGCTGGGAGAGGTGCTTGAGCTCGACTCGGGCTCGGCCGAGAGCGAACTGAGGGCAGAAGCCGGGAGACCAGCGCTCGCCAGCGCAGCGCTAACTTCGGGCGCGAGAGTGCCGGTGGGCCGGGGCGCGGTCGCCCATGCTGGCAAGGAGTCCATGAGATCGGAGATGGTTCGGGCGTGGGACGCCAGCTTAGCAAGGCGCTCGTCCTGGGCGCGTTGGGCCGCGCGAGCGGCCAGCCACGCCCCGGCGCTACAGAAAAGAAGCACCGCGGAGATCAGGGCGCTCCCCAGCCAGAGTGTGCGAGGCGTTGGGAGGGTCACTTGGCGCCTCCGGGCGATGGACGTAGGTGGAGGGACAGACGAGTGACGGTCCCGGCGGAGCTGAGTCGCGGCTCGTCGATGACGTAGCCCGGCGGCGGCTTGAACGCGGCGAGGAGCGGAGCGGCATCGCCATCGAGCACCACGGAGAGCGAGATGCCGTCGGGCGTGATGGAGATCGATTGCGGCTTGGAGGGAACGCTCGTTGGCCAGGACTTGAGCAGTTCGGCGAGAGCGGGCGAGGCGTCGGTGGGAGGGCGCACCCGGCGAGCGGCGTCGGCGATGGCCTGCATGGCGCGGGCGTTTCGGGCCAGGGCATCGTCGCGGTGTTCCGGAGCTGACCGCAGGATCTCGTCGGACGCTCTCGCGGCTGCGGCGCCCGCGGCGCTGGCGCAAACGCCGCGGCGAACGAGACCGGCGGCAAGCAGAGCGGCGCAGAACAGGAGCGTGAGAGCGAAGTGCGCATGGCGGGCGCGCCGGACCGCGCGGACAGGGGCGGGCTCGAACTCCCCAACGAGGAGGTTCAGGTCGTTGACGCTGGCGCCGGCCCCAGTCCCGGGAGGGAGCGCGGCGGGCTTGAGTTCCAGCATGGATGCGTCAAGCTCGGCAAGGGCCGCGCGAGGCACAGCGCAGATGAGCACCCGGTCGGTGTCGAGTCGCGCGGCGACGGGGTGTACGTCCGCAAGCTCAACCGGAAGTTGCTCGGCGAGCGGTGCGAGCAGTCCGGGCGGGAGCGGACCGCGTCCGGACCAGCCGCACGCATCCAGCTCCGCCCAGTAGAAACACTCCGGAGGCCAGACCGTGACCTTCGCGGCGGCGGCACCCGTATTTGGATCAGTCGCGGCACGATCGGCGGCGGTCACGGCGAGCCTCCTGTGGACTCGCCACGCAGAGCAAGCACTCGCTCGCCGGCGCTGTCCCGAATGTGGACCTTGTCGAGGGTGATCTTCTCGACCTTGCGGCCGCCGATGGTGTCTCCCGCGTGAATCGCCAGGAGCTTGTCCTGGTCGGGGTCGTACACAAGAGCGGCGGGGACGTGCTGCTCGCCTTCAGTCGTGATGGCGATGAGTTGGAGCTTGAGTGGCGGGGGAGGGGGCGGCGGCGCGGGCGGGGCGGGAGGCGGGGGCGGGACGACCCAGATGGGCGTGCGGAAGGCGGCGAGATCGAGCGGTCTACGGGAGGACACCTGATTCGCTGTGGGGTCAGACACTTGTGGCGGTGGAGCGGGTTTTGGTGTAGTCGGGGCTTCCGGGCCAAGAGAACCAACCGCCCCGGGGGGGGTCCGGACGGCGCAGAAGGGCTTGAGGCGCACGAGCGTCATGTCTCCAGATCTCCCAGCGTCTCGATGACACGCGCGACCTCCGCCGCGGTCGTGAGGCCGGCGCGGACGAGGTCGCCGCCGGCTTCGCGGAGGCAAACCATGCCGGACTGCTGGACGACGGACTTGATCTCCATGGCGCTGGCGCGCTTGACGACCAGGTCGCGCAGAGCCGCGTCCATGACAAGGAGCTCGAAGACGCCGGTACGCCCCCTGTAGCCGGTGCCCAGGCAGTGCTCGCACCCTTCGCCCCGGCAGTCAGGGTGGAGCTTGCGGACCAGGCGCTGGGCCAGGACCGCGGCCAAGGACGATGCCACGAGAAACGGTTCGACACCGAGGTCGATCAGACGCACCACGGCGCTGGGAGCGTCGTTGGTGTGCAGCGTGGAGAGAACCAGGTGACCGGTCAGCGACGCCTGCACGGCGATGCGGGCGGTCTCTTCGTCGCGGATCTCACCGACCATGATGACATCGGGGTCCTGGCGGAGGATATGCCTGAGGCCTGTGGCGAAAGTGACGTTCTTCTTGGGATCGACCTGGGTCTGGGAGATGGAGAGACCGGAGGAGGACAGGTCGTACTCGACTGGGTCCTCGATGGTCATCATGTTCAACTCGCAGCCCCTGCCGGCGTGCTGGGTGTTGGTTGCCGCAGAGTTGACGGCGCTGATCCAGGACAGGGTCGTGTAGAGCGTCGTGGTCTTGCCGCTTCCGGTTGGCCCGGTGGACAGGACGATGCCAGTGGTGCGGCTGACTTGGGAAAGGTACCTGGCCTCAAGCTCGGGGGGCATCCCCAGTGTGGCGAAGTTGAGCAGGTACGCCGAACGCGCAGGATCAAGAAGGCGGAGGACGACGCGCTCGCCGTAGGTGGACGGCAACGTGCTCACCCGGAGATCGATCCGCCTGGCGCCGCGTGACCCGCCGGAGCCGCCGATGGTGACGGCGGCGCGGCCGTCCTGGGGGGCCCGGTGCTCGGCCACATCCAAGCGGGCCATGACCTTGATGCGGCTAACGACGCTCGCGGCCAGCGATCCGGGCAACTCTCGCACCGTGCGCAGAGCCCCGTCGAGGCGGTAACGCACCAGCGTCTTGTCGCGTACGGGCTGGACATGCACGTCGGAGGCGTCCCGCTGCAGGGCCTCGAACAAGATCAGGTCCACCAGCCGGACGCTCGGGGCCTTGCCGTCGAGATTGAGCAGATCGCTCTCGGCCTCGCGCACCGCCTGCGCCAGGTCGGCTTCCACGTCGCTGGAGCCCTCGACGAACTGGGCGGGCAGGTCGATGGCCCCAGCGATGGGCCTTTGCTGGCTAGAGTCCGACGCGGTTCGGGCCTGCTCGTAGGCTCGATCGATGGCCGATGCGATGATCTCGGCGGCGGCGAGCGAGGTCACGACCGGGCGCGACAGCCGCACGGAGGTGTTGAAGACCGCCGTCGAGCTTGTCTGCCCCGAGACGGCCAGCGCCTCACGGCCTTCGAGGCAGCCGAGACTTAAGAGCAGGTGCCTTCGTGCGTAGTCATGGGGAATGAGGCGCAGAAACTCCTCACTGGGAGCGGACAGCTCTGGGTTCTCTGGCGGCACTCGGTGTGCGGACGCCATCTCGTTGATATCCCCGGCTATTTCTTGGGGCGCTAGGATTACGCCCGCTTCGGGCTCGACCGAGATCGCCGGGTACGCGGAGTCGGCAACCCTTGTGCTCATCGTCCACCCCCGATCACGCGCGGCTCGACGACCGGCCATCCCCCGTCCACGTCCGCCGCGGCGGTGTCCCGGTCGGAGATGTACTTCAGATCCTCGAAGCCACCCTGTCGGAGCACCGTGGCGCGGATGAATACGAAAAATCGCGTGTGAGATCGAGTGCGGCTGCGGTCCTTGAACAGTTCACCCACCAAGGGGATGTGGCTGACAAGCGGTGTCTGCGTCGTGTTCTCGCCGTCGCTGGTCGCTTCGAGCCCTCCGACGACGACCGTGTAGGCGTCGGGAACCGTGGCGATGCTCTGGACCGTGTTCTGCTGTCGCGGTGGGGGCAGGTTCGGATTCGAGGCGGCGCCGGTAAAGGAACTGAGCGAGACGCTGTAGGTGAGCGAGAGATGGTCGCCTTGGGCGATCTGCGGCTTGACGGAGATGGTGGTGCCGGCGTCCTGGGTACCACCGAAGGAGGTCGTCGAAACAGTGGTCGAGGCATTGGTTGAGGCGAACGGCTGCTGAAGAACGCTGTTGAAGGTCGCCTGCTGGTTGTTGCTCACCAGCACTCTCGGACTGGAGAGCGAGCGTCCGTGATTGACGGATTCCAGCGCCTTGACGACAACGGAAAAATCGCCCGGGTCGAGCACCACGCCGGTGAAGCCCGTGGAATCGCCGACGGCCCGTGTCCGCGCCGCGCCGCTGCCCGCGGCGGTGGAGAGCCCGAAGAGGCTCGACAGACGGATGAGCGTGTCCCCCGTGATGTGCAGTTTCTCGAGCTCTACGCCCAGGTCAAACGATTGGCTGTCCGAGAGGCTCACGAGGAACGCTTCGAGCATGACCTGGGGTTGGCGCACATCCAGCGTCGGCAGCAACTTCTCGAGCTGGGCCAGCAGTCTCGGTTCGCCCACGGCGATGAGCGTGTTGGTCGGCTCATCGCTGGTGAGTGTGAGCGGCGCGGAGTTTGCCTTTGTGGAACCGCCGATCGTCGGGCGTGCCGGCCCACCGCCCAGCCCGGCCGGCATGAGCGATTCGGTAGGATTGGCCGACGCTCCGCTCGCAGCGCCGGTGGACGACCCCGATTGGCCACCCGGAGAGAAGGGGCGCGGCGTCGTTTGCGGGGCGACTCCTTGAGTTTGGCCCAGAGGACCCGGAACATTGGCGGGAGAGGTTGTGTCGGCGCCGACAACCTCCAGCGCCCCGGCGCGAAGGAGTTCCTCGACCACTTGCTGCAGTTCTTTCACCGGGCGGTTGCGAATCTTGAACGTCTTGACGGGTCGGCGGGCCTCCGCCGGAACGCTCGCGAGCCGCACCAGGAGTTCGGCTATCTGGTCGTGCTGGGCGATCGAACAGGTAATAATGAGCGTGCCGGTGAGATCGTCCTGCACGATGCGCCATCGGTCGTCGCCGCTCGGCGCACCGGAACCTGTACCGGCCGGCCCAGCCGATGGCCCGGCGTTCCCGCCTCGGACCGCCTGCTCGATCAGGTTGGCCACCTCACGAAGCCCGAAGGGCCCGGTCGTGTACGTGCGGCGTTCCACCGGCTCGCGCTGGTCGGCATCGGCGATGATCCCCTCCCATTGCTCGACCAGCGCGGGCGGTGCGAGCAGCGTCAGCGTCGCGGCCCCTGGGACGGCGATCAGGTCTCCGCGTAGGTCACGCCCGCCAACTGACTTTCGCTTCTCGATGAGTTGCTTGACCAGCGCGGCAAGACGCGCCGCATCGACGTTGCGGACAGGAACCTGTCCGACCACCACACCGCCCTGTTCACCATCGAGCTGCTCGACGAGCTTGAGGGCCGCATCCAGATATGGGGAGAGATCGGCAATACTCACCAGGCCGGCCTGCTCGGCCTCGATGACGACACCGGCGGGTTTGGAGAGCACGAGCTGGACCGCCGCGATCACGTCTTTGCTGGAAGCCCGCCGGAGTGGAACAAGAACCCGCCGAAATCCCGGGGTCACTGTCTTGGCCTCATCGGCACCCGGCGGCCGGATTGGCAGTTCGATGCGCTCCACGCGGGCCGTTTGCGCTGCCACGGCGAGCTTGACGACCGCCAGCGTCTGGTCGTCCCCCGCGCGGATGGTGGTCAGGCCCTGCTCGGCCAAAACCCGGTTGGTCAGCAGCCACAGGTCCGGGTCGCCCACGGGCTTGTCCTGCCGGATGGTGATCTTGGCCTTGACGAGCGAGTCGTCGTAGGTGATGCGCACCCCAAGCCGCTGCGCGGAGAGATCGATGAGACGTGCGAGCTCGACCTGCCCGCTGAGCACGACCTGTGCATGGGCACTCTCGCCGCACAGAAGCGCGGCCACCAGGAATAATGATGATGCCCGATGGGGCAGCGCCCGATGACGGCCCCGGCGGCAAGTGTTCATGGATGTGGCTCCGTGCCGGCAGCAGCATACTACCGCGGCGTCGCGCGCACGATGCACAGTTCGTCACCCCACTAGCGACATCAACCGACAGTCAGGAAAATTCCTGAGACCTTTGCAACCGGGCACCCGCGTCCGTCGGTATTCTGTCCGAATTGGGACGTGAGGTTTGGTTCGAGCTCTGCGACCGGGGTAACAGATCATGATCACAAGCTCTCCAAAGTTGGCTCCGCTCCGTTCGGAAGTCTGCGGTCAGGCGCGGCGCACGTGCTCGGGTCGGCCACTGCGACCGTCTCTGTGCCGGAAGTGGTTGCTCGGCGGGTTGCTCGGGCTCGGCGCGGTCACGCCTTCTCGGGCACAGACCTGCAGTCCGGTGCCCCCGGAACTTCAATCGCCCCCGATCTGCAGCCAGCCCATGGTCCGGGTGCCGCTGACCTCGACCGTCGGCGGGAGCACTGGAGACTGGTACGGCGGCATCCAGCCCGGCACCGCCTGGGACGGAAGATGGTGGGCGTGGAATGTCGGGCTGGGGATGTCACCCTGGCACTCCAACAACCCACAGGTGGCTCCGGAGGGGACCGCGAGCCGGACGGCGTGCGCGTCGCAAGACTCGGCCTGCTGGCGCCTCTCTGAAGACTCCATGCCGGTGCTGGCCGACGCGACTCGTCCGGTCTGGGGCGACACCCGCGGATTCCCGCTCAATTTGGACTTCTACAACCTCCCGGCCACGACCAACTTCCCGCCGTTGAGCCAAGAGGCTTGGGCGAGCACGGCGCCGTTCGTGAGCGTTCCCGGCGATCAGACCTACCGGCCTCTGTTCTTGGCGGATCGCAAGGTCGTCGCCGGCGTGGTTGACGCCATCACCGGCCAGCCCCTTATCCGAGAGCAGGACCTGGAGCTGCCCGTGGGGCGCGGCACGTACCGGATGATCCGAACCTACGGCGGGAATGGCGACGGATCGTGCGGCGAGTTCAACAAGACCATCGACGGGCAGGGCGATCGTCTGGCCATCGGCAAGCTCTGGGACTGGGCCGGGACGGGCTGGATGATCTCCGAAAACCCCATTCTGCTCTTCGACGCCCAATACATCCAGCACGATCCGACGCTCCCGCCTCGATGCTATCTCATACTCGACGCGCACCACAGCATCCCCTTCACGCAGGACGTGGCCACCGGCAACTACATTGCGCCGGCCTGGTTCGACGCCATTATGTCCTGGCACGTGCCGGCAGGAACCGCCGTGGGCCACAAGGTCGACGCCACCGCGTCGCAGCCAGCCAAATGGGTCTGGGATGTCCCGCCGCAGATTCTGAAGGTGCGCCTGTATGGGGAGGCGGTGACCTACGTCTTCCATGTCAGCTACGAAGACATGGCCAAGCTGCCGGCGACCGGCAACTCGCCTGCGACGCGGCTCGATGCGCACGCGGCGCCGCGGCTCACGCAGGACGATGGGGTAACAGTGCATGAGCCTGGAGCCGACGGCGGTGGTCTAGGCACCCCCTACGCCGCGTTCCTCGAGCGTATCGAGGATCGATTTGGCAACAAGGTAGTGATCGATCACTGCCCGCACCGCAAGTACAGTGTCGATCCCGACCCGACGTGCGAATCCTGCGTGCATACCTGCGCCGAGAAGGGTCAGATCAAGACCATCCGGCTCTTCCACGCTGGGGACGACCAGAACCCCGACTGGACGCTCGTGTATGTGCATCGCTCGTTCCGAACTTGGGCCCCCAGCCTCGACCAAGTTCCCTGCGCCTCCCCGCCGCTGCCTCCCGACGCCGCCGCGGGCGGAGCCCTGCAGGTCGGCTATGGGGCCAATGTCACGGCGTCAAAGGACCAGGAATCGAAGTGGTTCCTCCAGAACGCCGTGCATGCGGTGTACGTGTACAAAGGCAGCGTCTCAGGCTTGCCCCAAGATGATGCCACGACAACAGCTTCACGTTGGACCCTTCCAGCGGAGGCCTTCGTCGGGGAGTATGCCGGCCCGGGCCCGGCCGATTTCCAATCGACGTACAACTCGCTCGATGACCAAGACACTACCTTGAACGGAGTGGGCTGGACCGAGCGCAAGATTGCCCAGCACTTGGGATGGGGCGTGCCGTCGGGCTGGACGTACCGTCTGCGCTACACCTACGACGAGACGCTCAAGCCCATCGCGGGCTGCACCAGTCCCGGCGATCACTACCGGGACATCAACGGCCTGTGCGTTGAAGACCCACACCCGCAGCCGTTCGAACCATATTTTCCCATCCCCTCGGTGACTCCGAGCTTGTACACGGCCTTCGGCGCAACGATGGAATCGGTGCCGCGCATCTTCCACTGGGGGACGCCGTTTGTGCTCGATACCGATATCGGGGGTGGCCCCGTCAACACGCGCATCAGCCCATGCCTGCTCAGGGTCGAAAAAACCGAGAGGCTCAAAGGCGCGAGCGGCCCTGAGGGCAAGAGCTACACGGGCTACGTCTACGCCACCCACCTCGACAAGCCCACTCGGCTCTTTGATCCATCGGCGCCGGAAACCCTCGACAATCACGCGACCGCCGCCGCGTTCGAGAAGGCCAACGTCATGACCGCCGACGACGACCACACGTACCAGCGGGTGGTTCCCAAACTCAAGCACATCCTCCGCGACGATCGGCTGCGCGCAGCGATGACGGCCAACCAGAGCACAAGCATCAACAGCGTGTTCGACCCCGGCCTGCCCCCAAGCGACACCAATCCGGACCCGGTCCGGCCGAACCGGTTGTGCTACGCCCAGCAGGCCAATCTCACTTTGGACTGGTCTCCTATCGGTCGAGCGCCGCCGGGGTACGCAGGGGCTGGGGGACCGGGCGGGCCCTGGGTGGTGGGTGATCTCGTAGGCCACTGCGTCCTGACGCAGGTAGCTCGCAACCGGCTGTTCGTCCGGGATGCCACCACGGCGCTGGTCGGACGAGTCAAGCTCAACGATGGCGCCGCATCGGACGGTATTTACGACCTGGTGTATCTGGGCGTCCGCCCCATCAGCGATTCGGGTTCTCCGTTCCCGCAAGATTGGTCGCAGTTCGACGGTCTTCCCGGCCTGAGTTCGCAGGGCCTTTCGTATCCCAATGATCTGCCGGACGCCTACACGTTCTTCCCGTTCTCCTGGAAGCGGCTCGCGCGGAACAGCTGGGCCGACTGGAGGTATTCGATCGGCTCATCCAGTGGCGGCCTGCTCCCGTCCTCGCCGCTGGACCAGCCGGTGTTCATGACACTGGTCGACCGGCACGACGGCGCTTGCTTCGGCGAAGGAAAGGTGCAGGAGCGGGCACCCTACATGGCGCGATTCCTGTACTGCGGTGACGAGGATGGGATCAAGCGGCACGACAAGGATGGTCTGCACCAGGACATCATGCTGCCGCAGCAGCGGCAGCTGGTCGGGATCAACGCCGCGGGATTCCTGCTCTTTGAGCGGGGCTGGGACTATCAGACGCAGGGCGTCACCGCGGTCGGGCCGACCGAGCAGTTTGTCTACGAGGAGACTCACAAGCACACGGACTCGTCGGACGCGAGCTCGCCAGAGATTCTTTCGGGGTTGCGCTTGACAGAGCACCGCTCTCTCGGGTGGGGCGTGGGGTATGTCTACGACGTGCAGCATGGACAAGTCTCGGGCGGTGGTTGCATTCCGGTTTGCACGGGGTCGTGTGTCCACCAGCAGCGCGGTCTGATCACGCTATACGACTACTTCGACTACGACGACACGACCCAGACCCCCGCTCCGCACATCCAGACCAACCTGGTGAGCAGGATCCGGATCAAGGAGGGTCTGGCCGGGACTCCCAAGCGCTTGCAGGAGACGGACTTCGACCTGAATGAGCAAGCCACACAGCAGCGCCGGTACCGGCTCGATGAGAGCGGCGACGAGCACCTGACCATGACGAGCAATCGTTATGTGCAGTACTACCCACCGGATGCGAGCGATCCCGAAGCGCCCAAGAAGGTCAACTGGGAGAGCGTCTGGCAGTCGGCTGCGCGTCCCTGGCCGGGAGCGCCCTCCGAGCTCACGCCCTTCGAATCCACCTTCTACAACGACAAGGGACTCATGATCGGCCGGGCTTATGGCCTCTGCACGAGCATGGCCTCCAACGGTGTCGCCCAAGCTTCCGGCGGAGACGGCTCGACAATCTTCGTAGATGTAGATGGCTACAACGAACAAGGCCAGAAGATCGTTGAGATCGTCGATGCCGACATCCAGGACAGCCAAGGGAGTGGCGGGGCCGCCGCGGCGGCGCACCGGACGGCATGGGACCTTCTGCACACCGAGGGCGACACGCCACAGCCGCGTCTGCCGACGGCTGCGCAGCTCGATACCTTCGTGAGCGCGACGGCCGAGTACGCCCATCGCGTGGTCCCGCAGTCGATCGCGCATCTTATCCCACCGCTCAACCGGGCAACCGCGTATGGCTATTCCGCCGACAACAACCTTGAGATCCTCGCCAAGCCCGGCGACCGATTCGACTTTTACGTCGCCCGGCCCGTCGGCGTGCCGGACGCCGGGCCCGAGGATCGTTACAGCCAGTTCATCCTGTCCACGGTTTACTTCGACGTCGCTCTCTCCGGGACGGCCGCATCCCCGACCGGAACGGCGCGCAAGGCCGGCCAGATCGCGACGGTGCGCGACGGCCGTCTCATGCGCAGCTGGAACGTCCAATGGCCAACCGGCTCATCATCGCTCGCCATCAGCGGTGGCATACCGGCGTTCGGCGATCCGAACTCTCTCGCGATGCCGCTGGCGATGTTCACCTCCTCGGCCAGCCTCGATCCGCCTCAGATTACCGGCGGCGGTTCCTTCACCGCTCTGGCCGCCGTCCGAATGCAGTATGACGAGCTGGGCCGTCCTAGTGGTGCCAAGGCCGTCGGCCTCCCGGTGACTGCGGCGGATCGTACCGAAGAGCTGGAGCGTGTGGCGACTTATACGGACTTCGGGCTTGTCGCCAAGCGGATCGAGCCATCGCAAACCCTCCATCGCACGGTCACCAACCCGCTCGGCCAGCTCATCGCCGAGTTTAAGGGAACCGGTGACAATTCCGACTGTTGGCAAGATGGCGGCCAAGGGAACGTCCCGAACAACATGGTCTTGACCGCACGCCACTTCTATGGGGATGGGATCAACAACATCCGCCAGCCGGTGCTTACCCGCCACTATCGCAACGCTCTGTACTGCGCCGATACGGACTACCACGGACACGGCAACAGCGCGTTCGCCTCGGATCGCACGGGCTGGGAAGATGCCTATGGCTATGACCGGCGCGGGCGCCGCTGCGTCGTCGAGATGTACGGAACGCCCACGCACGAACAGCTCGTTGGCGATCCGCGCCCCCAGCCCGACCAGACCCAACCGACCGGCTCGATGTACGGCGAAGCCGACTGGAACTCGGCCAATCCAAGTCGCCTGCTGCGGGCCGAGTATACCTGGTACGACCATCAGGATCGGGTCCGCTTCAACGCAACCTTCGCGCCCGCCGATGCGGAGGCGCTGCGAGGTCAGGGTGACGATAACGCGGTGAATCCACGCGCCCGCAACGTCTACGCAAAGGGTGATCCGACCGCCGCCGATATCTTGGCCTTCAATCCACTGCGGCTGACCGAGAATGTCTACAACGATCGCGGCGAACTCGAGGAGGTCCTTGAATACGACGTAAAGGACTCATCGCGACAGGGCACACTGGCGCACACCTCCACCCGGATGTACTACGACCACAAGGGACGAGTGATCAACCGGCTCACCGCGGGGGGCCGCTGGGAGCGAATGACCTACGACGCGATTGGCCGATTGGTTTCAACCTCCGTGCTGCGCGGCGAGATGATCGAGGTGCCCGGCGAGAACGCCTACGAGATCGAGCGCACCGACAACGTGTACCACGAAAACGGTCAGGTCGAGCGATCGTCGCATGTGGTCCGGGTGGTCCCGGCGGAGGATCCGTCGAGTATCGCCACCCTGATCGCCGGCCCGCAAGGCAACGCCGTCCGTTCCGACACGCTCACATGGTTCGACGACGATGCCCGTCCCATTGCCATGGCAAGTTTGGGCACCGGCTCTCCCGGTTCTTCCGATGCGCCCAACGGGACTTTCTCCAATCAGTCGGCGGACCCGCCACCACGGCCTTCGGACCCAGGCAACACCATCTATCAGACACCACCCGAGTGGGATGGAGCGACCCATCAGTGGAACGGACACGGGCTGCCGGACTATGCGCAAATCTCCACGACCTCCTACGACGACGCCGGGCGTGAGCGCACGGCGCGCGCCCCGGATGGTGTTCTGACGGTCAAGGAGTACGACGGTCTTGGACGCGTGGTTCTGGAGAAGACCTTCCCGGCGGATGCCGATCCGAGCACCGACATCCAGCGCGCTCAGGTCGTTGCCTACGAGTACCGCGATGGAAAACTAGTCAAGATTGCGGCCCCGCGGCCCGGCCACCTGTCCAGTTCCAACTCGCGCCCGCGATTCACGAACAACACCGACCCGAGCATCCAGATCACCGAGCTCGTGTATGGAAACGCGCCCTACACGGACCGCTACGGGTTCCACCACGACGAGCTCAGCGCGGATGTGCTGGATGAATCCGGTAGTCCGGTCAGCAAGGACTATGACCTGCTCTACGGCATCCGATTCCCCGCCGGGGGTTGTCGGTGCGATGTCAACAACAGCGGAGACATCACGGTCCAGGACATCTTCGACTTCCTGAATCTATGGTTCGCCAACAACGACCCGAGAGCCGATTTCAACGGCGACGGCCAGGTCTCCGTTCAGGACATCTTCGACTTCCTATCTTGCTGGTTCTCCCCGCCGCCGGACTGCCGGCGCGTCTGGAACACCGCGCTCAATGGGGGCGTCGACATCAAGTTCGACTACACCATCGATGGCCAGATCCATTCGCGTTCGGACCTCACCCGGGTGAGCGGGAGCCCGAACCTCGTCAGACGGCAGATCGCCTTCTCCTACGACCATCTCGGCCGCCGCGTGGGCATCGACGTGACGAGCGGGGGCGTTGAGATTGCCGACTCCGTCGAACGCACGCGATATTTCTACGATCCCCTGGACCGGCTGCTCAAGGCCACCGCCGAAGCCCGTGACCACGCGCTGGACTGCTTCTACCCTGTCGCCACGAGCGTCTTCGATCACGACTCGTTCGGCGACCTGGCCTCCGAGCTCCTGCTGCACGGCCCGGAGCGACGCGAACTCGTCGATCCGCTGCGATACAATTGGCAGTATCTGATTACGGCCAGTGGGTCTTCGTCCACCAACGGCGCCGGCCCGGTGATCGTGCCGAGACTTCAGTCGATGGTCAACCCCTGGGGGTCCGGCTACGACGGTTCGGCGCGCGCGGACGGTTCGCACAGGGCCAGTGTCGGTTTCAGCTACGCGCCTCCCGATCCGCAGGGATATTCGGCTCCGTGGCTTGATTCGGCGATGCACCGCGTACGGTCCCTCGCGTGGAATGCAACGAGCGACGGGTCGGGCACTTCGATAGCGATAGCACGCTACGCCTACGCCGGGGCGGCATTGCGCGCCGCGCTTGTCCTCGGGCCGGGGGCAAACCCCAGCACCCAGCAGGATGCGGTTACTCAAAGCAACTACAGGCCCGGAACGACGACGCTCGGCACCAGCGATGGTTCCCTTCCCGGTCTTGACCGATTCGGCAGGGTATTCGACCTGGCCTACGTCGGCGGCGTCTCCGGCTCGGACGTGCTCGCCCGCAGGCAGCTCAAGTACGACGATTCGCGTGGGGGCCTCCTCGTCGCCGAGCGCGTGACCCAGCAGTACGTCGGCGGAGGGCCGCCGCATGGAACCACCGGCGCGGATCGTTCGTGGTTCTACGGCTACGACACGTTCGGCCGCTTGGCCAGCGCCGCGACGGGCACGCTAAACGCCACCTGGGAGTTCGACTCAAACAACCACAGAGTGATGGAGCAGGCCTGGAAGCTTGACGAGCTCGGCAACTGGTTTGGCACCGGATCGGGCAACGCCTTCGATCCCGCGGGCATCCGCGAGACGCTCTTCGATGTCTCGGGCAACCCCGCCACGGACATTCTCCGGACTCACAAGACCAACGCTCGCAACGAGATCGACTCGCAAGTCTACCAGGGCCGGGACCACGGGACGCCCGCCACGCCCGTCGAGGTCAAGTACGCCTACGACCCGGCCGGACGCATGGTCTACGACGGCCGCGTGGTCTACGAGTACGACGCGTTCGGCCGACTCGTGCAGGTTCGCGAGGTGCTCAAGGGCTTCTCGATCGACCCCAGCGGCAGCTTCACCATTCCCACCGACGCCTACACGGGCCGGCTCATCGCGCACTACTCCTACGACGCGCTGGGGAGGGTCGTCCGTACCCAAAGACCAACGGACCAGCAGGCGCACCAACTGACCATCACGGACCTGTATTACGACGGGGTGCGTGTGGTGCAGGAGGTCGGATGGGCGAGCGTGACCGGGCGAGATCCCGGCAACGGCGGGTACTACGGGTATTTGCCCCGCATGGCCAAGGAGGTCTCCGGCGACGGCCTGGACAACGCTGGCGAGAGCGACGAGGATCGCACATGCGAGGTCAACCCGCCGGGCGACTGGCGCTGGGATGCGCGGCGGCTTGAACGCGAGTACGTCTGGCACTCGGACCCGAGCGCCTACGTCGATGAGTGCGCAGCGCAGCTTGTCTACACCGATGCCCACTCCTGGGACGGCTCCTCCGAGCACGGCGACGACACCACGCCGACGGTGCTGTACGTGCTGACGGACCACAACGCCAACGTCGTCGGCCTGGCCGACATCGCCGGGACTTTGCGCGCACAGTATTCGTACACGCCCTATGGCGAGTGCCGTGCGGCAGAATATTTCGCCGACGGCTCGAACTGGTCCGTCGAGGCGATCGCCGCTGCGCGTTCGAATCGGCTCGGCCACCAGGGTCTGCGCACCGAGCGCTTTGACCGGCCCTGGGAGGGGCCGCTGGACGTCGATGCTCAGGATGTCGAACACACCGGGCCGTATCGGGCCGTGTGCCACAACCGCAACCGAATCTACGACCCCGTGGAAGGGAGATTCACGGGAAGCGATCCGAATGGATTAGGCTTGCCAGTGCTCGATGACCTTGCGTTCCGCGGTCATGCCATTACCGCCAGCGACATTGCGTCGGATATTCCACAGCATTATGGCGACGGCATGAACGCGCATGTCGCCTACGGGACAAATCCGCGGGGCCAGCGCGACGCTTTTGGACTGTTCTTCGGTGCCTACATGAGCGCGATGGGCGACTCGAACGGCGACGCGTTTGACATAGTGGACGACTTCATCGCCGAAGACATCGGAAGCAAGCTGGCGTTCTTGGAGCGAGTGACCAGCGGAGCGCACACGGCCGCTTACGTCGCTACGTATTTAGGAAGCTGGCTACCGGGTCCCGTGGGGTGGGCCTCCGGGGCGGCAAACGTGGCGATGGGGATGCCCGACAGCATCAGGGGCACATGGGTCGAGACAGGAATGAATGCTGCCGACGCCATCGCGATGCTCTACGGAGCGGGCCGCATCGGCGCCCGGGCGATCATGGCCGCCACCGAGTCGGCCGCGCGGTATTCCGAGCGCTTCGGTGCCCGAGCAATCGCCGGAGCGGCCGCTCGGGAAGAAGGCGCCATAACCAGGACCATCGAGTCCGCGGGTCGTTATGCCGAGCACGTCGGCAAGATCATGCCTTACAGCCAGGCTCAGAAGTTGACCGCAGGCGCTAAGCACGCGATCGAGGCACACAAGCTCCTCGAGTGGAGGCATGTTAAGAACGGAGGGTTCGGCGCGCTTGCCAAGGGTGACATTCCGGCAGTAATTCTCACACAGGCGCAGCACTCGGCAGTCACAACCAGATTGCGGCAACTGTTGCCATACGGAGGAAAGTATTCTCCTGCGCAGATCATTCAGGGCTACGAAAGGGCCTACCGTGAACTCGGTCACCCAGAATGGCTCGACCACATTCGGCAGTTCTTTCCATGAACACTATTGCGTACGTCTTCACCGGTCTCAAGGACTTTGAGGACAGAGGAGAACCGGAGCGCCTGATCAGAAGGCTCAATGCGTTGCAGCTCATCAAAGTGTCTGTACAGCCCTTCGGAACGGAAGGGTTCGGGTCTGTGACATTCGACTGCGACAGTGAGGCCGTTGGGCGGCTCCATGATTTACTTGATGCTCGTGGAATTCAGCACTCTACCCGCTGGGAGACACGCTACTCGAACGTCGAACTCGACGGCGCGCAGCTCCTTGATGTGAGCCTGGACCTGGCTCCATCTGCTGATCTAACTGGGGACATCGGCATTTCTCTAGCCGAACCAGGAATCTGCCCCGAATGCTGGTCCGGCGCACGCGTGGTGCCGCCCGCAAGCATCGAGATAGAGCGGCTCGCCCTCAGGCACCCGATCAATCAGACGAATGACAACCGCCTGTTTGTCGATGACGGCGTGCGGGCTCGGCTGATTGAGTCTGGCGCGGGCGAGAGCGATTTCCTCGAAGTTGCTGCCGTTGCCGAGTCGAGCCGTCAAGATATGGGAACGTTTCACATCATCCAGCCCCTTGCCGTCCTACCTCCCCTAGATGTTTCGACTCGCGGCCTGATTCGTTCAGGCAACCCGCAGGATGCACCCTGCGCGCGGTGCTCTCGTGACGGGTTCTACCATACACCGAACGAACCATTTCTGCCGGTGCTTAAAGTTGCCAATATCAAATCGCTCTTGGCCGACTCCGAGTCTCGGCCATTTCTGGCTCGAACCTGGGAGTGTTATGGAATAGGACGCCGGCCAGGTCGTCCCCGGAGTGACCCGCCTGTTTCAGGGCTTGTCATCAACCAGGCCGCTCGGCAAGTCTTGCGAAAGTGTTGCAAAGCCAGATTTCGTTGGACCCCGATCGCACTCATATAGCTGATGGCGGCGTCCTCTCCAATGCCCGACCATGTGCTCGCCGTCTACAGTCGTGGCGACGACGCGGCGATCATCCACCCTCGGTGGCTGGATGACCAGAAGAAACTTGCAAACTTTTGCCCCAGATGCTCGCTTATTCAGCACAGACTCAATCGTCCATTGTACAGGCCGCGGTTCTTGCAGCTCCTACCTAGTCATATTGCCGAATGTTCGAAGGGGTATTGCGTCATGCGCAAGACGCTTCTCAAGGTGCTGCAGCCAGTCCCCGACAGTTGGGTTGTGGATGTCGCGATCGAGTCCGCGACCGGGCTTGAGCATTCCCAACTTTGCTGCGTGTACCCGACCTATGTTCTTGACTCTCGGCCGCGCCGGATTGACATCGTGCAAGTGTGTTCTGGGTGTGGAAGGTACATGCTCGACGGGAAAACCAAAGAGACCGATTATCTCTTGAAGTACGAGATGAACCCCGGCGACCGGGCGTGGATCAATCTCGTCGGAACGCTGTACATCCGCCCCGAAGATAAGCGATGGGTCCGGGATGTAGCCCCTGGAGCCTGGATGCCCCGGTACGAGGTCCTAGACAAGCCCCTGACCGGCCCCAGCTTCCCCCAGGATCCTCCGGATACTCCCGGGCCGAGCGTCGCGGAAGTGACCGTGCCGTGGTAGGAGAGGACCCGATGCGTGGTCGCGGCGTTTCTGGAACAGCCGATGCGAGTGGGCGGCATGTCATCCGATCGCGGTGCGAACGGTGCCGGACCAATGGCCGGAACTGTGGAACGAGGACCCGCTGTGCTTGCCGGAGCCGGAGTGAGAACTCGCGTGGCTCCCCGAGTGATGGCTGCCGGAGGCGCTGTGCGACCCCGACTTCATCGACGACTGCGCCGTCGCCTCCGCGGCGGCGTCGGACTGCCGCATCTGGCTGTAGTTGTCGTGGACCCAGATGCCCTCGGCCAGGAACGTGTTGGTGTCGGATACGTGGATCGAGACGGTGCTCACCTTCTCGTCGTACCGCTCGATCGACTCGATCTTCTCCTCGCTCTGGTCCTCACGGACCAAGTAATCGCCGAGCTTGAGCAGGTCGGCAGAACAGAAGCCCCATTCGTCGCCGCGCCGCACCATGAAGGGGTGCTCGAAGGTGACCTTGATCCTGCTGTTGATCACGAAAAACCCGGTGTGCTCGCCGAAGGTGACCTCGGCCACGGTCGCGGATCGGGGGACGCTCGTGGAGATGCCGAAGGAGGAGAGCCACTGGTACTGCGCCGGATAGGACGCATCGGTGGACATCCCGGTGATCTGGAGCGACGCGAGCTTGTCGCCGGCCTTGAGGTTCTCGATCGGCGTCTTGCTCCCGTTTTCGAGCTGCACGAGCGTGCCCAGGAGCAGGCAGTTGCTCCCTCCGCTGCCGCCACCTCCTCCGCCCCCGCCGCCCCCTCCACCGCCCCCGCCACCACCCCCTCCGCCGCCCCCTCCGCCGCCCCCTCCGCCACCGCCGCCGGATTGGCCGCCACTGCCTCCGCTGCCACCGGAGTAGCCACCGCTGCCGCCTCCTGAATGTCCCCCGCTCCCGCCAGAGAATCCGCCGGACCCCGAGTGCGGCAGTGACCCGGAGTGTCCGCCGGAGCCCGAGAACGGATGCGACGCGGAGTTGCCGCTGCTGTGCGCGCCGGACGTGTGCCCGCTGGAGCCTCCACCACCGGAGGAATGCCCCGAGGCGTGGCCGGAGCTCGCGTCCGACGACCGATCGCTGCTGCGCCCCGAGGATGCGCTCGTGCCGGACGAGGAATCGCTGCGCCCGGAAGAGGACCTCGACGAGGCACCGCTCGAAGACGGCGAGCTCGATGAACTTGACGACGAGCTGGAGGAACTCGAGGAGCTCGAGGAACTGCTCGACGAGGAGCTGGACGACGACGAGCTCGATGTTGAGCCCGAGGATGACCCGGACGAGCCCTGGCCTTGGGTCGTCGCCCACACGGGGATGTAGAGGAAGTACCGGCGGGGAGTGTCGCTCACTTCTTGGCCTCCTTGTTCAGCTCGTACCAACCCTGCGTGCTCACGGGCTTGGCGCACTCACTGCCGGCGCGGGCGACCGCGTCGGCAAACGCGATCCGGTCGAACGCGTCCAGCCCGCTGCCCGGCGTGGCGTTGAGCACCTTGAAACCGTGCGCCTCGAAGTGCGGCCGCAGGGCCTTGAACCTCTGCCGGAGCGAGTCGTACAGCACGTTGTTGTGCCGGATCGACTGCGGGGAGCGGTTCTCCGCGAAGGCGTACTTCTGATCCGCCCCCATCTTGAAGTCCGCGCCCAGGAGGTACACGGTGCCGAAGCCCAGGTAGTGCAGCAGGTGCAGCGCCGCGAGCATGACGCTCCGCTTACCCTTGATCCCCAGCGAGTCGACGCTCTCCCCGTCCTGGCCCCAGTTCACCGTGTCGGCCTTCAGGAAACGCTGGTGGTCGAACTGGTCGTTGCGCCGGTAGAACAGCACGCCGGGCATCTGCCGCACGCGGAAGGCGCTGCTCGCCATCTTGCCCCCCGTGAGCTGGATGCGCAGCCGCCGGTCGAAGTGGGTCATCGGCACCAGCTTCAGAATCCCCGGGTCCTTCCAGCCGGTGTCGATGAAGCGGCCGGGATCGTCCACGCAGGTCCACAGCGTGGGGCGATGGACCGCCCAGGCGTTGTTGACCGCCATCGTGACGATGCCGCGCTTTCCGAGCAGCGACAGGTCGATCTGGCCGAGCGATGGCCCAGAGAGCATCAGGAACGCCGACCGGCCTCGGTAGAAATCGCACAGCGACACCGAGTCGAAGTCGGCCGTGTAGAGGCGCAATCCCGACCGCGCCGGCTTGCGTTGCTTGAGCCCCGCCTGGAGCGCCGCGATGTCTCCGCTGTTCTCACGCATTGTTGAACGTCCCTGTGATGTACCTGGTCGAGCCTGGTCCTTGGCCCACCCTCCCGACCTCATTGATTCGCTCGAGCCACCACGCCCGGGGCCGGACGGTTGGGTGCAGCCCTTCGCCCGCGACTTTGATTGTGCTCGGCCGCGTGCAGATCGAGAACACGAACCGCCCTCCCTCGACCCCGACCCGCCGCATCTCGGCGAGCACCTCGTCCACCTCCTCGGGGAGCAGGTGCTCCAGGGCGTCGAAGCACGTGACCACGTCGGCAATGCCCGACGAGATCGGGACGCGGTGCATGGGCGCCTTCACGTCGGCCTGCGGAAAGGCGAAGTCGATGCCCAGCCCGTCCACGCCGCGCCTGCGCAGGTGCCGAACGAAGTCGTTGCGACCGCACCCGAAGTCCACGACGAAGCGGGGTTTGAGCCCGCGGACGAGGTCGTAGGCGAAGCGCCCGTGGTTGCTGGAGCCGTAGGTCGAGCGTGGGTCCGCCGCCAGCGCGAGGTACTTCTTCCGCTCGTGCTCGCGGCGGGCTTCGAGGTCGATCGGGGGGGCGGGAATGGCGGGCTTGGCGTCAGACATATTCCCAGACGGGGACGTCCATCTCCGTGAGCTCGGCGGGGTTGTTGGCCTGGAACGCCCAGACCGTCTTGCCCTTGGTGTCTTTCTCGGCGGCGAGTTCGACGGCGACGCCCTTGAGCACAGGGCGCAGCATGGGCACCGCCGCCTTCCGCGGGCAGTACCCCTGATCGCCGTCGGGATTCTCGAGTTGGCCGGGGATGAAGAGTGACTTGAGCGCCCCAAATCCATCCGTGCCTTCGGGGTCGTCGGTCGGCACATCGCTGTGGTGGCTCTCGAATCGGTTGATCGCGTGCAGCGCCGAATCGCCCGCGGACGACAGCCCGTGCTCAAGCCGCACGTACCTGCCAAAGGTGTCGCTGCCAGGATCGCCGTCCAGGCGGGCCTCGTGCCAGGGGTAACGCCACCGGAATCGCTCGCCGGTAATCTCGACCGCCTCCCCGAGGATGGCCACGATGCGATCGCGGGGTGGGCGGCCGATCTCGACCACCGCCCACTTCTCCCCAGTGCCGCTCTCCTTCCAGAGGATCGCGGTCCCGCCGGAGGCCGCCGAGGCCAGCACGGTCTCGTCGGCCTTGAGGTCCGCGAACTCGTGATTTTCATCCTCTATGAGGATGCGGACGGGCGTGACGCCGTGGACCACACAGAGTCCGATGGCCCCATCCCTGATCGGCCCGCGTGACACCACGAACTGGCCGGGCGGAGTGCGCTCCCCCGCTCTGACGCCCTTGAGCGCCACCGTGTTCTGGAAGGCCTGCTCACCGCCGTCATCGCTTCCCGTGGCCGGCAGGAAGAGCGGGCCATCGATCGCCAGGACGTGGAAGGCGTCGAGGTCCGCGCCCGAGTCGTTGCGAACGGGGATCACCCCGTGCTGGCGCGATGAGCCCGCGGGATCGACCGAAAGGTCCGCCTGGCCGTTGCGCAGGGCCGCCGCCGCATCAACGAACGCGTTGTAGGTGCGCGCAGGAATGCGGAGGGGTTCACCGGCTCGCACTTTGCGGAGGTCATCGCCCATGACTACAGCCCCAATCCAGCGAAGTTCCCGCTCTCGTACACACGCTCGACATACGCCGCGATGGGGCGCTTCACCAGCGCCTTGGCCAGCAGGTCAGCGTGGTCGGCGTAGCGGACCCACAGGTACTCCCACCCCTTCTTGCTGATTCCGGTGATCCCGCCGATGGAGAGAGCCGTGCGGTTGGGGCTGGCGGCGAAGCGATAAGTGATCTCCCAGTCGGCGTTCTCGCCGAGCTGCACGCGCTTCGAGCCCGACGCGCCGAGGAACAGAACCTCGCCGGGCGCAAAGCCCTTAAAGGTGTCGCCGTTCACCTTCCCGGTCAGGTCGAACAGGATGCCCTTGTACGAGCCGGTGACCTGGGAGTCGGGCTTGTAGTGCGTCTCGGCGAACTGGTAGACGGGGACGGTGATATCCACACCCTCGACGGCGTCGGGCGTCACGCCGATCGCGCCCTTGAAGTCCGGCGCTGTCTGTCCCGACGCCGGGAAGCGCCCGACCGTCTGCAGCGACTGCGTGATGTGCTGCGTGCCCCCGCCGGTGTCGAACGAGAACGTCGACTCCCCAGTCTGCATCTGGTTGGAGTTGTTCTCCTGGCCATAGCGCACGAGCCCGTCCCAGAGCTTCGGTCCCAGGGGCTCAACCTGCACGGACTGGCGTGGGAGGTTGGCGTAGTTGGCGGGGGACTCGGTCTCCAGAGCGTTGCGAGCGGCGATGTCGTCGTCCGTGCCGAGCACGACGAACGCGAGCTCCGCGGAGGAGTTGCTGCCGGTCACGGTCTTGACCAGCTTCCGCGACTCGAACTTCTCACGCACTTCAACCGACACGGAGTCCCTCCATCACGCGAACGCCAGGCCGCCGTTGGCGACCGCGTCCGCGACCTTCTTGGTGTTCTTCGCCGTCTGCTCGGTGGCCTTGGCCGTCCGATCCGCCGCATCGCTCCCCGCCCCCAGCCCCGAGAGCGCTGCGGCGTTGAACGTGCCGCGCACGCTGATCTGCCGACCCATGAGGTCCGACAGGCTGGCGATGCCGTCGTTGAACCGCGACATCAGATCGTCAGGTGTGCGGCCGGGGCCGGTCTGCGGCATGTTCTCGCGCTTGCGCTTGGCCTCGGCGATGGCGTCGGCCAGCCGCTGCTTGGCGGCCTCAAGGTCTGCTTGGCTCTGCGCCAGTTCCGCATCGGTCTTGTCCTTGAGTTCCTTCTGGGCATCCTCAAACCCCTGGCCGATCTGGGCCATCGTGGCGTCGTGGATGTCGGCCGACTGCTTGCGGTCCATCGCCCGCTGCTTCTCGCGAGCATCCACATCCCGCTGGGCCTGGTTCTCCAGTTCGACCAGCCGGGACTCCAGCTGCTGGTCCACATTCTTCTTGGCGGCGTCGACATCCAGCCCGGAATCGAACAGGCCCTGGATCTCCAGCATCCGCTTGGCGACCCACGACGAGGCCTCCTCCCAGATCATCTGGAACCCGGTAGCGAAGTTGGTCCAGGTCTTGGAGAGGAACGCCGTGGTCTCGATCCAGGCGACCTCGAGGGCGTGGAAGACGATCTCCGCGGCCGCCAGCGCGCCGTACCACATGGAGTAGGCTGTCGAGACGAAGAACTCCTTCGCCGCCAGCCAGGCCTTGTTCAGCGCCGCCACGCCCTGCTGCCAGATGACCTTGAGGGCCAGCCAGAGGATCTCGGCCGCGAGAGCGATGTCCCCGGCGGCGAGTGCGTCAGCAATCCCCCCGACGACCTCGCTGACCCAGGCCTTGAGCTCGCCGAACTTGGCGCTGAGCCAGTCCAGGGCCTTGGAGCCCACGCCGGTGGTGATGACCAGCACAGTGCCGAGGGCCACAATCGCGGCGACGACGATCCCGATGGGCGAGAGCAGAGCCCCGATCACCGCGCCGATGACGCCAAAGACTGTTCCGATCCCAGTAATGACTGCCGCGACCACACCGAGCGCCGTGCCGATGGCCCCGATGATCCACCCCAGCGCGATCAGTGCCGCGCCGGCGACGGCGATCGCGGCCGCCACCTTGAGCGCCCAGACAACCAGTTCCTTGTTCTGCCGGATCCACGCCGTCGCCGAGACGACCACGCGGGTGATCGTCTCGGCGATGGACTTGATAAGGGGAGCGAGCGCCGAGCGTCTTCTCGACCTCCTCCATGTCGGTGTCCTCTGCGAACTGAAAGCGGTACACGAGTGAGCGAGTGTGCATGCGTGCGTGCTCCGGGCGGCGTGGGATCAGACAGAGGGGTGGCGGCACCCGCTACCAGACTTCTCGCCGACGACCGGCCGATCTCACGACGGAAAACGGCTGACGTTCTCCCGCCCAAGGAGCGCACCGCAAGCGTTCGCAGTTGTGGAGCACCAGAACGACGTGCGGAGCTGTGTCCTAAGGATTCAGCTTGGCGATATTGGCAGCCAATTCTGAGCCAGCAACACGATGCTCTTCGTGCGGGCTGTTGTGCTGCATGCAGTCTGCGATGACCTGGTAGTCATGAAGCACCTGGTTGAGGCGCTTGAGATTGCCTTCGGCTTGAGGGTTGTTGACGTCCAAAACGCCACCAGAGTGTGAGGCTGCAGCGAGGTGTTTCAACGACTCGATGCACGCACCGAGGAGTCGTCCCGTGAATCGCTGAGAGGTGGTCTCGAAGAACTCCCCCTCAGTAATCTCGCGACGCAGGTGTCTGACAATGCCCCACACCGCGGCGTAGAGCTCGTCCATCACGGCATCTTCAGAGTCTTTCCCGGTCGACCAGAGCCGTGCGCTGTCCACGCTCTGGGCCTGCCCATGCTTTTGAGCCAAGTCAGCGAACTCGCACGACAAACGGACGATGTTTGTCCGAAACTGTTTGAAGCGTTCGTCGACCGCATGGCCGTGAAGGCGCTCGGTCAACAGTTCAAGCCGCGACGACGCCATTGCTGAGATCCACAGCCCAATCAGGACGAGCCCGGCAGTCACTTCAACCGCGGCAATCACTCGACCACACCCGATCGGCCGGATATCTCCGTACCCCAGGGATGAAATTGTCACAATGCTGAAGTAGAGACAGTCGCAGAACCCCGGTGACACCCCTTCCGAATACCCAAGCACCAATCCGCTCTTGAACGTGACGGCGATACGGAACGCCACGGCGGACAAGAATGCAACGAGAACGAACGCGACAAGGTACTTCAGGCCCCATCGACGCCATATGCGCGATGCCACCCGCGGCCGCCGAATAACTGCATTTTGCTCCAACCGGGGTGCTGGCATGGGCACAGGGTACCGACATTCATGCGGACGGGCGATAGCGACGTCCAGAGCACCGTTCAGCCCAGATACTGATCAAGATCCGCCCGGCGGAACGTCTCGCGGACGCGCTTGAGCGACGAGTCGAGCGTGGAGCGGGGCACTCCGCGGCTGCGGGCGACGCTGCTCACGGATTCACGGCGGAGCTCGTCGCACGCCTTCCGCAGGTCGGGCGGGAGATTGCTCACCGCGAGGTCCACGTCGATGCGCAGGGCGATGTGCCGGAGTTCATCGTCGCCGACGGGCTGGTCATGGCTGTCGGCGTCGAACGAGCGGGCGCAGCGCTCGGAGCCCGCGGCGCGGCGGAGCTTCCAGGCCTTCTGCTGGATCAGGTGTTCGACGAACGCGGCGGGCTTGCCTCGGGCGGGATCGAACCGCTCCCATCCGACGACCACCTCGAGCAGGAGTTCCTGCTCCAGGTCCTCGCGGGAGCAGGTTCGGATCAGGCGTCCGAGCTGGCAGGCCTTGATGCGGGCGAGTTTGCGGGCGAACTGCAGGGTCGATGGATCGATTCGGGGGGACGGCATGGCCGGACCTTTCTGGCATGGCCAGAAGGCCCCGGGGAGCGACAGGTCCGGCGAAGAGCTCACCGGGGCGGGGATGGCGTGGGATGCGGGCCTGTCGTCCCCGACTGGCGACTTGTCGATGGGGCGATGGATTTCACGGAGAACCCAAGAGCACAAAGCGATGCAACCCGCTGAAAATCAGCGGGTTGCGCACGACCTGGGTATCGCACAGTTCTTTGAGAAAACCTCGACGACGCCATCGACATGTCGATGGCGTCAGTGGTCGGCGTCGATCCGGAAGAGCGTCCGCCACCCGTTCCCCTCGGGCGTTATCGGGTCGCCGGCGATGCCGAAGAAGGCCTGGAGCCGCTCGGCCAGCCGCTCCCGGCGTTTCTGGTTTTTCGGCGATGCGTCCCCGCTCTCCCAATCCAGGATGCCGCGCCTCTTCGCAAACGCGAACAGGAGCGCCCACTGCACGTTGGGCTTGCGGGTTCGTGTCACCCCCATGCCCATCGACGCGTAGTCGAATGTTCCCTGTTGGTCACGAACCGTGATGGAGACGGTGTGCCCGTCCGTGAAACGAACCCGCACATCCGACCACCGCGCCCCTGTAGGCGTCGGGAATCGCGGCACGCTGGTCCGCTGCGCGGCCACCTGGACGTGCCGCTGGACGAGCGCGGTGAGGAATTGAGCCAAGGAACGCTTGGCCTCGAAGACGCCCTCGCCTTTCCAACTCAGCGTTTCATCGAGGGTAATCCACGCCGAGCCCCGGCCCTCGACGACGCTGTTGACCGCGTCGCTGACGGTGCGACGGGAGGGCGTCACCAGCACGAAGGGCCGGCGCGACAGCGCCGAGACGATCCCGGTACTCTTGAGCAGGTCGTTGGCGTCCCGTGTGGTGGCGAGGTAGACCGGGAATCGCTCGCCTTCGACGGGCACGAACTCCCCGAGCCACCACAGGCGGTTGCCCATGCCGACCGATGAGGGCGTGCCGATCAGGTCGAGCGCCGAGGCCGCGCCTGCGAAGAGCCTGTCGGCGTCGAGTTTCCAGAGCACGATGTCCTCGCGCGTGATCGGCGAGGCCTCGGACGTCTCGCGGTCGACCGCGACGATGTCGTCGCCATCGTGCATGACGACCTTCCGGCCTTCGATCGTCCCCGGCCAGGGCACCGACATCGCCAGTTCCTCGATCGGACTGAGCAGGGGTTCGAGGAACTGCAGCTCGTCGCCCATGTGCTCGCGCCACACGGAGCGGACCCCGGCCCAACCCTGGATGTTCTCAAGCGCTCGCCAAAGCCGCATGGGCCACCTCCCTGGTCCCCTTCACAAACCCGCGGCGGCGGAGGAAGTCCTCGATGAGTTCGGTGTCGGTATCCCGGGTGTACGAAGCGGTGTTCCCATGCCTGATGGTCACCGGTCGTGGCTTGCGGCCGTCGGTGAAGCGGACATCGAATGTGGCATTGCTGAGCAGGGCATCGGACGAGATCGTTTCGCCCGCCGCTTCGAGCGCCAGAAGCACGTCGTCCGCCTTCTCGCCCTTGCGGCGGCGGGGCCGGCCCCCCCCAACCCGCCGGCACCCCCCCGGCCCCAACGACGCCCACCCCCACCCGTCCGTGGGGGGGGTGCACCGCCCCCCCCACCTACGCGGACACCCCCCCCAGCCGCACCGACGCCAGCCCCGCCACGTCGGTGCAGACCAGACTGCGTCGCCCCAGCGCGCGGAGCGGCTCGAGGTCGTATCGGTCGGGATCGGGAGGGAACATCTCACGCCGGCCGAAGATGTGCAGGCCGACGAGCTCGCGGTACATCGCGCGCTCCCCTTTCGTGCCGCCGTTGATCCGCAGTTCCCAGGTGCGCCGATCGAAGACGACGACGCCGTGGGCCATCGGGCGGTAGCGGACGCACCCCGGCTCGCCCTCGTCGAGGCTCCCCTCGCGGCGGTACGGGCCGCCGTGGCGTACCAGGAACCGCAACTGGTCGCCGTGGTCGAAGAAGAGGACGCGAGCGCCCCGCCCCCGGCGGTTGGCGACGTACCACGCGGCCACGGCGGCGTCGAGGGCCGCGATCGTCTCCGGCCCGGGCGGCACCCACGCCCGCGTGGCCCCCTTTGCCGGAACGAACGTCTCAAAGCTGCGGCGGCGCATCACCGAAAGTTCGCTGTGGCAGCGGCGCAGCAGGTCGGGATCTGCCACCCAGACCCGCGTGGCAATGTCCGCCGGCGCGAGGCGGTCATTCGGGAGCGCCATGCCCGCCTGGTCCGCGGCGCTGAGCAGCGAGTCCATCCCGGCGGGCGTGGACATCTCGTGGATGTGCCACAGGGCATCGACCAACTCGACGGGGAGATCACCCACGCTGGTGAGCAGGGCGATCTCGACCCGCTCGATGTCGAGGCGGTCCGGATCGGTTGGGAGCACGACGCCGTGTGCGGCCAAGAACGCGGCGTGGGGTCTCAGGAAATCGATCAGCGCCGCGGGATCGACCTCTCGGAGCGCGTACGCGCTCGTGAAACGACGGAACGAAAGACTGCTCATGGGACCCGGCCTCCGCCACAGAGATAGCCCCGGTATCCAACCGGGAGCGAATGAGCCGAGTATACACCAAACGAGCGGCCCGTGTTCTGCTTTCGACCGGGTTCGACAGTCGCTACACAGGTTTTCCACAACCACTGCCCCGAGCGACACTTACGGGCGTGCCTGGTTGGGGCGTTACCTTCAGATTCTCAGCCTGAATGCGGGCCCACGCACGCCGCTGCTGGGTCCAATCGGGCGTACACGTCAGGGGACGCAGGACTTGCTCAGAAATCTTGCAGCGTCCCAGGGTCACCCGCGGCAGAAACAGGATTTCCTCCTGGATGTCCGGCGCGAGATGGTTCAGGTTCATAATCTGGCTGACGCGTGCGCTGGTGACGTGGCCCGCCTTGGCGAGGTCGCTCTGGTTGCGCACCGCGCCGGTCGTAATGAGTCGATCGAACCTGATCGCCAGCGCCATGAGCTTGGAGATGTGCGGCGTGCGCCCCTCCGGCGGCGTCACCCTCGGCGGGGCTTCGCCCTCCTTGAGTTCGCGCCGCGTCTTGGGCCCGCGCGTCAGATGGACTTTGAACGTCACAGTTGCGCCGTCGGGCATGGTGGGATCTCCTTGGCCAGCCATTCGTTCTCCGCATGAAACGTGATGCTGATCTCGCTGGCCGCGCCATCGAAAGTGATCTTGCTGATCAAGAGCTTGAGGAACGCCGCCTGCTCGCGGGTCGTGAGCGCGCTCCATAACGGCTCGAACTCGGCCATCGCCGCCTCGGTCTCCTCCCGCCCGACGATCTTCTGGCGGAGGCGCGCGACGTCGTCGTCAATCGTCAAGAGCCGCCTCCGCGCCAGGCGCTCGCGGCCGTCGATGTCCGCCAGTCTCGCCCGCGCCGCATCCGTGCCGGCCCCCTCGACCGTAAGCCGTTTCGTCTCGACCGCGTTCCACTGGCATTCACGCTGCAGGGCCCGCCGCTCGACCTCAAGCGCCTCGATCTCCGTCCGGTCCTGCCGCTGCGCGTGCTCCACCACCAGCCGAACGAGCTGCCGGTCGCGCCCAATCGCCTTGATGCGGCCGACGACGAACTGCTCGAGTTGGTCGGCGGGGATTGATTTGCTGTCGCAACGGTCGTACCCGCGGTCCTGCGCGTGCGAGCAGACGTAGTAGCGGTATCGTTTGGCGTTTTGGGTCGAGAACGAGTGCAGCATGTGGCGGTTGCAGCCCTTGCACCACAGCAGCCCTTTGAGCAGGGAGCCGTGCATGTTGTTGACCTCCGACCCGCCGGTCACGGCGTTGAACCGGAGCTTGGCCTGCACCAGATCCCAAGTCTCATTGTCGACGATCGCCTGGTGCTCGCCGTCGTACACATCCTTGTGGTGCGAGACCTTCCCGATGTAGAGCACGTTGGTGAGCATGGTGTAGAGCAGGGTGCGGTTGATCGCCAGCCCGCCGATGGCGCGCCCGTCTTTGGTCGTCCACTTCTTGGTCGTCCAGCCGCGTTTCTCCAGGTCGTTGACGACGCGACGGATGGTCTCGCACCGCAGGTACGTGCGGAAGACCTCTCGCACTTGGCAGGCCTCCGCCTCGTTGACGACGAGTTTGCCGCCCACGTTGTCGTAGCCCAGCACGGGCCGACCACCCGCGTACTTGCCCCGCTTGCGGGCGGCGGCGATCTTGTCCCGCGTCCGCTCCGAGATAATCTCCCGTTCGAACTGTGCGAACGAGAGCAGGATGTTCAGCGTCAGCCGTCCCATCGAATGGGTCGTGTTGAACTGTTGGGTGACGGAGACGAACGACACCTTGTGCCGGTCGTACACCTCCATCATCTTCACGAAGTCCGTCAGGGATCGCGAGAGGCGGTCCACCTTGTAGACCACCACGCAGTCCACCTCGCCGGCGGCGATGTCGTTCATGAGGCGGCGCAGCGCGGGGCGCTCCATGTTGCCGCCCGTGAACCCGCCGTCGTCGTACTTCGTGGGGAGGCACACCCAGCCCTCATTCTTCTGGCTCGTGATGTACGCCTCGCCGCTCTCGCGCTGGGCGTCCAGCGAGTTGAACTCCTGGTCGAGCCCCTCCTCGCTGCTTTTGCGCGTATAGATCGCGCAGCGGATGCGGGGCGTCGGCGGCGTGGATGCACGCCCGCTCATGCCGACACCGCCTCGGTGGGAGCCTGGCTGGCGGCTGGGCGGTTGCCCCGATCAATCCCGAAGAAGCGGTTCCCATTCCAGTGGTTGCCCGTCGCGGCATTGGCAACCGCCGAGAGCGACCGGTAGACGCGGCCTTCCCACTCGAACCCATCGGCGCGGACGAGAACCACGAGCCGCGTTCCCTTGTAATCCTTGGTGATGATGGTGCCGACGGCCGGGCGGGCAAACTTTGGGGGCTGGCGAAAGGCACCGATCGCCGCGACCTCGGGGGCGAGCGGCGTGGGCGCGAGGGGCCGTTGGGACGGGGCCCGCACCCGCAGGTCCGCGTCGTTGGCCAGCGCGTCGGCGCGGAGGCGGGCGCGTTCCGTCAAACCACCTTCAGCGTTGGCCTGCATGCGCCACGCCACACGCTTGAGCAGGTTCTCGCGGTTGTTGGTCGACGGCTCCTCCCCGTAGACCTCGATGTACTTGTCCTTGAGCTCGCTGGTCCGTAGGTTCACCAGCGCCCGAATCTGTGCCGACAATCGTCCGTTCATGCGTCACCTCGTTTCTGGCCGTCGGGGGACGCCCCCGACCTAAGCGGACCACTGAGGCGATCATCAACGCGAGAGTCAAGCGGAGACGGCGGAGAAGATCGATGCTCGACGGCGCGGGAGCCGGGACGACCAAAGTGCCGCCGAACGGCCCGGGCGAGCAGTTCGGCGGCCCGTTCTTGGCGTTCGGCCGACGACATCGCCGCCTCGCGGGCGCAAGGCTGTGGCGCGGTGGGACGGATCAAAGGGAGTGCTCCGGTTTGAGGATGGTGGGCTCTGGGTCCCTACCAGGCATCTCGCCGGTGATGTCTCGACTTCACGACGCCACTACAGACGCGGCTGCTCGCTGAGGCCCGAAGGACCTGACCTGGGGTGACATGGAGGCCGCCGCGGTAATCGGGCCGTCGAAGATGGGCAGTCCGCTACAATGATGTCGTGAAATGCACGTTCCGCACGGATGCGATCACGCCAACTGGAACGGTGTTCTCCGGGAACACCGTGCTTTGGCTTGGCGCGGGATTCTCCACCTGCGTTACCAGCGGAGCGATGCCGCTGATGGGGAACTTCTTCGACCGTCTGGAGGAGGTGGCGTGCCCCAACTTGCACTGTTTCATGCGGGAGTGGTTTGGCAACCCCCGCACCGCGAATGTCGAAGAAGTACTGCTGTCGATCGAGCAGCTGCAAGATGCCCCGGTCGCGGCCGAGCGATGTCGAGAGACGTTCGGACCATCCTTCGCGGCGAACGCGCGTGCCGAACTCAGCCAGTACATCCTGCGGCGCTTGAGCCATGAATCATTCGATCCCAGGCATTGGGCGGTTCAGTTTCTGCAGCTCGCGGATGCGAACACGACCACGGTGACGACGAACTACGACCGGATCGCTGAACTTCTCCTTTCGAATCGTCCCGGCATGGTTCACCTGGGCAACGGTCAGGCTGCGCCGTCCTGCCCACACTGCAAACTCCGCTCCCTCCTCATGTGGCAATGCCAATGTTCGGGCGATCAACCCGTCCCGCCCGTCCACTGGCGTGGCGCTGTTCTGAAACTCCACGGCTCGGTGACATGGCACACATGCCGAGGCAACGGATGTCAGCAGCAGTACTGCCTGATTCCTGATCCTGGCTGTCGCCCATTCCAGATGCTCGCGTGCAACTGCTGCCACGGTCCCACAGAACCCGTGCTCGTGCTCCCGTCAATGACCAAGACGTACAAGGCCTACCCCCATCTGCAGCGAATGTGGGACGCCTCGCTTTCCGCTCTGGAGGAGGCCAGCCGCTTGGTGGTGTTCGGTTTTTCGTTTCCCGCGAGCGACGCGGCCATCTGCAGATTGTTCCGCAAGAGCATCGAGCACAGCCCGCATCTCCGGGAGCTCGTCGTCGTTGATGCCGCACCAGGACCGGTCGCGGATCGAGTACGACGACTGCTCCCGGAGGGCCGAGACCTTGAGCTGCACACCTTTGTGGTCCCAACCGACGGCTCCACACCGTTGTGGTGGAAGGGGGCGTTCCCTTCACGTCGCTCAGCATCGTGCCCCGTGAAACCATCGCCAAGCAGCGCCGGCACCGCCGCGATCGCGCGGTGATCCAGGCGATTCAGCGATGAGTGCCCTTGGGGATGGGCCACGCAGCCTGTATCCGTCCAAAACCCGTTCACCTGGGTATACTGGATCGGCAGAAGTACCGATCTAGTTGGTACTATTGCAGGAGTGCTATACCGTGCGGCTGGGAATCGATGAGAAAAACCGGGCGGCCTTGGAGCGGCTCCACCGCGACGTTGCGGGGCCGTTCGACATGGCCGCCGCCGCGCGGGTGCTGCGGATGCCGCCGGCCGAGGTTCGAAGGCTCCTCAGCTACCTGGCATCGCGGGGTTGGCTCTCGCGCGTCCGTCGCGGCGTCTACACCACTGTACCGCTGGGCGCTTCTGAACCCTCTGACTGGCGAGAGGACCCGTGGCGCGTCGCAGTCTCGGTGTTTGCGCCCTGCTACGTCGGCGGCTGGAGCGCGTGCGAACACTGGGAGTTGACCGAGCAGGTCTTCCGTGGCGTGGTGGTGATGACGGCGCGTCCGATCCGCGGGACCGAAGTGGAAGTGCAGGGCACCGCGTTCCGTCTCAAGCACGTCCCCGAGAATGCGCACTTCGGCACTCGCGTTGTGTGGCGCGATCGCGTGAAGGTCAAGGTGTCCGACCCAACGCGCACCGTGGTCGACATCCTCGACGACCCGCGGCTGGGTGGCGGCATCCGGCACGTGGCCGCCGTCGTGCGTGAGTATCTCAGCGGCGCTCATCGCAACGAGAAACTGCTCGTGGAGTACGGCGATCGCCTCGGGAACCGCACGGTATTCAAACGCCTCGGGTACATAATTGAAACGCTCCGTCTCGACGTTCACACGCTCACCGATGCCTGCTGCGCTCGCGTGAGCACGGGCCTGACGCGGCTCGACCCATCGGTGGACACGAACGGCCGCGTGCTCAAGCGTTGGGGGCTCCGCGTGAATGTTGAACTCAAGCGGGAGGAGCCGTCATGATCACGCGGGCCGACATCGATCAGCGGGTGCGCGAATGGGGCCTGCGCGAGGACGTGGTTGAAAAGGACTACGTGATCGGCTGGCTGCTGTGGGGCATCGGCTCCGAGGCCACACTCGGCGAGAGGTGGGCCTTCAAGGGCGGGACCAGCCTAAAGAAATGCTACATCGAGACGTACAGGTTTTCGGAGGACCTGGACTTCACGGTGCTGCCGGATGGCCCGATCGCCCCGGCAGATATCGAGGCTCCGCTCAAGGCAGCGCTCGACCGAGTGGCAGAGGAATCGGGAATCGACTTCTCACAGCGAGCGCCCGCACTGAAGGGTCACGCCTCCGGCAAGTACACGGAGGGGCGCATCTACTACGTCGGCCCGCGCCGCACACCGCACGTGGCGAGTGTGAAGCTCGACCTGAGCTCATCGGAGAAGGTCGTCCGTCCCACCGTGCAGCGCGCTATCGCGCATCCGTACCCCGACACGCTCCCCGATCCCGGAGTGGTCCGGTGCTACTGCTTCGAAGAGGTCTTTGCCGAGAAGATCCGGGCGCTGGGCGAGCGGGGACGACCGCGTGATCTCTACGACGTGGTCAACCTTTACCGCCGAGAGGACCAGCAGGCGGCCGCTGTCGCGGCGCAAATCCGGGCCGTGCTCATCGAGAAGTGCCAGACCAAGGGCGTGCCTGTGCCATCGTTGGCCTCCGTGCAGACCACGGAGCGGCTGGAAGAGACGAAGTCCGAGTGGGAGAACATGCTCAGGCACCAGTTGCCCGAACTCCCGCCGTTCGACGACTTCTGGAACATCCTGCCG
Organism: uncultured Phycisphaerales bacterium; assembly: GCA_937871915.1. Taxonomy (GTDB): domain Bacteria; phylum Planctomycetota; class Phycisphaerae; order Phycisphaerales; family UBA1924; genus UBA4658. Next base: position 62,282 of record CALMPG010000095.1, read on the forward strand.
GGGATTTTCGCGTGGCTTGAGGGGACATCGGCGGCGCCTGCCCTTCAGTCCCTCCAGGTCGCCTCCGAATCCGTCGAGCCAACCTGGGTGCCGCCGGCCACGGTCAGCGTCTGGGGCGGGACCGTCCCGATGGAGACCATCCGTTTCGCGGCCGCGAACCGCTTGTGCGTGGAGCTTGGCTACAACGACTCGCGCCGGACCATTGAGCCGTATTCGCTGCGCCGTTCACAGGCGGGCAACCTTCTGTTGTACGCAGTCCGTGCAGACACTGGTGAACCCCGCGCGTATCGAGTTGACCGCATTCAGAGCGTGCGGGTCACCCAGCAGACGTTTGCGCCCCGCTATCGAGTAGAGTTTGCTTCGACGGGAGGCCTGCATGCACCGCCGCTCACGACGCGGCCGCCGGCAGAGCCATCATTTCGGTCGCCCCGTTCCTCGGGCTCTGGAACGGTCTACATCATTCAGTGCCCGTACTGCAACAAGAAGTTCAAACGCTCCACTGCCGGCGATTATCAGCTCAACGAGCACAAAGCGCCGGGTGGATATCGCTGCTCGGGGTCAGGACACCGCGGATACCTGGTGGACACGCAGTATTCATGACAGCAGAGGCATGAGCGCGGGACCGAGGACACTACAGCCGTGGAACTAGCCGAACTCGCAACATCACCACCCGCCCCGCAACAGGTCGTGACGCCCTGGGCGGACTCCCGCGGTCAGGATCTGCTCGGGCTTCGCGCCCCGGCAGAGCGTATCGCGGTGAAGCTGATGAACGGCGTAACGACGATATCACCGCTCATCCGTTACCTCGGCTTCCGCTCGTGGGTGATCCACCGCTACACCGATCTCCGCGGGCCGGACGACAGAAACTCGTTCAACGCCTTTGCCGGAAAGTGTGAGGCGGCGCTCGTGCTCGGCCACAAGCTCTCGGGGATTCCGACTCTGCGCATGGTGGGTGCGGACAGGGCTTCGGAGGAGTTGACTGGTTCATCAAACCCCTCCGCCAAGCGGCTCACGAAGATTCTTGCGATGGATACCTACGCGGGACCGTCCCAGGATCTGGGCTTGGCACTCCGTAGGGGTTCGGTCCCCTCGCTGAGCAAGGAGCGCGGAGTGCCGCTGGCCCAGGAGGCCAATCGCATCCTGGGGCGGCTGTCCGCGTTGATGGGTCTCGACGTGTCGACGGCGGAGCAGCCGCTCGATCGGCAGCAAGCGATGGACCTGGCGGCGGCATTTCCGATCTCGACCCCCGCCGGTGCAGAACGGGAGATGCTCATCGATGCCATTTGCCCCGTGAGGCCGAGAGCAGGGGAGTACGCACGGGTCGCCGCCTACTGCTATCTGTTGCAGCTCGCGGCAGGTGCGGGCGCGACGTTGCTCGACGAGGACCTGGTATTTGAGTCCGTCATTGCGGGAGGTGGGCCCTCGCTACCCCCCGTGCTGCTCGATGTGGCTGACGGGTGGCTCCGTTTTCTCGTGCGCGACTCCCTCGTCGCCGTGCATGAACGTGCCGTAGCTCAGGTGCTGGGATTGCTCGCCGAGGCTCCCAATCGCACGGCGGTGGCCGATGCCCTAACAAAGCAGATTGAACAACTCGATCCGGGGCCAACTCTCGCAACCCTTGGCCTGGCTGGTTTCGGCGCGGGAACACCCATCCGGGAGCTCTGCGGCGCAGTCGACGCGGCATGCACAAACGTTCGTGCACAGGGCGGCCTGCGCCGCTGGACGGGTGGCATCGACGAGATGGCGATCATCGCCGCCCTCCGCGACAACCCCGAAGTCGAAACCATCGCGCTCCTTCCAGTGGCCTGGATTCTCGCCGACCTTCGGGCTGGAGCCGGTCTTTCGGACGCCGTGCTCTCGATCGACGCTCAGAGCGGCTCTTCTATTGCCCGCCTCGGCCTTGGAGAAGTGCTCGTCCCGATGGTTCGGGCATGGCGAAGCAGCGACGAGGCGCTTGGACAGGTCGTTGCCAAACTGGCTCGGCGTTCAATCGAACAGCATCTGCTCATCGCGTGGTACCGCATGCAGGCGGACCCGCGCCGCAATGTGGCGCTGCTGGTGTCCGACGGCACAACCTGGACGGGAGAGAGCTCCCTTCGTCCTGGCCGCGCAACTTCCCGTTTGTACCAGGCGATCAGCTGGCTGAGCCAGCTGGGTCTCGTTGCGAACGAGGGCATCACGAACGACGGGCGGGCGGTGCTCGCACGTGGCCTGAAGTCGCTTGAAGCGGCGGAGGTGCCGCGATGAACTTGCGCGAGTTCTGCCGAATCGAGGGGTATGACACGGCAATCCTCACGACATACCAGTTCGATCCGATGTTCTTTGAACGGGTTGTTCTTAGAGACCTGCTCTCCGCCGGCACGCGCCGCATCGTCGTGCTGGCTGATGGAACGCAGGCCAGTACCGCGATCGCGGCGATGCGAGAACAAATCGTCGAACTGGGACGCAGATACCAGCTCTTCGAGGCATGGAGCGGGGGCGCGTTCCATGCCAAAGTCTGTATGAAGATCGGGCCCACCGGGGCGCTCGTGGCCTGCGGCTCGACGAACCTCACCTGTCCGGGTTGGCTCGGCGTTCAGCACGCGGCAGCGAAAGCCGGGAACCGCGAAGCCGCGGGAGCCTGGCGCGCTGAGCCAGGCTCACCGCAGGCGGCGGACGTCGTTGCCGCACTGCGCTCGCTATCGCGCTGGATCACGGGCGCTCACGGACGACAAGTGATCGATCAGATCGTCTCGAATGGATGGCTCTCGGGCAACAGCGCGCAGCCAGAAGGACGATTGATGGTCGGGGCTGGCGGAAGCACGCTCGCCCTGCAGCTCGCAGCGCGCTGGAACGGACGCCGGTTCCGTCGAATGTGGATGGCGACGGGATCAACGGACGTTGGCGGAGCCATGCTGGATTGGGCACGTCGCACGTTTGGAGTCGAGGAGGCCATCGTCGAGGTGGACCCGTTGATGGCCAGCTTTGCTCCCGCGGCGCTCTCGTCGATGCGGATGCGGGTCCGCATCCGACCCTGTGCGGCACGGCCTCGCACCCACATGAAAGTTGCGGTGTTTGAAGGGGCGGATGGTTTGGCTGCAGTTTATGGCTCGGCCAACTGCTCAGCCGCGGCCTGGCTTCGCTCGCCCGACGACGGCGGCAACATAGAGGCCGTGGTCGCTCTGGATCGCGTCACACCAGAAGAGTTGGAGGGCATCATCGCCCTCGACGATTCTGCCGCAGTGGCCCCGGACTCCGTGTCGTTCGGGGCCACCGCGGACGAACGGACGGCGGGGCAGACCGACCCGCAAAGGTTGGTGCACGCCTCGTTTGTCCGCGGCAGCGGCCAAGTGACCTGTGTCTTTCGGCACGCGATGCCAGCCACCATACCGGTGCGCGTTGTCGTTGACGACCGTGAATCGAGCGCCAGTGCCGCTGGGGGTGACCGCTGGGTAGCGCGAATGGAGACGCTCGACCATCGCTCACGTACCCGGTTCGTGACGGCGGTAGTGGGCAAGGATGCCCCAATCTCCTACACATGTTGGTTGGAGGACGTCGAGTCCCTCGAGTCACTTCGCGCCAAAACGATTGACATCAGCGCGATCGCAGGGCTGGCAGGCGGCTCTGGCACTCACGATCCCGGACAGACACTCCGAGGCATTTCCAAGTTGAGCCATTGGCTTGTGGGTCATTGGACAGCCGAGGAGGATCGCCTTGTGTCTCCCGACGCGGCAAAGCCGGTGGTTCCTGACCGGCCCGCGCTACCGGTCACGCCGGAACAGATCTTCCGCTCGCTTGACGAAATGCAAGAGAGTCGGCATGCATTCGCCGCGGTGATGGGGGCCGGGGGAATCTCGCTCGCGGGAATCATGCGCCTTGTCTTCGGTGACCGAGATGCGCGATCAACGTCGGCCGACGACGATGTGGTCGGACGGGAACTGCAGGACAGCAGCAGCGAACCCGAGGAGACCACGGGAGAAACAGGCGATCGGGATGGAGTTCCCGAAGTAACTGCTTCGGATCGAGCGAGACTGATTCGGCAAGTCGAACGATTCGTGGATGCGCTCGCCGAGCCAGAATTTGCGGGACGATGCACTGCTCGGCAACTTCAACAGGCGGTCGCCTTTCCGTTGGCTTGTTCGTTGCTTGCTGTTCGCGGAGAATGGGTGCAGACACAGGCCGATCGGGACGGATGGCGACGGATTGTCCGGCGCGTCTGCGAACTGCTTCTGGTTGCCGGTTCCGGGCCAAAGAAGGGTGCCAAGGCGGACGGAACGATCGTTGAGCGCGTTGCCGATCGATTCACCCGTGACGGTCGCGCCGACGAGTTTGAAGGCGTCATCGGGGACGGCACGCTCTGGGTGCTGTTGCTTGCCGTAGCCACCGGCCTGAGAGTCGACATTGACGCGTTCGAGCGAGATCTGTTGCTCGTCGACATCCTTGAGTACTTACCACTTCGGTCCCAGCGATCGGCGGTTCAACTCGCAGAACTATGTGCCATTGCGCAGGTCGACGATCGAACGGGCGAGTGGATTGAGTCGGCAAAGCATGCCGAGACGAGGGTGAGGGCTTTGGTTTCTGGGCTGAGTCCGCTTCAAGCAAAGCTTCCGTCGGCGTCCAAGGGAAGGCCGCAGGTGGGGGATTGGCTTTGGAACGAAAGCGCCGGCTTCGCCAGAATCGAATCGCTCGCCGAAGGAGGCCTCGCGGCCGTTCACATCCGCCGGCGCGCCGAAACTCGCCCCAATGTGAGACTAACCTTCTACGTCAACCTCAGACTCGCCGGGTTGGACAATGCTGTCACAGCCAAGCTCCCGTGATCTGTCGCCGTCGTGGCCGACCAGCGCTGCATCCACCTGCGCTCCGGCGCGGCGGCGCGTGTCAATTCGACGCGGCACCAACGCGAGACATCCGCCGGCACGCCTCTCGTCAACAAGTAATGACAGCCCGAGCACTTAGGCGTCACAGGCAGCGACAACGGGGCCGAACGATCGATTCCGAACGCGAGAAGCAAATCTTGGGCCGAATCAGACGGGGAGACGTCGCCGGCGCAAGTTTGGGGCCGGAAAACAAGGGCCGTAGGAGACTACCCGTCCAAAGGCCGACCGGCTGCCTCGCTTTAATTCGTTCCTCCTCCAAGGTACCATCCCGGAGCTTCCTACCGGCCCGCGAAAGCGGGCCGGTTTTGCTTCAAGTCCGCGCCAGTTTCCGGCCAGCGGGCAGGGGCGCAGATCCCCGCGATTCCCGAACGGATTGCCTGGCCGCGGATGGGGACGGACTCGAGGTTTGGCTGGTCCGACGGCACCGCCAACGGCAACCTCGACGGCTCCTGTGGTCCCCTCCCGGAAATCTCTCAACCTCTCCCGGCCTCGGGGCGAGTGACGCGACCGTTTTGTCGCTGGATTCCGATCCGGAGCGGGCGGCGGAGGGAACGCCCTCAATCTTGGGAACAGCCCGAATACCGAACCATCGCTGAACCAAGCCAAACACCAATCTACAGAGTCCGCCCCCGCGGGGGAATGCCATTCGCCCTCGCCGAGTTGCCTCTGGCAGGCCGCTCCGCCTCGCCTGGACTCGAAGTGGCCACGTTCGGAGGGGCGGGACCATCGGCGGGCATCCTCGTCGATCATCTGGAACGATGCGGCCGACCACCAGCGCGATGGCGACGACCGGCCCCGCGCGTGCGGGCGGGGGCCGTGGTCGGAGGTGTGCGCGGCGACGGTGGCGGCGTGAGACTTGTCAGGCGCGCCGGGGTCGATCCCGCGGCGCGTCGGGAGTCTTCGCCGGCCCTTGCGTCACCGGGCGATGGCGCTCGCTCCATCCGCGTCGATCGCGCCGGTCGCGGCGTCGTGCTTCAGGCGTTCCACCGCGTCGAGGACCCCCGCGAAGCGCTCGCCGAAGGGCGTGAGCGTGTACTCGACGCGCGGGGGGACCTCGGCGTAGGCGTGCCGCGCGATGATGCCGAACCGGAGCATCTTGTCCAGACGCTCGTTGAGGACCTTTGTCGTCAGGCCCGGGGCCGAGCGGGCCAGCACGCCCGGGCGGTTGACACCGGTCCGGATCTGCGCCAGCACGTGCAGCGACCACTTGCACCCGATGATCGACTCGACCATCGCGGCCACGTCGGGTGCCCGGGCCGGCGCGGACGCCGCGCGAGACAATGGCGTCGCCCGCTTGGCGGACCGGGGATTTTTTCCAGCGGCTTTCATCGCAACTTCGACCGGAATGTGCATAGGGCACCAAACGGTGCCCGGTTGATCGCGGGGTGGGGCGGGCTAGTCTCCGAGGATGGGTCGGTGGACGCACGCCGCGTCCACGCTCACGACGAGGAGTCTATGCGATGAAGAGCAAGGCAACGTTTTACCACGCGGGCTGCCCGGTGTGTGTGAGTGCGGAGAACACGGTGGCCGCGGCGCTGGACAAGGGGCGGTACGACGTGGAGGTTGTCCACCTTGGAAAGAGCAAGGATCGTCTCGCGGCGGCCAGGCAGGCGGGCGTGAAGTCCGTCCCCGCGCTCGTGATCGACGGGCAACCCTACCACATCAACTTCGGGGCCAACCTGAGCGACCTGGAGAAGTAGGCATGGAGGTCGGCCCTCCGGTGCGCAGCGGGTCGATCCTGCCGCCGGGCATGGCCCGTGCGGTGGGCCCGGCGGCGTTCGTGCGGCCCGGGGGCGTGTCGGCTCGAACACCGCCGGGAATAACCGCGAGGCCCGGCCTGTTATCCTCTGGTATGCCCCCGAAACGCCGATCCTTCCTCGAGCCCGCCCGGATCGCAGGTCTGGCGGCGTGCTGCTGGCTCACGCTCTCACAGGCCGCGTGCGCGAAGCAGCCCGAGCCGCCGAAAGCAGCGGGCGCGCGCGCGGCCGCAGCGGCGCAGGCGTTCAAGCACACCAACCGACTGGCGAACTCCAGCAGCCCGTATCTGTTGCAGCACGCGCACAACCCGGTGGACTGGTACCCGTGGGGGCCGGAAGCCCTGGAGCGGGCCAGGAAGGAGGACAGGCCGATCTTCCTGTCGGTGGGCTACTCGACGTGCTACTGGTGCCACGTCATGGAGCGCGAAGTCTTCGAGAACGAGGCCATCGCCGCGCTGATGAACGAGCGGTTCGTGTGCATCAAGGTGGACCGCGAGGAGCGGCCCGACCTTGATGAGATTTACATGGCCGCGACGCAGATGATGACCGGCGGCGGGGGTTGGCCCAACAGTCTCTTCCTAACGCCCGACCTCAAGCCGTTCTTCGCGGGGACGTACTTCGGGGCGACGGACCAGAACGGGCGGCCCGGGTTCGGAAGCGTCGTCACGCAGCTCGGCGAGGCGTGGAAGAACCAGCGCGACAAGGTGAACGAAGTGTCGGGGCGGGTGGCCGAGGCGATCAAGGGCGCGCTGGGCGAACGGCTGGCCTCGATCCCCAAGGCGACGCTCGACGCGGCGCTGGTGGACAAGGCGGTCGAGCAGATCGCCGCTTCCTATGACCCGACCAACGGCGGGTTCGGGCTCGCGCCCAAGTTCCCCAGCGACTTCTACTACTCGTTCCTGCTCGACGTGCACGCGCAGCGCGTCGCCGCGGGCATCAAGGACGGGGCGACGCTGGCGATGGTGACCAGGACGCTCGACGCGATGGCCGCGGGCGGCATCCACGACCACGTCGGCGGTGGGTTCCACCGCTACTCGACCGACGGCCAGTGGAGGGTGCCGCACTTCGAGAAGATGCTCTACAACCAGGCGAACCTCGCGGTGGCGTACCTCGACGCCTATGCCGCCACGGGCGTGCGGCGTTACGCCGACACCGCCCGCGACACCTTCCGCTTCGTGAAGGAAATCTTCACGGGACCGGACGGCCGGTTCTACTCGGCGCTCGACGCCGAGACCGACGCCGTCGAGGGCGCGTACTACACGTGGACGCGCGAGGAGATCACGAGCGTGCTGGGAGACAAGGACGCGACGGCGTTCCTGGGCGCGTTCGAGCTGGCCGAGGTGCCGATCTTCCCCGGGCACAAGCACCCCGAGGGCGGGACGCTGGTGCGCAAGTCACGCGGCGAGGCCGACACGCCAGCGATCACCGCGATGCTGGGCAAACTCGCCGCCGTGCGCAAGGCCCGAAAGTTGCCGCGTCTGGACGACAAGGCGATCGCTGCGTGGAACGGGATGATGATCGACGCCTACGCGCGTGGGGCCGAGGTGCTCAAGGACGACGCATGCCGGATGGCGGCGGCCAAGGCCGCGACGTTCGTCCTGGAGCACATGCGGACGCCCGACGGGCGCTTGCTCCGCTCGGTGCGCCTCGGCGTGGGCGCGAAGGCGCCCGCGTCCGCACAAGGAGGATTCCTCGAAGACTACGCCTTCGTGATCCACGGGCTGCTCGCCCTGCACCGCGTCGAGCCCAACGCCGAGCGGAGGGCGAAGTGGCTCGAGAACGCCGAGTCGTTCCAGGCCAAGGCCGACGAGCTCTTCTGGGACAAGACCAACGGCGGCTACTTCTTCGCCACGCCCCAGCCCGACCTGATCGCCCGCGGCAAGGACATCGGCGACAACGCGACCCCCGGCGGCAACAGCGTCATGGCCCACAACCTGATCGAACTCGCCACCGCGACGGGGGCCGACGGCGCCGCATACCGCGCCAAGGCCGGGCAACTGCTCGTCGCGTTCTCCGGCACGATGGCGCAGGCTCCTCGCGGCAGCATCCACATGGTCCATGCGCTGGACCGCTTCCTGGCGATGCCCGCCGTTTCGGCGATCGCTCCGGAGGCCGCCTCCGCGCCCGCCGTCGAGATCAAGGCCCCGCCGACTCCGAGCGCGGCCGCGACCATCAGCGACTCGTCGGCGCACGTGAAGATCGAGACCAGCGTCGAGCCTCGCTCCGCAGCGCCGGGCGACACCGTCACCATCACCGCAACGTTCGGTATTGACAACGGCTGGCACATCAACGCCAACCCCGCCCCGGCGGACTTCCTGATCGCCACCGTGGTGGACGTGCGCCCGATCGCGTCGCCCGGGACAGCCGTGGGCCCGAAGATCGGCGTCGTGGAAGTGGCCTACCCCACGCCCTCCACGTTGACAATCGCGGGCATCGGCGCCGACTCCATCAACGTCTACCGCGGCCTCGCGCGTGTCGCGGCGACGTTCCGGCTCCCGATGGACGCCGTGCCGGGCACGACGATTCCGCTCCGGGTGCTGGCGAAGTTCCAGGCGTGCAGCGACGCCGGCGTGTGCCTGGCGCCCGCCGAGTGGACGGCAGAGGCGTCGATCGCCGTGCGAGGCAGGCCATGACCATCCGGTCCGCAGTGGTGTGCGGCGCGTGCTTGCTCTCCTCGGTCATGCCGGGCTGCGCGGCGCAGCGGGCCGAGCGCCCTTCCGGGGCGATGAAGATCGAACTGCTCGGCTTCCCGGGTTGCCCCAACACGCCCGTGCTGCGGGCACACCTCCGCAAAGCGCTCGCCGACCCCGCGGCGTTCGAGGAAGTGAACCAGGAAGACCTGCCGTGGTCCGACCCCCTTCGCGGCTGGCCGACGCCGACGATCCTCGTCAACGGTCGCGACCTGTTCGGCCTGCCCGCCCCATCGAGCCACGCGATGGGATGCCGCCTCTACTCCGGCGGGGTGCCGACCGTGTCCGAGATTCGCAGCGCCCTGGCATTGAGGCACACGGGGCGCTGACGAGCCGTTCCCCCCCCCCCCCCCCCCCCCCCCCCCCCCCCCCACCCCCACCCCCCCCCCCAAAAAACTCCCCAACCCCCCCCCCCCCACCCCGCGCGGGGCCCCCCCCCCGCG
>CALMPG010000096.1 GCA_937871915.1 uncultured Phycisphaerales bacterium
CGCGCAAGACCGATGGCGGAAAGTCCCTCGCCCATCGCCTCGGTCTGCCACTTCCTTCCCCCCTCCCCCCTCCCCCCTCCGATGACCCTCCTCGACGCCCTCTACCTCCCCGCGGCCATCCTCACCGCCCCGTGGTGGGCCCGCAAAGCGCGCTCGGGATGGCGTGAGCGCTTCGGCAACATCGAGCCGCTCCCGCCCAAGCCGCCCGGCGTCAAGCGCATCCTCCTCCACGCCGTCTCCGTCGGCGAGGTCAACACCCTGCGAGCCCTCGTCCCCATGCTGCGAGAGGCCGGTTGCGAGGTCGTCGTCTCCGCCATGACCGACACCGGCCTCAAACGCGCCCGCGAACTCTTCGCCGGTCTCGACGGCGTCCTCGTCGTCCGCTTCTGCCTCGACTTCTCTCCCGCCGTGAAGCGTTTCCTCACCGCCGTCAACCCCGACGCCGTCGCCCTCGTCGAACTCGAGGTCTGGCCCAACCTCGTCCGCGCCTGTGTTGACCGCACCATCCCCATCGGCGTCATCAACGGCCGCCTCTCGGCCCGCTCCTTCCGCGGCTACCGCCGCTTCCGCCGCCTCTTCGCCCGCACCTTCTCCTCCCTCTCCTTCGCCGCCGTGCAGGACGCCGACTACGCCGCCCGCTTCAAGGCCATGGGCGTCCCCGAAACCCGCCTCTCCATCACCGGCTCCATGAAATGGGACGCCCTCCCGGGTACCCCGCCGGTCCCCGGCGGGTCTTCTCCGGGTGCCCCGACACTCCGTGGCGGGTCTTCTCCGGGTGCCCCGACACTCCGTGGCGGGTCTTCCTCCTCTTCCCCTTCACACATCCCCCCCGACCTCCAACTCCAAGCCGACCAACTCGCCACATCCCTCGGCATCGACCGCAACCGCCCCCTCATCGTCGCCGGCTCCACCGCCCCCATCGACCGGGTGGCCCGGCTCTCCGAGCCGGGTTCCGCCGCGCTCGCTCAGTTCGACTGCGAAGAAGCCCTCCTCCACGCCGCCTGCCCCGAAGGCGTGCAACTCCTCTGCGCCCCGCGCAAGCCCGAGCACTACGAACGAGCCTTCGCTGCCCTCGGCGGCCCCGGCCGCTGCGTCCGCCGCTCCGCCGCCACGCTCCCCACGCCCATGGACCGCTTCCTCCTCGACACCATCGGCGAACTCCGCGCCGCCTACGCCCTCGCCGACATCGCCGTCATCGGGCGCACATGGGGCGACCTCGGCGGCTCCGACCCCATCGAGCCCATCGCCCTGGGCAAGGCCACCCTCCTCGGCCCGCGCTACCACAACTTCGAGACCATCGTCCAGACCTTCGCCGCCGCCGGCGCGATCGTCATCGCCGACGCCCCAGACGTCCCCCGCGAACTCCGCGACTTGCTCGCGAGCCCCGCCCGGCGCACCGAACTCGCCCGCCGCGGCGCGGCCGCCATCGCCGGCCAGCAGGGCGCGACTCGAAGGCACGCGGACCTGATTGTCGCAACCATCACCCCCCGATCATCGCCGTAGCCGCATCCACCACCCGCTTGGCCGCATCGGATGCCTGGCGAGCGATCGTCTCGTCCGGGTCGGGCGCAAGGCCGGGATACCGAGCTGCGACAGAGAACGGATTGAGGAAGTAGGCATCGGAGCGCATCGACTCCACCGACACGCCCGCCTGGGAGCATGCGTCGAGCAGCGCCAGTAGATCGTGCGTGCGAGGGATCACCTTTCCCCGAAGGGCAAGCAGGCCCTTCATCGCCTTCTCGGCGGCTTGCTGCGCGTGAAAACACACCGCGTCGAACGGCACTCGCTCCGCCCCAAGGTTGTTGTCGATGCACAGAAGGTCGCTCCCAGCCTTCGCCAGCCATTCCCGCGGATCGTCAGGGTTGCTCATAGAGCACCTCCCCCTCCCGCTCCGCTCGCGCAATGATCGAGTTCCGCTGCGTGCGCTGCGCGGCCGCCTCATCCGGCGTGAGCACGATCACGTCCATCGACCACGGCCGCACGCCGAAGAGCCTGAGCACGCTCCGGATCCGCTCGTAGAACGGCAACGGCGTCTCCATCACGATCAGCAGATCGACGTCGCTGTCGGGGCGCGCCGTCCCACGGGCCCGGCTCCCGAAGAGCACCACGCGGCGCGGTGAAAAGGCCGCCACGATTGTGGCCAGGATGTCTTGGATCGGCGGCTGCGGCATCGCCGATAGTGTACGTTCGCGGACTCTCGCGGTCGCACACCCAACATCGCGCCCCGACGCACCGATTCCTTCCCTTCCCGGACCACCCAGGTCCGCCGCGGCACGGCCGCCATCACCGGCCAGCCGGGCGCAACGCAGCGCCACGCCGACATCATCTTCGCCGCGCTCCCGGCCGCGCCCACACCGCGGCCATCGCCCGTCTCCCCATGATGCGGGCTCAAACGCCCGCGTACGCTCCCCGCATGCCCTCCCCGAGCGGCCCCGCCATACCCATCTCGCTCGATGACACTCACCGGAATCGTGCCCCCTCGCCCCGGGGATTCTCCCTTGTCGAGGTGATCTGCTCCATCGCGATCATCACCGTCCTCATCGCCCTCCTGATGCCCATGATCCCCAAGGTGCGAAACGCCGCTCGCCGCTCCGCCTGCGCCGTCAACCTGCGGTCCCTCGGCCAGGGCGTCGAGATGTACAAGCACGAGTTCAAGGAGACGCTCCCCCTCGCCCGCTACATGCCCCCGCCGTGGCTCTCTCGCGATGACGCCCCACCCTTGAACGTCGCCCTCGCCCGCTTCATCGAGCCCGACACCACCGCCTACCGCTGCCCCGGCGACCGCGTCGTGCACGCCACCGCCTACACCGACGCCTCCGGCGCGCCCCGCACCACCGGCATGTCCTACACCTACCTCAGCGAGCTCGGCGGCCGACCCTACGAGCGCACCTTCTACTTCACCAAGTTCGGCCTCTCCGCCTCGCAGACGCCCCTCGCCCACGACTTCGACGGCGGCTCCTTCGAGACCCAGAGCGGCGCCATCGTCCGGGTCGATTTCTTCCACGATGTACGCAACCTCCTCTTCGTCGACGGCCACGTCGGCCGCTTCGCCGCGCCAACCGCATCCACGCCGTCGCCACGCGCCCCGTCCGGCTCCCGTTTCGTCGCGAAAGGACGCTGACCCATGGCCCGAGTCGAACTCCTCGACGCTTCGCCCGCTCCCCGCACCGGCATCGACGCCGACTGGTCGCCCCGGAAGCGCCGCACCGTCGTCGCCCTCGCCTCCCTCCTCGCGCTTGTCGCCGTTGTCGGCGGCGTCTGGCTCTACATCGCCACGCGACCCATCGGCCTGCCCACCTCCGCGCAGGAGGCCATCGACACCATCCGCTCCAAGCGCTTCGACGCCCTCGACCCCGACCGCAAGGGCCAGATCCTCGCCGAGGCCGACCGCCTCTTCGCCGCACTCACCCCCGAGCAGAAGGCCGCGCTCAAACTCGACACCCAGGCCATGACCGCGCTCAAGAAGGCCGCCTTCAACGACTACGCCCGCCGCTACGCACGCGGCGAGGACATCAAGAAAGACAAGAAGCCCTCCGACGGATCCCCCGCCACGAAGAAGCCCACCGGCGACGGCCAGCACCCCGCCGACGGCGGCAAGGACGCCGATCAGGCCGCCGCGGCCGCCCGCGCCGGCCGCGACGCCTGGCTCGCCGGCATGCGCGAGGGCCACCAGTCCGGCAACGCACAGGACGCCGCGCTCCAGGGCGAGTTCTGGGCCCAGTGGACGCGCGGGAGCGGAGCGGCGGGCGGGGGGGGCGGGGCGGGCGCGGGGAAGTGAACCCCGCGGCCCTTCCGCGCGTACCGTCCCGGGGAGCCAGCACATGACCACGGACGGCCAGCCGCGGCCCAGCGCCGCACGTTCCCTCCTGCCCTACGCCGGATGGACGCTCATCATTTTCGCCCTCGCCTTCGGCACCTCCTACGTGCTCCGCTCCTGCGCCCGCGCCCCCGCCGAGGCCGTCGCCGTCGCCACCCACGCCCTCGCCGGGGCCTTCAAGGACGCCTTCAAGTCCGATACCGGCGTCATCGTCCACTCCGCCATCACCACCGTGAGCCACGAGCCCAAGCTCGTCGTCTGGACCGCCTCCTTCACCACCACCGCCGACGCCCGCAAGACCTCCCCCCTCGGCGGCCTCCTCGGCACCACCACCTCCCACCTGGTCGCCCTCGACAACAAGGCCCAGTACTACGTCCCGCTGGCCAACCTCACCGAGTCCGACTTCCACTACGACCCCCACGACCGCGTCATCCGCGTCCGCGTCCCGCCGCCCATCCTCGACGAGTCCATGATCGTCGTGCAGCCCGACCCCACGAAGATCATCGTCGAGACCTCCGCCGGGTGGGCCAGCCTCAAGGCCTTCGAGGGCAAGGCCGTCGAAGACGAGGCCCGCAAGCAGCTCCTCCCCAACGTCAAGCGCGAGGCCGCGCAGGAGCCCTACCGCATCGCCGCCCGCGAGAGCGCCCGCCGCATCCTCGCCGAGCACCTCTACGCCCCGCTCAAGGACCGCCTCAAGGACGGCGTCCGCCTCGAGATCGACTTCCAGGAACCCGCCACGACCGCCACCTCCGCCCCCACCTCTCCCTCAGCCAACGGGAGGCCATGATGACCGCCAAGCATCATCCCCCCAAGTTCACGCCCTCCACGCCCCCGGTCGCCTCCGACCCGAGCGCGCCATTGGCCCCCCTCGCCCGCCGCCGCCCCGCCGCCGTCCCCGGCCTCTCGAGCGCCCGCCTCGCCGCGGCCATGACCATCGCCGTCGTCTCCGACGCCCTCTCCATCTGGCTCGAGTTCATCCCGCCCATCCAGTGGGGCCTCGACATCGCCACCGTCGCGCTGCTCTTCCTCCTCCTGGGCCGCCGCTGGCAACTCCTCCCCGCCCTCGTCGCCGAGGCCATCCCGGGCGTCGCCGCCTTCCCCTTCTGGATCCTCGCCGTCGTCGCCATCATCGCCGCCCAGCGCGCCGGACGCACGCCACCACCCCCGCCCGGGCATTAGCCCCGAATCCGGGCCTCGGCGGCGTGAGAAACCCTGAACATTTTCCGCCCCGCTCCGCACACACCGGCACGGGCCGCGTAGAACGATTCAAGAGAGACTTGCGCAAGCCGTGCAGAGAACGCCCGGCCGCGCAGGGGCGGAGTTTCCCACAACCGGATCGTGTGCGCAGCCGAGCGCACCTCCACGCCCTCGGTGATCCGTTCACCGAGCGCGGCGGCGGTGCGACAGCGCGCCCACTCCCCGGCGGTTCGCGTCCACGACCGACCGAACCGCCGTTTTCAACTTTGCCATGGCGCGTTCATGGCCCCGCGCCACCGGACGCTCGGCTCCGCGGACATCCGGTGCGGGAGTCCATGCACGCCCGCCGCCGGTCTCACCCCGCGGTGTCGGGCTTGGCCGGCAGCAGATGCACCGTCGCCTCCAACGCCTCCACCATGTGCGGCAGATGCACCCGCAGCACGCGCCAGAGTTTCCCCGGCGCCAGCCGGTCGTGCTCGTGCGAGATGATGTGCCGCGTCCCAACCACCCGCGTCCACGGAACCCCCGGCACCAGCGCGCGCGATGGGTCGCTCACGCGGGCCGCGGCCTCGCCGATGCCCAGCAGATACCACGCCAGCGACGCCTGGTACAGCCGCCGGGCCGCGAACTCCGCCTCCGTCACGCCCTCGAACTGCGCGATCGCCTCCCTCGCCAGCGCGAGCATGTGCTCGGCGCGGACGCGGTCCTCCGGCCCCGGCGGTCGTGGCGTTCGTCTACGCGGCATGGGCAAGCACCGACGACGCGATCACGCGCCGGAGGTTGTGCGGCGAGAACATCTCCGGCGTCTTCAGGTCCACCTCGCGGTCGAAGATGTCGCTGAGTTCCTGCTGCATGCCCCCGAGCTCGAACAGATCGGGATCGACCCCGGGCTGGAACTCCAGGAGCACATCCACATCGCTCTCGGGCGTGAGTTCGTTCCGCACAAACGAGCCGTAGATCCGCAGCGTCGACACCCGGTGCCCGACGCAGAACGCCCCGAGCAACGCCGCGGCCTGCGGTGAAAGTCCCGGGATGTTGTTCGGTGCAGGATTCATGCGTCAATCATACTGCCCCCCCCCCCCCCCCCCCCCCCCGCCCCCCCCCCCCCCCCCCGCACCCCCCCTCCCCCCCCCCCCCCCCCCCCCCCCCCCCCCCCCACCCCCC